>JBOIBB010000132.1:0-3120 GCA_050739335.1 Gammaproteobacteria bacterium
CGGCTCGTCCCACTGAAAGTTGTAGCCCGTGGGTGTACCGATCGCAGGCGCCTGCCAGCTTACCTTGTATTCGTCCGCATTCCCCACGCATCCGAGATATTCGTCAGATATATTCTGGGGCGGCGAAAGCGCGATGCCTCCAGCAATATGTGTGAGCAGCTCGTCTGCATTGATCGAGCCCCATCCGGTGGGGTGATCCCAGCCCGGACCCGCGCTGAACGCACCGTTACTGCCGGAAGTGATATCGTGAAAGTCGGTGCCGTAGTTGCTGCTGTTGGCATCCGCGTAGATATCCGGGTCCGCTGCGCCCATGTCCTCACCGCCCGCGAGCGAAATCCAATCTGCGGTCAAGGCCGCGAGCTGCGGTGCGACAAAACTGGTGCCCCCGCCGGGAGCGTTGGGAGGAGCAAGCCAACCGCCACCTTCGTAAACCGAGTAGCCAGTGTTGGGGTCCGCATCCATGCTCACATCGGAGGTATTGCGCACGCCATTCTGCGGCACGCCGTTACCGACCTGCCAAGAGGGTTCGGGAGTAATGATAGAACTCTGTGCACCACCAGTGGCACCACTGGCGTCGTTACAAACCACTTCGCTAGAAATTGTGTTGCTGCTGGTGAGTGTCAGCGATGTGCCCCCCGCGGCCACGACGTAAGGATCCGAGGACGGGTAGCCAGCCACATCGGTATCACCACTTACCCCGTCGGAGTACCCGTCATCGCCCGCCGATGCGAATACCGATATATTCTCGGCCGCCGCCGTCTCAAAATAGGAGTGCATGTTCTCCCATGTGCCAAGGGTGTCCACGGAGCCGGATGCCAAATCGCTCTCCGGCGAGCCGTAACTGATGCTTACCACTTTCGCACTGCTGGCACTCATAACCTTATCTAGCATCTCCGCCATCGCTCCGAGGAATGAGGTAGATCCCAACGGGTCGCTAGTAACTAGTGCGTCATACACTGCAATGGTCGCACCCGGCGCCATCGCGCCCGCCCGTTCCACGTCAACGGTCGCCTCGGTATTGTTGAGGCCGACGCTACCAGGGGTTCCGGTATCCATATTCGTTACGGTCAGCGTGTGCGATGGCAGCCCGTAGTAACTCCAGAATGCGGCAGGGTCACTGGACGTAAAGCCGTCAGCGTTGAACTCCAATATTGCAATAGTTACGCCGGCACCGAACGCCGTATTCGTAATCGAGGGCCAGTTGTAGGCTGTAGCGATCTGCTGGGGCGAATAGCCAACGGGTCCACCGGAGGTTGCGGGCGTAAATCCCGAAGGCGGAACAATATCCGGGTGGAACCGGACAATGTCGCTCAAGCCTAGAACGGCCTGCACACTGCTCGCGATGGCGCTCGGGAACTGCGGGCTGTCTGGCGTACCAAATACCGCTCGACCGTGATAGGTGTAGTCGTTCATCCGAATACCGAAGGCACGTTCGAGCGCGCCGCTCGTACTTTTAACGTGGATCAGACGGTTGTCCGGGGTCACGCCGATAACATTCAACCCTTGCTGCTTCAAATAAGCTGCTACGGCCGCTGCCTGCGCCGCAGTCGGGCCGTACATCGCATTGAACTCCTGCGGGGTAAGGAACTGATGATAGATGGAGCTAGTCGGATCCTGGACCGCCTGCAGGAATTCGTGAAGCTGTCCGGTATTGCGCAGCTTCAATGCGACTATCACGTTCATTACCGAAGACGGGTCGCGATGAACAACCAGGCTCGCACGCGCCAAGGCCGGTGAAACATTCCCCGACAGTTGCACCATGGTGCCGTTGGCCTGCGCCAATGCGCTACCAGGGCCTAGAACTAGCAAAACTAGAGCGAGAAGCGAGAAGCGAGAAGACTTGGAAGATCTTTACGCATAGCGATACGCTCCTGGCTTTTAAGTACCTAGTGTCACTTCCTTCTTTTTGTTGATTTGGCAGGCAAGAAGACACAGACCACAGCAATCAAACTCGATTCAAGTATAGACGCACTTTGTAGAATTTCCAGCCGCTTACAACTCATTGTTTCAGCGTCTTATTTGCTGCCAAACCCTCGTCCAGCACGTGCATAAACGACACCGCAGATCTCCAACGGTTACGGAAATCGTCGGCAGATCATGCCATCGGCGCGGCAGAGTCTTACCCGGTCCGGTTGCTCAAAGAATCCGTTATGCGCGCCGCAGAAAATCGGCGGCGAGCTCTGCAACCTGTTTGGCACAGTGAATGTGCAAATGATGCGGCCCGGCGATGCGTTCGATATGGATGTTGCGCACGCAGGCCGCGCGCGCCTCAATTATTGCAGTCGGCAGATAGGATGTTGCGGGCTCCGCGAGCAACAGCAGCGTTGGCGCGGCAATGCCGGCCAGCAGACGGCGCACCTGCGCCTCCTCGATACGTAGCGGAGTCAACCGGCGCAGGCGGGAATCGCTGCGCCAGACATAGCCAGCCCCGGTCTTGCGCAAATTACGTTCGACAATGGGACGGGCCTCATCGGCATCGAGTCCGCCGGCAGCTACGCGCGCGGCGATCGCCGGCTCCACGCTGGGGTATGCGCGTTGCGGGTGCGTACCGCGTTTACGTGGGGCGAAGGCTTCGCGCCAGCGCGTGAGGGTTTGCGTGCCATCATCCGTGAGCGCGCCCAAGCCTTCGATCAGAATCAATCGGCTGACGCGCCGCGGTGCGGCAATGGCCACATACGATGCGATACCGGCGCCGAGGGAATGGCCGAGCAGATCGAAACGTTCCAGCCCAAGCGCATCGGCCACGCTCAATATCACATCCACCTGGTCCACGATGTGATAACGGCACGCCTGCTTCGGCAGATGCTCGGAGTGGCCGTGACCCGGCAGGTCGAGCGCGATCACGCGACACTCGGCCGCCAGCAAGGGTGCGAGCCGCGCGAAACTCGCGGCATTGTCGAGCCAGCCGTGCAAGGCGAGGAGCGGCGGCGCAGCCGAGCTTCCCCACTCGAGCACCGCGAGCTTGCCGAACGGCGTGGCTATGTCGAGTTCGCGCGGCTTCGAATCTCGCGATTCCGGCTCGGGCGCCGCCATCCGCGTCATCTGCCGAAAAGCATCCGATTCAATGGCAACTTGTGCACCGGGCGATGCGTGTCTTGCTCCGGGCCAGGTCAGCCTTTC
>JBOIBB010000133.1:0-3559 GCA_050739335.1 Gammaproteobacteria bacterium
AGCTCGTTGTTCGACGCCCCGAAGGCGACCTCCGCCATGTAGTAATAGGAGCCGGTCACCATGTAAGCGACGTAGGCTTCATCTGGCTGGTGAGCGTTGTCCCAGGTATCCGGATTACAAGTGCCATACCATGCGTTGGTGCAGCTCGTGACCACCGAATCGTTAGTGCAGTTTGGCAGCAAGTCCGCTGCGTACTTGGCGGCTTCCGAGCTACCGCCCGTCGCGACGCCCTGGGCGTAGCTCCAGTCCCAAAGCGTCACGTAGGGATGCTTCACGATGCTCAACGGCCAGCCGGTTGCCTGATCCCGATAGTGGATTGAGTAGGCCCCCAAGGCGTCGGTGTTCGCGAGCATCCAGTTGTAGGCTCGAATGTCCGGATCAATGATGTAGGTGGCGGTCCACTGGGGCAGTGGTCCGATGGATGCTTGTGCGCCGGTATTGCCCATGGCTTGTGTCTGATCGCAGTAGTCGAGAGGTGCACACGACTGGCGCAAGCCGCTCAAGAAGGTCTCATCGGGTTGCAGCACTTCGAAACGCGACACCGCCATACTCGCCTGGATGTACTGGGTGTCTTGCTGTAGATATACCTGCGGAGTATTGCTCCACCAAAGGTTCTGGTGCCAGCGGGTGTAGGCATACTGGGTAAGCGGCGGACTCGTGTAGCTCGCCTTGCCCGAGGTCAGGGTCGCGGTGTATTGCGGCTGCGCCTGCGGTGTGTAGGCCCAGGTGTTCCCCACCACGATGTCGGTGCGCACGTAGGCGATGGTACCGGGGGAACTCCCCGCGTAGGCCCGCACGTCGAAGTAAACATTCAAATTAGGACTGGCTGTGCCCCCGGCCGTTTTTACCGGTCCGTTGACGATCCACTCGGATACAAGAGGTCCCGAGAGCCAGACGTTGCACTGGGTTGACCAGGCTGCACAGGCGTTGGCTGAATTGGCGGCAGTGAGCAACGCCTTGGCGTCGGCGGTGTAGACCGTCCCGCCGATGTTGAGCGATGCCGTGGCGTCAGATTGGGTAGCGAGCAACTGGGCGAGCGTTACGGCCGCGCCAGACGCGGAAGGCGATGCCGTGGAAATCGCCAACGGTTCAGTGGCATCGGCAGCGATGGATGGAATCAGTGCGGTCAACACCGCGTGGCGCAGACTGCCGTCGGGATTGGTGGCCTTGACATCGACCTGTAACGACACAGGCTGGCCAGCAAGCGTCGCGCTCAGCGTGTCGCCCTGCGGAACGTCGCCATCCTTGAAGACCTGGCCGAAGGTCACCGGAACCGAAGTCTGTGCCGCGCTGGTTTGACTGATCACAGTGTCGGTAACGATGGTGCCCGCGTGGGCGGCACAGGCAAGCAGTCCGCCGCCGATCAGGCACGCAAGCCGCGGCAGATACAACCGCAAACGGCGTGTGCGCTGCGCACCGCGTATGGCATGATTATGCTTGAGCATTGCGAGACTCCCCATGGATGGCGGTTGTGGCCGCATCGTGTGCCAACCCCTGGTGCCGAGGCTGTTGTCAGATGTGTGCCTGGCGTGCCCATACTTTAAGGCCGAGCTGAATGCGCATACTCCACTTCGGCGTCCGTGTGCCGACCGGAGGTAGCTTTTCAGCCGTAGACGGTTAGTCCATCGGAAGCACTGCCCGCTTTCGGCGACAGCGTGCTGACACTTGTCAGGCGATGATGATGACGGCAGTAACTGGAAGGCTCCGGAGCGACGGGAAATAATGCCGCGCGTGTATGCACTGCGCCGTGGCTGGTGGTCTTGGACAGCGAGATAGACGCACTTGAAATATCTGCCGCTATTCTGGGCCAATCTCACGCGCCACAAGACGCGCCTGATGTTTACGCTGCTGTCGGTGGTGTTCGCATTCCTGCTATTTGGCGTGTTGATGGCCATCCGCCAGGCTTTCACGCTGGGTGCGAGTTTCGCGGGCAACAATCGCTTGATGACCATGAGCTCGATCTCGCTCACGGTGTCTCTGCCGATCGCCTATGCCGAACGCATCGCACGTGTCCCGGGTGTCGAGCACGTGAATCCCGAGGGCTATGTCGGTGGCTACTACCAGGACGTCGGGAATTCGATTTTCGCCATGGCGGTGCGCGCCGACAGTTTCTTCGCGGTGTATCCCGATTATGCGATGCCCGAGGCCGAGAAGCGCGCTTGGCGCGCGGACAAGCGCGGCGTGATCGCAGGCACGGCACTGGCGGAAAAATACGGCTGGAAAATCGGCCAACAGATACCGCTACGCTCCAACATCTGGCGCCAGCAGACCGGGGGCAACACCTGGGACGTGACGCTGGATGGCATTTATACCAGCCCGCAGAAGGGCGCCGATACGTATTTGTTCATGCACTACAGCTATCTGAATGATGCACGCAGCTTCGGCACTGATGGCGTGACTTGGTTCGTGCTGGCGATTGCGGACCCGGCTGAGGCGGGCACGGTATCCAAGGCGGTAGACGCACTGTTTGCGAACTCGCCAAACGAGACCCGCACCTCAACCGAGCAGGCCTTCGTGTCGGATTTCGCATCGCAGTTCGGCGACATCGGCAGCATCGTGAGCGCGGTGGTGGCGGTGGTGCTGTTCACGTTGCTCTTGGTCACCGCCAACACCATGGCGCAGGGAGTGCGCGAGCGCACTGCGGAGCTCGCGGTACTCAAGGCCCTGGGGTTCGGTAACCCGCGTCTAATCGGGCTGGTGCTTGCGGAATCGCTCGCCTTGACACTTGCCGGCGGCATCGTCGGTCTGGCACTGTCGTTTGCTGTGGTGGCCGCGATCCCGAGCGGTCTGCTGCAATTCCTTCCGGGGTTATATGTGCCGGCTGCGGGCGCCGCTCTCGGCGTGCTGCTGATGCTGATATTGGGAGTGCTCGCGGCGCTCCTGCCGGTACGCCGCGCGGTGCGTCTCGAGGTGGTGAACGCGCTGCGGAGAGCCGGATGAACGCACTGCGGCAGCTCGTGGCGGTGAGCCTGATGAATTTCCGCAACCTCGGGCGGCGACTGGATTCCTCGCTGGTTGCAGTGATCGGCTTTGTGGGCGTGGTGCTGGTGGTGGTGGCGGTGCTCTCGATTCGCGCCGGCTTCCGTGCCGCACTCGCGAACACCGGCTCACCCGATACAGCGATCGTGCTGCGCGGCGGCGCCGGCAGCGAAGTGAATAGTGTGCTGTCCGGCAACTCGACGTTTATCGTCGGCCAGGCACCGGGCGTGGCGCAGGATCAGCAGGGCCCGATCCTGTCGCCCGAATTGCTGGTGCAGATCAACCTCAAGAAGCGTGGCAGCGGGCTGCCGGCGAACGTCTCGTTCCGCGGCGTCACGTCCGATGTTTTCAAGGTGCATTCCAAAGTGCACATTGTCTCCGGCCGCATGTTCCAGCCGGGGATGAACGAGATCATCGTGGGTGCGGGCGCCGCTCGCCTGTTTCAGGGCCTGCAGTTGGGCGATACCGTGCACAGCGGGCGGTACAACTGGAAGGTGGTTGGCATCTTCGATGACGGCGGCGGCCTGCACAATTCCGAGATCTGGACCAGTTTGCCGGTACTGCAGGGCGCCTATAACCG
>JBOIBB010000134.1:0-20550 GCA_050739335.1 Gammaproteobacteria bacterium
AAATTCATGCGTGGCCAGCTCAAGCCCATGGGCAGGCCGACCAGCAAGGGCAACGTCAGGTACTTGGCGGCCGTGGCGGCAGGATTGATCACCGCCTCATCCATGGAGCGCGGCAGCATCCAGAATGCCAAGGTAAAGCTCGCGAGCAAGAGGCCCGGGATACCGTTGCCGTTCGAGGCGTCAATCGCGCGCGCAAAGCGCCGCGGCACGGCGGCACGCAAGCCGTAACCCACGGCAATCAATAACGGGACCTGTACCAGCATCTGCAGCGTCATGTGCAGTTGCAACGGTTTGAACACCGGTGGCAGCAGCAACACGACGAAGAGCGCGAGCGCACCGGCCACCGGATGCCGGCGTACCGACAGCGGCACGCTGAGCGCACAGCGCCGCAGTATCGCGTTCATTGCAGCGCCTTGAGCACCGTACGGCTCACCTCGGCCGGCGAATAGCCAAGGCCTATGACGCGCACCAGGCGCCCTTCGGGGTCCACCATATCCATGCCAGCCGTGTGGTTGAATCCGCCATGGCCATCGGGGATGACGATCACGCCGAAGGTATGCTCGAGCTCGCGCAGGCCACGCGCCGTTACCGGCCGCGCCGCGAGCCAACTTCCTGCGTTGCTTCCGTAGCGAGCCACATACTGTGTCAAAGCAGCCGGTGTGTCCTGTGACGGATCAAAGCTGATGCTCACGAGCCGCACCCGGTGGCGCGCAAGCGGTCGCGCGAGCAGGCGCTGGAGTTCTCCGTACTCCGCGCCGAGCACCGCGCAGTAACTGGTGCAGCGCGTGTAAACAAAATCCACCAGCAACCACTGGCCCCGCAGATTCGCGAGGTTGATGCGCGTACCCGTCTGAGCCTGCAACTCCACCGCCGGAACGAGTGGCCGGTTGTCCCGCACCACGACACGCTCCGCCGTGGCGCTGGTGAAGGCATGGAAGCGATTGGTGGCGGCCGAGAGCACCAGCAGGCCCGCTACAATCACGATGAAGCTAACCAGCAAGGTGCGCAACGTCCGCATTGGCGGGAACCTCCAACGCTACCGCGTCGGCCGACGTCACAGCACCCGCGACGGCAGCATCCCGCGGGCTCTCCAAGGTTTGCGCAGCCTCGCCCAGCGCCAGCGTGGGCGGCTTCAACAGGCCGAGCGTAATGCGCAGGGCGAAAAGCAGCATGCCCAAGATGATCAACATCGCGCCGATCGAACCCGCCTTGTCGTAGGGCAGCCACTGCGCGATATGAATCGCGTAACGGCGTGGCACGCTATGGTCGCCGGCATCGAGAAACGCGAGCGTAAAGATCAGCCCGCCCAGCAGATAGAGCGGAATGCTGAGCTTGTCGCTCCAATGATCCCTCGGCGAGCGCTCGCGACTGCCGACCACGTGGTACATGGTGGCGAAGGCCATCGGCAGCACGCCCAGAATCAGATAAAAATGGAAGTGGCCGTCCACCCACTGGGTGTTGTGCATCATCTTGTTGACCACGATGGTGCCGTCCATGATGGCAGGCACAATGCCGGCGGCCCAGCCGAACACCGACAGCACAATGAGCCGCGGCGCCATGGTCCAGCGAATCTGTGAGCGGTAGATCTGGGTCAGCACGAAATAGGCGGTTTCGAGAAATACCGGCAGGCCCTCCACATAAGAAGCAACCTGCCCCATGATTTCCATCCACTGCGGCTGTGCGTAATCCATAAGCAAGTGGTGCGGGAACACCACGATCACCGCGATCAAGCTCACGGCCCAAGCCCAGAGATAAATGCGGTTAATCCTGAAGGGCTTGTGCGTGTAGCGCGGCAGCAGCTCGAAGATCGCGATCGCGCCCATGAAGATCGTGGCGTTGATGAACATGTGGCCGAACCAGTAGGTAAGCTCCTTCACCAGGAGCGCGTTCAACACCACCGAGGGAATGTAGGCGTTCACCAGGCACATCACCAGCGCCACCGAACCGGCGAGGATGCCGATGGAATCGGAGATGATCACCATGGTGCTCGCGACTACCGCGACCGGCAGCTTCTCGTCGACCTTGCCGCCGAACAGCCATTGCCAGCCCATGGCGCGCGCGAAGTTGCCGTACTTGCGGAGGATGCCGGCTGAGGCATCGAGAAAGAACAGCAGAAATCCTATGCCGATGATGAGATAGCCGATGAAGAACAGCGCCGCGGCGCTTGCCGGCCACACGTCCTCGGAATGCACCGGCAGCGGATACAGGAAGGTCCACATGCCGGCATAACCCATCACGAAGATCGAGACGATGATGGCGAGGCTGCCGGCCAGGAACATCAGATAAGTAGTCAGGAACGCCCACAGATGTAGGTGCACGTACTTGCGCAGGAAGAACCACATCACGGCGAGTGTCACCATCGCCGTGGTACCCACCATGCCGGTGCCGTGCATGGTGAGGAGTTCATAGAAGAGCTGCGGGCCGACGCCTGCCCAGGTGGCTTGGGACATGCGCATGGTGAGCCCGAGAGCCATAAGGCCCAGGTACAGCACCAGAGCCGAAATCAGATAATTGTAGAAAACCAGGCGTTCTCGACGCGAAAGCTTTTCGCTCGCGGGATAAAGTACCGAGGGACTGCCGCCGGGCACCGCGGCCGCACGCTCGCGACCATGGGCAAAAAAGCTGTCGTCCGGGCTCATGCCGATGGCCCTCCGTCGTCAGGCGCCACGACCTGAAACGTTGTGGTCATGGCGGAATGCCCGAGACCGCAGTACTCGAGACAATCCACGGTGTACGTGCCGGGCGTTTTGAAGGTGTAGAGAATCTTGTTGTAGTAGCCCGGCATCGCCTGGGTCTGCACCAGGATACGGAAGTCGGGCTCGGGTGAATAAATGGCAAAACCGTGGTTGACGTCGGCGCTGGTAACGCGAAATTCGACCGGCTCGTCGGCGGTAATCCGCTTGCTGCTCATCTGCCAATACCACTGATGACCAACGACGTTGACCACCTGTTTGGCATGCAACGGCGAATGTTGCGGCGGAATCGGATAATTCTTCAGTGAGGCGTAGCTCGCGCCGGCGAACACCACGATGAGCACCACGAAGAGCCAGCGGCGTACCCGTGGCGCCAGGCGGCGTGCGGGTTGTACACGCTGGGCACGCGGTACCCGGCGAGCCTCGAAGATCACCCACAAGAACACCAGAGCCACCACAGACATCCCGGCCAATGAAATGATCCAGACGTCGTTTTCATCAAGCATGTGTCTACCTCAAGTACGCACAGTCACCTGTGTCATGCAAAACACCCCGTGTTGCTGATTGGGTTGTGTTAAAAAAGGCGCGCCCGTGGCGAACGTACGTTACGACCCGCGAGCGCAGGCAGACGTACAAACAGTGCAAGCCATGCGGGCATGGTGCCCGCAGATCAGAGTGGCGATAGTTTCAGCGTGTGCACTCCTTGGAATGACGTTGATTGGCGGGCGGCGACAGCCGGATTCGCCTCGCACGGCCGGGTACTTGGAGGCAACCGTTCACCGGGAGTTCCGCAACAAGTACAGTGAATGTTGCGTGTGAAGCTTCAACAGCGCGCAGGTCACCGCACACACAAGCATGCATAAATACAAACGCGCGCAACTAACACGACTACGTCGATTCTAATGCGCGCAACTGGACGCGTGCATGATTTACATCAAGACAACTGTTGTTGGGCAACAAGAATTTTTTCCGGCTCACGCCGAGATTCCATTCATGATCGGCCGGAAATCGCGATTGGAGAACGTGCGCCTGCATCACAAGCGTCGCCAGCAGGCCGGATGCAATCCGATACACGGCACGCCCCGCACGGCCCAGTCAGTCCACCGTCAACACCTTGCCCGGGTTCATGATGTTCTGCGGGTCAAGCGCCCGCTTGATATCACGCATCAGCGCCATTTCCACGGCACTTTTGTAACGCGGCAACGCATCGCGCTTTAGCTGGCCGATGCCGTGTTCGGCACTGATGGAGCCGCCCACGGCATGCACGCGATCGTGCACCAGTGCATATACGTCGTCCTGACGGGCAAGCAGGCGTGCTTCACTCCAGGCCGGACCACCCGCGACGTTGTAGTGCAGGTTGCCGTCGCCCAGATGGCCGAAGATCACGTTCTGGATTCCGGGAAACGCCACCTGCAATGCCGCATTGGTCCCCGCCACGAACTCGCTCCACTGCGAAACCGGCAGCGAGATGTCGTGCTTGATACTCTTGCCCGACTCCTTCTCGGCGAGCGGGATGCTCTCGCGCAGGTGCCAGAGTGCCCGGGTCTGCGCGAGGGATTCGGCAATCACTGCGTCCTGGATCAAGCGCGCCTCGAGCGCCGCCCCCACGACCGCCTCAAAGCGCGCGCGTGCGTGGGCTTCGGACTCGCTGTCGGAGAGCTCGAGCAGCACGTACCAGGGAAGCGCGGCGGAGGCGCCGGTGAAAGGCAAGTGCTGCTGCAGGAAACAGCGCGTGACCAATTCAAAACAGTAACCCGACATGAGCTCAAAACCCGTGAGCAGGGCGCCGAATCCCTGACGCGCACGCGCGAGCACGGCGACCGCCGCGCTGACCGATTCGAGCGCCAGAAGCGCGGTGCACTGCGCCGCCGGCGTGGGGTAGAGCTTGAGCGTGGCCGCGGTGATCACGCCGAGCGTGCCTTCGCTGCCGATGAACAGGTCGCGCAGATCGTAGCCGGTGTTGTCCTTGCGCAGTCCACGCAAGCCGTGCCAGGTCTCGCCCTGTGCGCTCACGACCTCGAGCCCGAGCGCCAGCTCGCGCATGTTGCCGTAGCGCAGTACCTGGGTACCGCCGGCGTTGGTGGCAAGGTTGCCGCCGATCGTGCAACTGCCCTCGGATGCCAGGCTCAGCGGAAACAAGCGGTCCGACTTGCGCGCAGCCGCCTGCACGGTTTGCAGTATGCAGCCTGCCTCCACGATCATGCTGTCGTTGTCGGTATCAATCCCGCGCACACGATTCAGGCGCTGCAAGGACAGAATCAGCGCGCGGCCGGACACATCGGGTGTCGCCCCGCCGCAGAGCCCTGTGTTTCCGCCTTGTGGCACCACGGGAATCCGCTGCTGCACACAGAGCTGCACAAGCGCCGCGACCTCATCGGTCGAGCCGGGGCGCGCCACCGCGAGCGGTCGGCCGCGATAGCGCTCGCGCCAATCCACGGCGTAGGGCTCGGCGTCGGTACCGGTCAAGACCTGCGCGGCGCCGACGATCTTGCGCAATGTATCGAGATGTTCCATGGTCCGATCACCCTGCTCCGCACGCATAGCTTGCTCGCCATTGTAAACGGCAAGGTACGTTAATCGGAGGGGATGCGCAGAAAGACCGCCGGCGCACGCGCGATAAACTCGCGTTGCACATAAGCGAGCAGATCGCGCTGGCTGCCGAAGGGCAGCAGTGCCGCGGCTTCGTCGAGAGACACCCAGCGGAATGCGGAGTGCTCGGCATTGAGTTGCACGCTGGCCGCGGCGTCGACTCGCGCCACGAAGGCCGGCACGATCTCGATCGAGTTGCTCTCGGCAAGATAAAACTGCTCACAGAAACTCGTGGCATAGAACTCGTCCGGAACCAGGCCGGTCTCCTCGCGCAGCTCCCGGCGGGCCGCCTGCCAGCCGGCCTCGCCTTGCGCGATGTGGCCGGCGATGTAACTCCACACGCCGTTCAGGTACTCATCATGGCGCCGCGCGATGAGCATCTCGGTGCGTTTGCCGGTGGTGCGCAACACGATCACCGACACCATGGAACAACGGACCGGGAGGCTGGACACGGATTGCCGCCTAGCCGGACAACAACACGCGGCTTTGCGCGGCGCTCGGCCGCGCGGCGACGCGTGTGAACCACGGCCCGATCTTCGGCAGCTTGCGATCGAACGGCTGATTCACCGCGAGTCCGAAATCCAGCCAGATGTCGGCCGCGGTGAAGCGCGCGCCGCAGAGGTAAGGCCCCGCGCCGAACATGCCATCGAGCCAGCGCAGACGGTCCTGGGCGACATGCTTCAGACCGTTCGCCGCCTCCGGCGCCACGGGAATGCGAGTTTTGAAGCGCTCCAAACCCTCGGCGTAGTGATAGGCGTTGTGAATGAATTCCGTAATGTTGAGTTCGATCCGCCACCACCATTGACGGGTCTCGGCGCGCTCCTCGGGGGTGCGTCCGATCAGCGACGGTTCGGGATACAGCTCCTCGAGATACTCGGCGATGGCCGCGCCCTCGGCGAGCGTGCGGCCGTCGTCGAGTCGCAGCGCGGGCGCCTGCCCGGCGGGATTCACGCCGAGATATCCGGCCTCGCGATTCTCGCCAGTCATGACATCGACGGTGCGCGCCGGCAACGTCAAGCGTTTCTCCAACAGGAACATCCGCAGGCAACGCGGCGCGGGGCTCTTGGCATCGTAGACAAGCATGGGTTTACTCCTCGAGCAGACCGGCGACAATCTCATAAGAGTGCAGACGCGCGGCGTGCTCGTACATATTGCTCGTGATGATCAATTCATCGGCGCCGGTGCGCACGACGAAGGCTTGGATTTCCGCGCTCACCGTCGCGCGCGTGCCGATGGCTGCGCAGGCGAGGATGCTATCGAGCAGCTCGCGTGCGGCGGGCGGCAGCGATTCGGCATAGCCTCGCACCGGCGGCGGCAGACGCCCGGGGTGGCCGCTGCGCAGGCGCACGAAGGACTGCTGCCAGGAGGTCGCGAGATAACGCGCCTCCTCGTCCGTATCGGCGGCGCACACGTTGTAGCCGAGCATTACGTGGGGCCGGTCGAGATAGCGTGACGGTTTGAAGCGTTCCCGGTAAAGCGCCACGGCATCGAACATTTGCGCGGGCGCGAAATGCGAAGCGAAGGCATAAGGCAAGCCCAGGGCCGCCGCCAACTGTGCGCCAAACAGACTTGAGCCAAGAATCCATACCGCCACGTCCGCACCCTCGCCAGGCACCGCGCGCACCGGTGCTTCCCCGGCAAAGTACGCGAGCAGCTCCTGAACATCGCGCGGGAAGGCCTCGGGATCGGTAGCGAGATTGCGACGCAAGGCTGCGTTGGTGCGCTGATCCGAACCCGGTGCACGCCCGAGCCCCAAGTCGATGCGGCCGGGGAACAGCGCGGCCAACGTGCCGAACTGTTCGGCGATCACGAGCGGCGCATGGTTTGGCAACATGACGCCGCCCGCGCCTACGCGCATCTTCGAGGTCACCGCCGCTACCTGGCCAATCAACACCGCCGTCGCGGCGCTCGCGATTCCCGGCATGCCGTGGTGCTCGGCGAGCCAGTAGCGCCGGTAACCCCAGCGGTCGGCATGCCGCGCAAGGTCCAGGGTGTGCGCAAACGATTCGCCGGCGCTGCCACCTTCAACGATGGGAGCGAGATCCAGAACGGAAAGCGGAATGCCGAGGTTCATGCTTTACAGGCAGTGCACAATGGTGCGAAAAGCAATGACTGAATTCTAACAGCGGCCTTGCGCTGCGGACTTGACCTGAATCCGATGGTCATCACGCCACCCGCGGCACTCGACGGCGGTGCAGATTCCGGCTGGCGAAGCACTATTCCGTGTACAGGTGTCAACACGAGTGCCGATGCGTGAACGCGGGTGTTCGCAGTACCGGCAGCCACTATCCGCCCCAGTCTGTCGTAGCGATGATATTCATTTGCAGTACAAACAGTGCGCAAACGCTGATACACCTGCCGCGCTTGTACTGAAGGCCGTGCTTCGAAGGCTGGAAAGACGCGACCTGTGCGCCCCGTCGGCCGTCTGCACTTGGCCGCGCAGCGGCCGCGCGTTATCCTATGCACACAGGTTCGCACAATATAATTTTCCGCCGCTTTCCTTCATGACCCAGAAAGACCCAACTTCCGCGTCCGCGGAAAGCGATACGGCGCGCGCCAAAGCCCAGCAACCCGCCGACCGCGAAAGCGTGCGCACCACCGGCAGCACCGAAGCGCTGCCCGTCGCCCCGGCACTGGGTGCCTCGCTCGACCAAGCCCAGATGCCCCTCGAATCGGGGCTCATCAGCCACCGCACCCTGTTCATCAGCGGACTCGCCCTGGTGCTGGGCGCGGCCGCCGCCGGGGTGGCCCAGCTCCTGATGCTGATGATCAACGTGATCACCGACATCTGTTTCTATGGTGGCCGGGCGAGCGTGTTTGCGCCTGCCCACCAGGCAGCGATCCACTCGAGCACCTTCGTGTTGCAACCCACCACCGAAGTCATCGGCGCCTGGGTAATCGTGATGCCGATCATCGGCGGCTTGCTCGCCGGCTTCATGGCGCGCTGGGGCTCGCGCGCCATCCAGGGACACGGCATTCCCGAAGCCATGGAGCAGATCCTCGAGCACGAGTCCAACATCGCGCCGCGCGTCACCTGGTTAAAACCGGTGTCCTCGGCCTTCGCCATCGGTACCGGCGGACCGTTCGGTGCCGAAGGCCCCATCATTTCGACCGGCGGTGCCTTGGGCTCGCTCATCGGACAACTGCTCAAAGTCACCGCGGAGGAACGCAAGATCCTGCTCGCCGCCGGCGCCGCAGCGGGCATGGCTGCAGTTTTCGGCGCGCCGGTAGCCTCGGTCGCCATGGCCGTCGAACTGTTGCTGTTCGAATTCCGTGCACGTTCGCTGATCCCGGTAGCGCTGGCGACGGTGGTGGCCACGGGCGTGCGCTATGTCATCAGTGGCCCGGGCGCGGTGTTCGCTATGCCCAACGTGGCCGAGCCCGGCTGGCTGGCGCTCGCCATTTTCGTCGTGCTCGGCGCCGTCGTGGGTTATTCCAGCGTCTGGGTCACGCGCTCGGTGTACTTTGTCGAGGACATGTTCGCCAAGTCGCCGGTTCACTGGATGTGGTGGCCGGCGATCGGCGCCATCGCGGCCGGCGTGATCGGGTTTTTCGAACCGGCAACGCTCGGCGTCGGCTACGACAACATTGACCGTCTGGCGCAAAGCGGCTTCGCGAGCGCCGGGATGTGGGCGGTCATCACCTTCGGCGTGCTGAAGTTCGTCTCGTGGTCGATCTCGCTTGGCAGCGGCACCTCGGGCGGCACACTCGCACCGTTGTTCATGATGGGCGGAGCCCTGAGCACGTTTTTCGCCATGGGTCTCAACCACCTGGATCCGGATCTGCACCTCAACCTCGGAATCGCCGCGGTGGTTGGCATGGGCGCGATGTTTGCCGGCTCGGCGCGCGCACTGCTGACGGCCGTGATCTTCTGTTTTGAAACCACGCGTCAGCCCGCGACCTTTCTGCCGCTCCTCGGCGGTTGCACCGCGGCTTATTTGATTTCCGCGCTCACCATGCGCAATACCATCATGACCGAAAAAATCGAGCGCCGTGGCGTTCGGGTGCCGGGCGAATACACCGCCGATAACCTCGAACAGGTGCAGGTAGGGCACGCCTGCACCACCGCGGTGAATACGTTGAATATTTCCGACGAACTTATGAAGGTACGCCAGTGGCTGAACTCCGGCGAACCGGCCGCCCAGCATTACGGCTACCCGGTAGTCGACGGCTCCGGTCAAGTGCACGGTCTGCTTACCCGTCGCGAGTTGTTCGAACATAAATACCCGGAAACGACGCACCTCGGATTCATGCTGAGGCGCCTGCCCTATGTGGCCTTTGAAGACAACACCTTGCGCGAGGCAGCCGACCTGATGGTGGCCAGGAACGTCGGGAGCCTGATCGTGGTCGAACGCGCGCATCCGCGACACATGCTTGGCATCATCACGCGCAGCGACGTCCTCACCGCGAACGCCAAACGCATCCATGAAACACGCGACGTCCAGCGTCGCCTGTGGGTACGCCGCTCCCTGCAACACATGCTGCGCGGACGGCGCGAGCGCATCGTTACCAAGAAGGCCGAGTAACACTCAGGCCGCCGGCTACACGGACGGCGGACCCGCTGCAGAATCCTAAAGCTTGGGGCCCACGCATCTTCTGCACGCCCAGACGCGACAGTCACGCTTTGGCGTCACGGCCAAGGTACTGTCGCGTTGCGGCTATCTCCGGACGATTTCTATCCGAATCATCCAGCATGGGTCATCAGATCTGGCAGATTCTCAATGCGCGGCATTCTCACTTGCGATGCACGTCAACCTGGATACGGGCTTCGACACGGCCGGTCCGTGGGCAGCTCCGGATCCGGACGGCCTATTCAATTTCGAGATCTCGGCTTGCAACGCTTGCCAAGCCGCCGCGGTGGTATTGAAATCCCTGCACAGTTGCGCGTACGTCGCGTACTGCGACGGTACCGGCGCACCGTCACTGAGGTAATTGACCAGTTTCAGCAACGCCGACGATTGCCCATTGGTCCGGCTAAAGCTGATCAGACCTTTGACCGGTGGCACCGCATAGTTGCTGCCGGAAAGTCCGATACCCGCCTCGTCAATGTTGCCGGTAAGCTCTTGCACCCGCGCGAGCAAGGCTTTTGCGGGGCCGTTCGCCGCTGCTGCACCCGACGGCGCGAGGCTCGCCTCGAGCGCCTTGCCCTGCTCGTAGCCGGCCTTGCTGGCGGCCATGACTGAGATGATGTTCTGCGCGAGCGCGAGCTGTTTGCGCATGCCCGCCATGATTTCGGGCGAATCGCCGACTCGCGGATCCTCGGTCACGACCAGGGGCTGCGTGTAGACCGTCCCATCCACCGTCAGCTTGACCGTGTAGTTGCCAGGCAAAGCCACCGGCCCGCGCGGAGTAAACGGCGTGTTTCCCGGCACCGCCTGCATCGTGCTGCCGTAATCGAAACGCAGTGCGGGGGGCGTCGGGTAGCGCAGGTTCCAGGTTACGCGATGCGCGCCTGGCATGTCCGGCAAGGGCAACCGTGGCCTGATCCAGAGGCTTTGCACCGGCGGCAGCGGCTGATCGAGCGGTGGAATGGGCGCATTGGAATAATTGCGCACCCGGTTGCCGCTGGCATCAAAAACCTGCAACTGCACGGAATGCGCGGCTTCCGCGAGGTAATAGTCAATCACCGCTCCCTGCGGCGGGTTCTTGGCGTGTGGCACCTCGACTGGAAAAGGCGTGTCCTGGTTCACGCTGAATTGCACGCGCACCGCCGGCGCCGGGCGAAACAGGTGCGCCGGTTGACTGGCGATCTCCGCGCGCATTTGTTCGAGCGGCGTCATGTCGTCGAGTATCCAGATCGCACGGCCGTAGGTACCGGCGATGAGGTCGTTGTCGTGAATCTTGAGATCGCGATAGGACGTCGTCGGAAGGTTCAGGCGCAATGACTGCCAGTGCCCGCCGTTATCGAAAGATACGTATACCGAAGTCTCCGTACCCGCGAACAGCAGCCCGCGCTTGTGCGGATCTTCCCGCACCACCCGTACGTAGCTCCCCGTGGGCTGGTCCGACGGCAAACCCGAGACGATGGTTTGCCAGGACTTGCCGTAGTCCTCGGTGCGGTAGATATGCGGCGCGTAGTCTCCGGCCTTGCTGTTGTCTACCGCGGCGTAGGCCTCGGCGGGATTGAATTCGGAGGCTTGAACGTTTACGTCAGCGTACATTCCCACTCCCGGCGGCGTGACATCCTGCCAATGCTGTCCGCCATCCCGCGTGAGGTACACCACGCCGTTGTTGCTGCCCGTCCAGATCACCCCGGTTTGAACCGTAGACGGCGACAGCGAAGTAAGCGCGTCGCCGTGATGCACGCCCTCGGGGTTCGGCTCCGGCGGCTTGCCCGGATGCGCCGTGAGGTCGGGGCTGATCTTGCGCCAATGCGTCCCGCTATCCTGGCTCTCCCAGATGTTCTGGGTGCCGAGGTAGAGGTGCTTGCCGTTTGGAGAAAAAACGATGGGGGCAGACACCGCCCGGCGAAAATCTGTGTCACTGACTGTACTGATGCTGCCCATACCGGGATCAATGATCTGCGCCTGCCAAGTCTTGCGATAAAGCCGCGACAAGAAGCCCGAGTCGGCGTTCAGGAAAATCAGGTCGGGATGGATCGGATCCGGTGTCACGAACCCCGTCTCCCATCCGGGCAGGTTGAACCAATCGGAGAAACCGTTGATTTCGCCAAACGCGCCACGGCTCGCAACCGCCACCGCGCCACTATCCTGCTTGCTCGCGTAGATCCAATAAGGGAAGCGATTGTCGGTACTGATCTTGTAAATCTCAGCCGTCGCCTGGTTGTACCACAGGCTCCAACTCTGGCCGCCATCCATGCTGATTACTGCACCCTGGTCGCCCGCATACAGGATGTGCTGCGGGTTAGTGGGATCAATCCACCACTGATTCGGGTCATCGCCTCCCGGCGCCCCCTTGAACGCGACCAGCGTGTGGCCGCCGTCGGTGGACCGGTAAGCGGCCGTTCCCACGGTGTACACGATATCGGGATTGTCCGGGTCCACCAGTACCTGCTTGCTTGCGGTATAGATGGTTTTCGTACCGAGCGACCAGCTCGCTCCGCCGTCGTCCGAGCCGTACAAACCGCCGCGGGTCAACATGTACAAGCGCCGCGAGTGGGTGCGGTCGGCAACCGCGATTTCCCCAATGGCCTTGGGCTGATCGCGGCCCTGGATGCGCGTCCAGGTCAGACCTTCGTCGCCGGATTTATACAGGGCCGAAGGTCCCGGATGGCCGAAGGACCGGCGGGCTCCAGGCACAAAATACGTTTGCACCACAGTGGCAAAAACAACCTGCGGATTGTCGTAGGCCCAAGCGAGGCCGCTCGCGCCTGACTCGGGTCCGGTATCCAAAACCTGCTTCCAGGTTTGCCCGCCATCCATGCTGCGGAACACTCCGCGCGCGCCACCTTTTTGAAAGTTGACTCCACGCGTGGACGCCAACACCAGGTTGGCGTCGTGTGGATCCACCCGCAAAGCCGTAATGGCTCCGGCATTCTTCAAACCCACGCTCTCCCAATGCGCGCCGGCATCGGTGGATTTCCACACGCCGCTGCTGTACTCATCGCCGAAGATGCTGCCCGTGCCCGCATATACGACGTCCGGCCGCGAGGGCGCCACCGCCAATGCCGTGATTCCGCGGATTTCATGCACGGCATCCGTCACCGGAAACCAGGTGGTACCGGCGTTCGTAGTCTTCCAAACGCCGCCGTTGTCCGCCCCCGCGTAGGCAATGGCCAGGTTCCCGTTCACGCCCGACACCGTATCGAATTTTCCTGCAATGAAGGGGCCCACACTGCGCCACTGCATGCCCTGCAACAGCGCAGGACTCACCTGTGCTTGGGCCACATTCAGCGCGAACGCCACGGCCACAACTGCCGCGCTTAAACCAAACAGGAGTGCTTGCAAAGTTTTATGCGGTGAGATCATGGCATCCTCTGAATCGAAGTGGCTAATTGTGAAGCGTGCTTGGTGACTCTTCGCTGGAGCGTGTCTCGGCCTTGCGGCTGCCTATCGGATCGGAAAAAAGATGGTGCCCTGCGGCGTGGCTTATCGGTGCCCGGTAGTTGTAAAGCAGAAACGGATTGCGTTGACCTCAGTGTGGCACACGAGGCCGTCCGAGGTCGAGGGACGCGACGATTTCCACAAGCCTACGACGCGACACCGGGCAGACGCGCAGCAAGATGCTGGCGGCGCATGCACAACGTATCCACGAAATGCGCGACGCCCAGTGCCGCCTGTAGGTGCGGCGTTCCATGCAACGCGTGCTGCGCGGGCGCCGCGAACGGCCGGAGGCCGGAAACGCCGATTGCATTACCAGGCGCCGCGATGCTCGGGAATAAGGTGCGTGATCGGCAACAACAACAGGAACAGCACAGCCCAACCGATGTAAACCACGGCATGCACCAAACCGGGATGCGCCGCCCCGGCAATGGCGGCCGCGGTAATCGAAATCGCGGCAATCGCGCCGATCTGGAAGCTCATAGTACGCAGGGCCGCAAGCGTGGGTGAATGCTGGGGCGCAAGCTGCAGCCCGGCGTTGCGGCTTGCCGGTGAAATCAATCCAGCGCCGAGACCGATGAGGCAAGTAACCCCCGTGAGCCAGGCATAGGGCGAGATTCCACGCGGCACAAAAGCGAGTGCGGCAACGCCGACGGCCATGGCGCCGACACCTATATAGATTGGCAGGCGGTAGCCCGACTTGCGCAGCATCAGCACCCCGAGTCCCGACATCAGGATGATGGCTGCACCTTCGGCGGTCAGCAGCAAGCCGGCCCCGAGTGGCGAGAGGCCATACCGGGTGATGGCGTACAGCGGCACGAGCGCCACCAGACCTTCCTCGATCATCCCGCCGACCACGTTGATGAGATTCACCGCCCCGAAGCCGTGGCCGGCGATGAACGCCACGGGGATAAAGGGGTGATAGCTGCGCCGGATGTGGCGCACGAAAAACCCGAGCGTCAGCAAGGCCAGCAACGCCGGTATCAGGAACTCGGGACGCAGTAGCGCGTCCACGCCCTTGGCGAGCGCGTTGAGCGCGAGCATCACCGCGAGCACCCCCACGCCGAGCGCCGACATGCCGATCAGATCGAAGTTTTTCGATGCACGGTGCACGCGCTTCGGGTCACATGGAATGAAGCGCAGACTGAGCACCACGAGCGCGATGCCGATCGGCACATTCACAAAGAAAATTCCGCGCCACGACCACCAGGTGATGAACAGGCCGCCAAAGATCGGGCCGATCATCGCACCGATGGAGAAAATGCTGCCGAATAGCCCCACCGCCTTGTCCCGCACCGCGCCGAAATGTTCGACGATGATGCCAGTGGCCGAAGGGGTGAAGCCCGCGCCGCCGAGCGCCTGAACGAAGCGCAACGCCACCAACACATAGATGTTGTCCGCGAATCCACAACAGAGCGATGCGGCCGTGAACAGCACCACCGAGCCCACGAAAATTCGCCGCCGGCCGTACTGTTCGCTCAATTTCCCGGCGATCGGCACCATGATGACCATGCCGAGCGCATAGGCGGTAATGGTCCAGCTCGTCCAGGTGAGCGGCGCACTCAAGTCATGTTGCAGCGCATGCAGCGCGGTCGCAACGATGGTCTGGTCGAGCGAACTCATGAGGAGCGCGAGCGCCACCACGCAGAAAATCACCAGCGGACGCGAGCCCGCGGCCTGCACCGACGGACCGGACGTGCTGACAGATGACAAAACCGGGTAGGCGGGATCGCGCGGGCTCATAGTCGCTCGATGAATTGCGGATGACGGATGCTGGCTGGACGTTACGTTGATCGCTCGGGGAAATCGCCGCAACAGGTAGCACCGGCACTGTGCCGACGCCGCGCCGCGGCGGTCAAACCGTGGGAATTTCGAATCTACGCGCTTCCCCGAAGACTACGGACGCCATTCTGCACGTTTCTGCTCAGCCGGTCACGCGCACCGGGCCGGGCCGCCTATTTCCGCACCGCCTCGATCTGGATCGACAACCGGACCTCATCCGGCACGCCCAAGTCCAAGCCCCAGGTCATGCCCCAGACACTTCTGGGGATCGTGGTTTCAAAGTCCCCACCACAGACCTCCGCCTTGTGCAGCGGCGAGTCGTAGCAGTTGAAACAGGTACTCCGCAGCGTCACCGGATGCGATTGGCCAAGCAGCGTGAGCTCGCCGTCGACCGACTGCAGCACACCCCGCACGAAGCGAAAGTCCCTGCCAATGAACGTAGCGCGCGGGAAGTTGGCGACATCGAAGAACGCCGGACTGCGCAGGTGCTCGTCGAAGGCCGGCGTACCCGAGTTGATCGACTTCATGTCGATGACGATCTCTGCGTAGCCCTGACCAGCGGCACGATCCAGCTCCACAAAGCCGCCTACTTGATCAAATCGCCCGCACACCGTCGAGGTTGCGAAGTGCTGGACCGCAAAGGTAACGAAGGTGTGCGGTGGGTCGGTTTCATAGTGCGCCATGCGCACCGGCTTTGCACTGGTTGAACCTCCATGCGCTTTTACTGAAACGTCCTCTGGCACGCAAAACTCCTTGAATAACACACAGAACTCCGTCGCGGGAGGGCTGGCGGCTTGCGCCGCAGGCGCTCCGCACAAAGCCGGATCACAACACGAACTGCCCTCGGAGCCGGTGCCTCAGCGGGCAGCCTTCGCCGGTGCGGGATTCATCACCCGGCCCCAGGTGGACTTGTTGCCCCAGATGTTCTGGCGCAAGCCCTCGAGTTGCAGGATCTGGGAGTGATCCACGAACAGGTTGACTTCGTTGCCGTAGTTCTTGATGTACCACTCGTACACGGGTGGATCGGCGGCTTCAAACATCACATGCTCGGTACCCACGCCGTTGATCACGGCCGCCGCCGGCGCGGTATTCCACTTCACCACGTTTTCGGTGATACCTTCGGATTCGATCATGACGATATCGGCGCCTGCATCCAGTACCTGCTTGACGCGCTTAACCAAGTCACCAGTGTCCTTGTGACCTTCGGCCGCGAGTTCCGCTTCGCCCGAATCACCGCCCGAACCGAACTGGATGCCGAGTTCCGGCTTGGCCTTGAAGCCGGCCTTCTTGACCTGCTCGATCAGGCGCAACATGCCTGACGTTGGCATGGTGATGAAGCCCGCGGAAATCTCGATGACGTCGAAGCCTACTTCCTTGGCTTCCTTGAGGTATTTAGCGACGGCGTCCGGACCGTAACGCAGCACGGTCTCGATCCAGCCGCCGGACGACACGTAAACGTCGTGCTTGTGCGCGAGATCGTTCATTGCCTTGACCTGCTCGGTAGGCAGTAGGGCGAACGAGCCACCGGCCCACTTGACGCCGTCGATCCATTGGCCGGCCACTTCAAGTACGTCCGCCAAATGACGCGTCCCGTAGGTCCAGTAGTACGGCAAACGTACTTCGGTCATGCCGATCTTGCGAGGTTTCGGCGTACGGTAGGCACGTGGGATGAAATCAAAACTGGTATTGGCCATGGACTTTCTCCTTGCGACCGGAATCGAATCTGCTCAGCGCTTCTGCTGGTCTGCGCGCGGGAACCTGCGCCAGCAGCGCGCTGAGATCGCGCACCGCGTGGCGTTCGAGCTCGTGCACCGTGCCGGCAATCCGGTCGCGTAGTTGCGCGCCGGTAAACGGTGTCACGAGCCGGGAAAACTTCTCGAAGGCTGCGCCCCAATCCAGCGGATTGGTATGAAAGCCGTGATAAGCCGCAGTCGTTGCGGACAGTTTCCAGCCATCCTCGAACTCGACTTCAACGGAACTCGGCATCTCTTTGGGAAAGCGTTGTGTGAAACCTGCGTCCGGCGCGACGCTGACTTTGCGGAGCAGCGCCTGGATGTCAGCGCGCTCGATGCGGTCCGACAGATACTGCGCGGGCTGCACTTCACCGTCCAGCAAGGCGGCCGCCACCATGTACGGCAGCGAGTGATCGGCTTCTTCCTTGGCGTGGATCGAGTGCTTGTCGCCCTCCTCGCCTCCGCCGATGATGTCGTAGGCGACCTGGAAGGTTTTTACCTGCACCGCATGGATGCGCGTGGCGTCGAAGCCGCCCTGCTTTCTCACCGCGAGCGCGGCGTCGAGCGTGGACTGCGAATGGATCTCCGCGTTGTGCTTCTTGACGATGGTGCGCAGCACGCTCTCGAGATCCTCGCGCGCCCAGTCCATGGAGAAATCGCCGGCGATGGTCTGCTTGAAGCCCTTGTTACCTTCGAAAACCTGTGCCGGGCCGGTGATACCGGCACGCGCGAGCAGCGCGGCGAACACGCCTTCCTTGCCGACTTCCGGGTACGCCAGGCCTTTCCAATTCGAAAGATCGCCGGTGCGCGTGACGCGCAAGGCATTGCTGGCCGTGCCGGAGATGGCAATGGCGTTGGCGATCTGGGCCGGCGTGAGTCGCAAGGCTTTGGCCGCAGCGCCCGCGGCGGCGTAAGCGCCCTGCACCGTGTGGTCGAAACCGCGGGCGCGCACCGGCGCCACATCGGAGAGCCGTGTCTGCACCTGATACGCGACGGCCACCGCCGTCAGAAACTCGGCACCGCTCGCACCCACGCTTTCGGCCGCTGCCAGCACCGCACCGATGTTGTCGGACGGATGACAGGTCTCGCCCGGTGCGAGATAACTATCCATGAAATCGAGATAGCGGCTCAACGCGATGTTGTGGAAGGCGGCGCGATCCGGCGCTGATTGGCCACCGCCGATGAGTGTGGCCTCACTGTTGCCACCCAGCGACTGCGTGAGCGCGCGGATGGCGACGATCGGCTTGGCGTCCAGTGCGGCAATGGCGACGCCGAGCGTATCGAGTACACGAATCTTGAGTTGGGCGAGCGCCGCCGCACTCAGTTGCCGGAAGTTGGCGGAATCTACGAACGCGGCAAGCTTTTGAACCTCGGTCATGTTGAGCACCGATGACAATGTAAAGCATTTACAAGCCTAAACGTGGGGCCGAGTGCACCCAATTCAAGGTCCACTCGGCGGACTCGCTTATGCATCGATGCAGATCAAACGCAAACGACGCGCTGCCGTCGCCCGTACCCGCACGGCCCGGTGAGCCTTGCAAGGTTCACTCGCGTATGTGCGCAATGCGCATGGCGCAGTAACGTCCATCGAGGTTCGACCCCGGCACGCAGCGGCGAGACCGTCACGGCCACGTCGCGTCATTCTCATCCCAAGGCTAGCGCCAGGTTCCCTTGGCGAAATGCTCCTTGATTTCACGATGGTCTTCCGGTGTCGGCGGCGGACTCGCCACCACCAGAACAATGGTGCGCTTGTCGGCGTGAATACCGCGTGCCTCTCCGGCCCGCGAGTGCAACACCGCACCCGGGCCTGCATGCGCCAGTTCTTCGTTGCCGGACACGAGCGTCGCTTCGCCCTCGATGATCACCATGGTGAGGTCGCTGTTTGGATGGTGTACGGGAATGGCCTGGCCAGGTTCAAAGGCCACGACTTTCATGTCGCTCTTGTCGGTGCGATCGAGCGTCACCGCTTCGAAGTGCGGCGTGCCGAACTTGGCTTTCTCACGAATTGATTTGATCAACATTTTGCGTCTCCGCTTGCCAGACTGCCGCGCGACATTCGCGCAGCGTGTAAAACTAGCGGGGCGCGGTGCACGCAGCCATGACGGGTGTCAATGGCGCACCCGGCGATGTATGGTAGCGTCGCCACAGAGGTACCGGACGGCGCAACGAGCGCACATCAATCCCGGGCGCTTTCGCCGCTCGCCCGACACCTGCGCGAAAACATAGCGGCGACACCACCATGACTGCAGACGCACCCGCACATCCGCGTCAGCTCGGCGATGCACGCCGTTACACCGCGGACGAGGTTTCTGCGCGCCTTCAAAACTGGCACGCGCCGCGCGTTAACCGCTGGGAACGCCTGCGCGTCACGGCGGGCGCACTAACCATCGAATTGCTCACCACTGGCGGGGTGACTCGCCTGCCGCTCGCCGCCGGAGCCACGCGCTGGTTCGCGCCCGGCACCCGCTGGCGCGTTGCCCGCATGGACTCCGGCGCGCGCTTTGAACTCGAATTGCACGCCGCTTCCCGCGGCCAGGCCGAGGCCCCCGAGCCCCGGCGTTCCGAACTGCTCGACGGTGCACGCCGCGTGCAGCTCGCCGGCGCTGCAGTACTAAGCGAATTTGCCGGCGCACTCGCGGCCGGCGAGCGCTGCATCGTCGTGGTGCAATGTGAGGCAAGCGCATTGCCCGTCGCGACTTGGAATACGTGCGAGCTTTTCTGGCACCCGCTTGCGGTTGGCGCCGGGACCTGCACGGCGCTGCTCGCGCGCAGCGGCCAGGCATTCGATCTGCCTATCTATCTCGGACGCGATCACGCGGTCATCGAGGCTACGCTCGGCGGCGCCCTGGCCGGCGATGCCGAGCGTGTCGCCTGGCTGCACGCGACACTCGAGCGCCATCTGCGCATCGAAGAACAGTTGATTTTCCCGGCTTACCTCGACGCTGGCGGGCACGCCGCCTGGGTACGCGGGCTTGAACGCGAACACGCCTACCTGCGTGCGTACCTCGCGGAGCTTGAGCAACTGGTGAGCCGGCGCAAGTTCCTGCGCCTCCTCGACGGGCACGACGAAAAAGAAGAGCGTGTGGTTTATCCGGACATTCGCGCGAGGCTCGGCGCTCGTGCCGGCGCGCTCCTCGGGCGCGCACTTGCCTGGCCGCTCACGGTTGCCGGGTAATCGATGCCCGGGCCGCGAACGGCAACCGCGCGCCCCAGACCGCTGCCTGATCCAGATCAATGCAGCCGGGAGCGCATGCAATTAAAAACTCAGGCAACACTCCCGCCGGAGCCTCCGGATGGCACTCAACCCGATAGACCGCTTGCAGCGCGATCACGCCAACATGGGACGCGTGCTTGCGCTGATTCGCTTGCAGCTCGATCTGCTCGCGCTGAACGCCAAGCTCGACCTCACCCTGCTCGCCAACAGCGCGTACTACATGCGCAAGTATCCGAGCGTGGTGCACCACCCCAAGGAAGATCTGGTGTTTGAAAAACTGCTGGAACTCGGCGGACCGGCGCGTGCCGAAATCGAACGCCTCGAGAGCGAGCACCAGGAGTTGTACCGTCTCGAAGATCAACTCATCGAACTCACACTGGCGATCCAGGCTGGCAAGATCCGCACGCGTGCGCAGTTGCTCCAGACCGGCCGCTTTTACCTCCTGACCCAAGCGCAACACATGCGCACCGAAGAGCGTGTCGTGTTCCCGGCGGCGCTGCGCCGCTTCAAAGCGCGCGACTGGCGGGCCATCGAAGCAC
>JBOIBB010000135.1:0-24512 GCA_050739335.1 Gammaproteobacteria bacterium
ATGTAGTTGTTGAGAGTACGCGTGAGCGCTGAGCGGAAACCGGCCAAGTGGGTACCACCGTCACGTTGTGGAATGTTGTTGGTGAAACAATAAACGGTCTCTTGATAGGAATCATTCCACTGCAGCGCCAACTCCACCGTGATACGGCCCTTGTCGGCAGCGAAATAAAACTCGTTCGGGTGAATCGCTGTACGCGTGCGATTCAAATACTGGACGAACGCATGGATGCCACCTTGGTAATGAAATTCGTCGTGCTTGTCGGTGCGCTGATCGTGCAGGGCGATACGTACCCCTGAATTGAGAAACGAGAGCTCCTGCAAACGCCGTAGTAAGACGTCGTAACTAAATTTGATATTGGTGAAAGTTTGGGCACTGGGCTTAAAGCGGATCTCGGTGCCCTGGCCGGGTGCGGGACCGATCGAACGCAATGGGTAGACGGGATCGCCATTGTGATACTCCTGCTCGTACAGTTTGCCGTCGCGTCTCACGAGCAGATGCAAATGATCCGATAACGCGTTGACAACTGAAACACCTACACCATGAAGACCTCCGGCAATTTTGTAAGAGTTATTGTCAAATTTCCCGCCGGCGTGTAGGACAGTCATGATGACTTCTGCAGCAGATCGCCCCTCTTCCTTGTGCATATCGACTGGTATCCCGCGACCGTTGTCGGTAACGGAAACGGATTCATCTTCATGAATTGTCACCGAGATTTCAGTGCAATAACCCGCTAGAGCTTCGTCAATTGAGTTATCGACTACCTCAAAAACCATATGGTGAAGACCGGTTCCATCATCGGTATCACCGATATACATTCCTGGACGTCGTTTAACGGCATCCAAGCCCCTCAATACCTTGATATTATTGGAATCATAACGCTTAATTTCCGGCATATTTAAATCCGCGTGCAAACGTTAGATCGAATTGTTCCATGTGAAACATTATTTCATAGTAGCTGTGTTTCACGTGGAACATATATGATTCTTGGCAACGATTTGATGCTTAGAGGCGCATCGGCATAACCACATACCGACAAGAAGAATCAGAGGGGCTGCTGATCAAACAGCTACTGTTGGAGTCAGTGAAACCGACACTCACTTTCTGGTCGATTATTGCGTTTAATGCATCCAGCAAGTAGGTAACGTTGAAGCCTATCTCAAGCGCTTCCCCAACGTATTCCACCTCGACCTCATCTTCTGCTTCCTCCTGTTCTGGGTTGTGCGCAAGTACCTTCAGGCGATTCTTATCGAGCTGTAGCCTGACTCCACGGTATTTTTCGTTGGACAAAATTGCAGCCCGACTTAAGGACTCGCGCAAACTCCGCGTCTCCGCAATTAACACTTTATCGCCGCCTTTTGGTAACACTCGTTCATATTCTGGAAACCGGCCATCGATCAACTTCGAGGTAAACCGAGCGCCAGGAAGTTCCACACGAAAGTGATTTGACCCTATCAACACCTTTACGTTTTCTTCTTTATCCCCCAGTAATCTCTGCAGCTCCAACACCCCCTTGCGCGGAAGGATCATTTGCTGCTTGGATGTATCGGCAGGAAACGCCGCCTCCAGATCACACAGCGCCAGACGGTGGCCATCAGTCGCTACAACTCTCAAGCGACCTTCGGAAGTCTCAATCAACAAACCATTTAGGTAATAACGCACGTCCTGTTGGGCCATGGAAAAAGCAGCACGTGAGAGCAAGTTTTTGAACTTAGCTCCAGGTAATGCAAATTCGCGTTGCACACCGATGTCCTCAACCAAGGGAAAATCCGCCGCTGGTAACGTAGCCAAGGCAAATCTACTCCGGCCGGCCTTCACTACCATCTTCCCTTTGTCAAGATCTACCGCAATTTTTACACCGTCAGGAAGCGCCCGGCATATATCCACCAATTTCCGTGCTGGCACCGTAATCTCCCCTTCTTCCACAATCTCGACGTCTCCCAGTTCCGCTGCCAACTCCACCTCCATGTCACTTCCCGTCACAGTCAGTCGCTTCCCCTCCGCACCCAAAAGCAGGTTCCCCAAAATCGGCATCGTCTGACGACGTTCAACTACTCCTGCGACTGCTTGAAGTGGGTCTAGGAAAGAGTTTCGGTCTACTTCGAACTTCATTGGCGTAATCCTGAGGAATAGTGTGGTTCTATAACTCAATACTATTAAATAAAACTTATATTAATTATCTGGAACATCATGCAATGCGTACTTTTAAAATATACAATAGATACAATTACTTAGTTTAATCTAATCTTGTGCATCCATTGTTAAAAATGATCGCGGTTTTCTGTGATTACCTTGAGGAAAACTCACGTGAGCAGACTTATAAACAACTAGCTAACATTCTCTCAACTGCTCAAAGTCCGAACCAGGGTTTCATAATCTTCTCTGAAGCGCATATCCACATCGCGTAGCTCCTTTACTTTACGACAGGCGTGCAGGACAGTCGTGTGATCCCGCCCGCCAAACGCATCACCTATTTCTGGCAGGCTACGTGTTGTGAGTTCTTTCGCAAGTGCCATTGCCACCTGTCGCGGACGGGCAATCGATCGATTGCGTTTCTTCGAGAGCATTTCCCCAACGCGCACGTGAAAGTATTGCGCGACAGTTTTCTGGATGTTTTCGAGCGTAATCAGACGCTCCTGCCGGACCAATATGTCACGCAACCATTTGCGTACGTTTTCCAGCGTAATGTTCTGCCCCGTAAACTGTGCGTTGGCGATTACCCGACGCAGCGCACCCTCCAATTCACGAATGTTGGAACTCACACGTTGGGCAATAAAAAACGCCACGTCGCTTGCCAATACCACTTTCTCCTGGGCTGCCTTCTTGATCAGGATCGCTACCCTTGTCTCGAGCTCGGGCGGCTCTATCTGCACCGTCAGACCCCAGCCAAATCTTGACTTCAGGCGCTCTTCCAGCCCCTCGACTTCTTTCGGATAGCGGTCACAGGTCAAGACTACCTGCTGATGGCCATCCAGTAACGCATTGAATGTATGGAAGAATTCTTCCTGCGAGCGCTCTTTGCCCACGAAAAATTGAATGTCGTCAATCAATAACGCATCCAACGTTCGGTATTGGCGCTTGAAGCTGTCAATGCTGTTGTGCTGCAACGCACGCACCATGTCATTCACGAACCGTTCGGAGTGCACATAGGCGATCCGGGCGCGCGGATTGCCTTCCAAAATGTTGTGGCCGACGCTGTGCATCAGGTGGGTTTTTCCGAGGCCCACACCACCGTATATAAACAACGGGTTATAAGTTCGACCAGGGCTCTCTGCAACCTGCCTTGCGGCTGCAACTGCAAACTGATTGGACTTGCCTTCGACGAAGGCCTCAAAGGTGTAGGCTGAGTTCAACCCACTCCCAGGCACGGAAACCGTCAGCCTCTGAGGCTGAACATGCGAGCTTTGCGTTTGTGAGCCTCGGCCAGCCGCACCCACGTCCAGTACTACGTGGCGCTCCTTGTCCTCCGCCAAGTCACGCGCGAGCTTTGAAATCCGTGTAAGAAACCGATCGTGCACCCAATCCATCACAAAACGGTTAGGGGCAAGCAGACGCAAGGTGTGAGAGTCTTCTTCCACGTGAAGCGGCCGAATCCACGTGTTGAGTTCCTGTTCTGTGAGCTCGTACTTCAAATGCTCCAGGCAACGTGCCCACAGCGACGTCATGCCGATCTCCCGCCTGAAAAAACGTGATCTTCTGGTTCCCGCTGCGGATGGAACCGTGGCGCAGCGGGGCCCGTGAGTCTATACCCGGTACCTCGGGTTATCCACAGCACGAGTTGCATGCGCGCACACTGCTGTAGGCATATTGACAGCGCCGCGGAGTGTCAGTCTAATATCCCGCCTTTGCGCGACGATTTATTCCCTTCCCTGTAACTCCACCGGTCCATGACTGGCTGCCTGAATGAAAAGAACCTACCAACCCAGCAAAGTGCATCGCAAAAGAACGCATGGCTTCCGCGCACGCATGGCGACGCGACGTGGACGTCAAGTCCTGAGCGCGCGTCGCAGAAAAGGCCGCGCGAGACTCTGCCCGTAATCGCAACGGCGCAATTTGCGGCGCGTGTGCGGCTGCATTTACACGCGGACTTCGATCGGGTCTTCAAGACCGGTCTGCGCAGTGCGGATCCGGTCTTTCGGGTCTATGCTTTCGCGGCCAGTGGTTCCGAGGCGCGGCTCGGTCTGAGCGTATCGCGCTCGGTAGCTGCGCGTGCCACCGCCCGCAATCGCATAAAGCGCCTGGTTCGGGAGAGCTTCCGTCAGAACCGGCAGACCCTGCCACCGGTCGACATTGTGGTGCAGGCGCTCCCGGTCGCAGCCCGCACCCAGAACCCTGGGCTGCGGAGCAGTCTCGAATGGCACTGGCAGCAACTTGTAAAACGATGCGCAGCTTCTTGATAGCTCTGATCCGCATTTACCGCTATGCGATCAGCCCGGCGCTCGGACCGCACTGCCGTTTCGAACCGAGCTGTTCGGCGTACGCGCTCGAAGCCATCCAGCGGCATGGCGCACTCCGGGGAAGCTGGATCGCACTCCGGCGCATCCTGCGCTGTCAGCCGCTTTGTCCGGGGGGCTACGACCCGGTGCCGGACGTGAGACACCGGCATGGATAATCGCCGCCTGTTCCTCGCAGCGCTCGCGGTGCTGGTGGCCTTCCTGATCTATCGCGCCTGGATGCAGGACTACGGCCCAAAGCCCGCTTCGCCTGCGGCCCAGACCAAGGCAGCAACCACCAATGTCCCGCCCGCCACGGCCACGGTCGCGGAAATTCCCCAAGCGCCCGGCGCGGCATCGTTATCGGCTGCTTCGGCCTCCCACACCAAGTCTCGCTCCGCGGCAGTGGCCGCCGCTGAGCCGGTGACGGTCACCGGTGAGCTGGTACGGGTGCACACCGATCTGTTCGAGGCAGTGATCAACGCCGCCGGCGGAGACCTTGAGCAAGTGGCGCTGGAAAAATACCCAGCGGAACTGCACACGCGCGCACGCGTGAAGGTCCTTGACGATACTCCGGCGGAATCGCTGGTCGCCCAGTCGGGACTGCAGACACACGCTGGACCGCAGGGACCCGCAGCGGATGCTCTGTATTCCGCAAGCCAGACGAGCTATGCGCTTGCCCCCGGCCAACACTCACTCGATGTGGCGCTCGCTTGGCGCGGCCCGGACGGCTTCACCGTCAAGAAGATTTTTACCTTCACGCGTGGTAGCTACCGCGTAGGTTTGCGCTATGAGGTCACCAACGACACCCCACAGGCCTGGACCGGTGCCCAGTACTTCCAATTCCGCAACCACTACAACATCAACCTCCCGCATGGTGCACTCGGTTATCTGTTCAACGTACACCGCTATGATTACCAGCGCGTGGCCATGTACGCCAAGGCGGGCGGCTACGAGCAGCATGAGTTCAAGGATCTGAGGGATAAGCCGGTGGACGTTACCACGCCCGGCGGCTGGACGTCGGTAGTGTCGCTGTATTTCCTCGCGGCGGTCATTCCGGGCGAAGCCGGCACGCAGGCTGCAACCGCGGAGAATCTCTATTACACCCGGGCGCTCGGTAACGAACACTACTTGATTGGTACCATCACCGGGCTGCGCCGCGTCGCGCCTGGAGCCTCCACCAGTTTCGCCGACACGCTGTATCTCGGACCCAAGCTGCAGGCGCTGCTGCCCACGGTGGCCCCGGACCTGCAACTCACGGTCGACTACGGCAAGTTCACCATCATTGCAGAACCCCTATTCGCCTTGCTCGGGTGGTTGCATCGCCTGATCGGCAACTGGGGCTGGGCGATCATCCTGCTCACGGTGCTCGTCAAGATCGTGTTCTTTCCGCTCAACCACATCGCCTATCGCTCCATGGCCAAGACGCGTGCGGTGCAGCCCAAGCTCAAGGCTCTGCAACAACGATACAAGGAAGACAAGCAGAAACTCGCGCAGGCGCAGATGGAGTTTTACAAGAAGGAGAAAATCAATCCGCTCGGCGGCTGCCTGCCGATGATCATCCAGATCCCAATCTTTTTTGCCCTGTATTACGTGCTGGTCTATAGCGTGGAATTGCGCCAGCAGCCCTGGATACTCTGGATCCACGACCTCTCGGCGCCGGATCCATACTTTATCCTACCGATTCTCTACGGCGCGATCTACTTCGTGCAGATGCGCATTCAGCCGCAGATGATGACCGACAAGACCCAGCGCATGATCTTCCAGTTCATGCCGCTCTTGTTCGTGGTGTTTTACGCGCTGTTCCCGTCGGGCTTGGTGCTTTACTACCTGCCGAACTCGATGTTTACAGTCATTCAGCAGTGGTTTGTGAACCGCCGCTACGACGAGCATCAGCGCGCGGCGCGTGAAGCCAAACGCAAACCCGCAAAAAACAGCCGCTGAGCCGCTGGCTTTGGCGGCACAAATGCTCGAGGATTCTCGCGTGCCGACGCACGCCGCGCGAACCACCGATACCATTGCTGCCGTAGCTACGCCGCCCGGCCGCGGGGGCATTGGCGTGGTGCGCATATCCGGTCCGGATGTGGCACGCATAGCGGCGGCTCTTTTTGGTGAGCAGCTTCGGCCTCGGGAAGCCCGGCTCAAGATATTTCGCGGCGCCGACGGCCTGGAACTCGACCGGGGCCTCGCGCTCTTTTTCCCCGCGCCACATTCCTTTACCGGCGAGGATGTGCTCGAGCTGCACGCACACGGTGGCCCGGTGGTGCTCGCACTTCTGCTCGAGCGGGTGTGTACGCTCGGTGCACGCCGTGCCGGCCCGGGGGAATTCACCAAACGTGCCTATCTCAACGGCAAGCTCGATCTCGCGCAGGCCGAGGCGATTGCGGATCTGATCGACAGCACGAGCGAGCAGGCCGCGCGCAGTGCGCTGCGCTCGCTGCGCGGGGAGTTTTCCGCACAGGTCCGGGGCTTATGCGACGCGTTGATCGAGTTGCGTGCCTACGTCGAAGCGGCGATCGATTTTCCGGACGAAGAACTCGACTTCCTCGGCGACGGCAAGATCGCCGCACGGCTGCGGGATATCGAAGCGCGTTTTCAGGGCTTGCATACGGCTGCAACCCAAGGCAGTTTGTTGCGCGAGGGTTTGACGCTCGCGCTCGCGGGCCGGCCGAACGCCGGGAAATCCAGTCTGCTGAACCGTCTTGCCGGTCACGCTGCCGCGATCGTGACCGATGTTCCAGGCACCACGCGTGACGTTTTGCGCGAATACATCAATCTCGACGGCCTGCCGCTTCACGTCGTGGATACTGCCGGTCTGCGTGAGGTCGTCGATGTTGTGGAACGCGAAGGTGTACGCCGTGCCTGGGATGCCGCGCGCAGTGCCGACCGAGTGCTGTTTGTGGTGGACGATGTTGTGGGTCTGAGTGCCGCGGACCGGCGAATTCTCACGCAACTACCGGCCAAGCTTCCAGTCACCCTCGTATACAACAAGATCGATCTCAGCGGGCGCGCGCCCGGACAGGACTCCGGCAGCACGCCGGAGAGTGTGAGTGTCTCGGCCAAGACCGGCGTCGGACTCGACGCGTTGCGTGAGCATCTCAAACAAGTGGCTGGTTTTCAGGCGATGGGTGAAGGCAGCTTCATGGCGCGGCGCCGGCATCTCGGGGCCCTCGCGCGTACCGAGCAGCATCTGGAGCTTGCCGCGCAACGTTTGCGCGAACGCTCCGGCGAACTGCTGGCCGAAGAACTGCGGATTGCTCAGCGAGCCCTCGGAGAAATAACCGGCGAGTTCACTAGCGAAGATTTGCTCGCGAAAATTTTCTCGAGCTTTTGCATCGGCAAATGAGCCTTACCGCGGGCGGTAATGCGATTGGGTGAAGCGGTTCGGCTGCGTGCTCCAGATGTTGGATTTGAACACCGGCGGTCGCGTTGATGGCGCGCGGTCGCGGCGTGGCCGGTAATACGACCGCCGGTGCCAGAGCGGGCCGCAGTCCCAACAAAGGGGCGAGAGGTAAGAGACCTCGGTGACGGTGGCGGGTGCCGGTGTCGTCGTAGACGGCTGGCTTTCCTGCCACGCCAGAAACTGGTCATATTCCAACTGCGATTGCTGGTTCAGCACCTGCTGGTACCACTGCTGGATGCTCGCAATAGAGGCTTGTTCTTGCTTGACTGCCTCCGGGCTCACCGGCGGGAGCGCGGGGAGTTGCATGACTTTCACGGGCGAGGTGGCGTGTTTCGGGGCCTTGTCGCTGTAATGCACCACACCCTGGGCATCGGTCCATTTGTAGACCGGCGTAACGGCCAGTGCGGTACCCACACCAAGTGCCGCTAGGCAAGCCAAAGCAAGACGCAGGCTCTTGGGTTTCATGTCTGCCCGGTATTCATGGGTCTCATAAACAAAGTATAGACCCAGCACCCGCAGAGACTGCGCCAACGGCGGCGTCAGCCGAGCACCTTTTCACGATTGTAGAGGGCCACGGCCAGCCAAGCGAGCAACAGCCCAATCACCACCGTGCTCACCACGGAGAGTGCGACGAAGATGTTGGCGAGCGGCGCGCCCTGCATGAGTGCGGAGGCCAACTGGTACTGGCTCAGGGCCGGAACCACCATCATCCACAGGGCCGGCTGCGATGGATACAGCATTTCGAGCAATGCGGGAATCATTGGCAAGATGAAAATGAACGACAACCAAGTCTGTGCTTCTTTGTAGCTTTTGGTGAAGGAGGCGATCACCGAGAGGAGCGCCGCCATGAGCAGGCAGAAGGGCAGGGTGGTGAGGAATACGGCGAGGGCCGTGACGGCATCGAAATTAATCACGACGTGCAATTTGGCCGCAGGAATGAGGCCCTGGCTCCAGACGAGTGCGACTACGTCCAAGCCGAGTGAAACTGCGGCAAACAACGTGACTGCGGCAAGCTTGCCCGCGACCAGCGTAGCGCGCGGTACAGCGGCGGTGAGCAACGGCTCGAGCGAGCCGCGCTCGCGCTCGCCGGCCGTCGCATCGATGGCCAGATAAAACCCACCGATGATTGCCGCAAACAGAAAGAAGTAGGGCACGAACGCGAGCAGCATGCCGGCGCGAGCCTCGGGTGTGGACACATCCACTTCCTCGATGCTGAGCGGGGCGATGGCGCGCGGATCGACGCCGCGCGCGAGCAGTCGCAGTGCCGCGACTTCACGGCTGTAGTCTGCGAGCAGCGAATCTGCTCGTCGCACGCTCTTTTGCGCGGATTGCTTCGACTGGTCCATCACCAGCCGCACCGTCGCGGGCCGTCCCGCGCGAAACGCCTGCGGATAACTCTTGGGGATTACCAGCACCACCGCGGCTTTGCCGTTCTGGACCGCGCGGCGTGGGTCTACCGGCGCGGGCTCGATTTGGGCGTGGTGCGCGCTGAGCCAGGCGATCAGTCGGGGCGCGTATCCGCCGCCTTCCACCAGCAATTTGAGCGCTTGGTTTGAGCTGGCGATCTGCTGATTGATCGTAATGTTCATGATGCTCACGAAAAAAATCGGGCCGAACAGAGGGCCAAACACCAGCACCGTAAGCAAGGTGCGCCGGTCACGCAGGTTGTCCAGTACCTCCTTGCGAAACACCGTCCACAGTTGTCGTCTCATGACGCCGCTCCCCGCCCTTCGACCGCCTTCACAAAGGCTTCTTCGAGATCGGCCTCACCGGTCTGGCGGCGAATCTCCTCGGGCGTGCCGCGCGCCACAATGCGGCCGCCGGCGATGATGACGATGCCATCGCAAAGCTGCGCGACTTCCTGCATCACGTGGCTTGAAAACAGTACGCAGTGCCCCTGGTCGCGGATGCGGCGGATCACAGCACGCAGCGCGCGCGTGGCCATTACGTCGAGGCCATTGGTGGGTTCGTCGAGCACCAGGTTGCGCGGCTTGTGCACCAGCGCGCGGGCCAGCGCCACCTTGAGGCATTGGCCTTGGGAGTAACCCTTGGCCCGGCGCGTGATGAAGTCCCGCATCTCCAGCAGCGCCACCAGTTCCTCGATACGCGCGCCGAGTGCCGCGCCCCTGAGCCCGTTCAGCGCGCCGAAATAGCGGATGTTTTCCACACCACTCAGCCGTGGGTACAGACCGCTCGCGTGTGGAAGCACACCGAGTTTCAAACGCGCGCCGAGCGGATCGCTCGCGACGTCGCTCGTGTCCACGCGCACGCTGCCGGCGTCCGGCTTGAGCACAGTCGAGATGATGCGCAACGTGGTCGATTTGCCGGCGCCGTTCGGGCCGAGCAGGCCAGTGATGTGGCCGTCCGGTGCCGTGAAGCTCACGCCATCCACGGCGTGCACCGAGCCGAAATGCTTGTGGAGGACCGCGACTTCGATCATGGCCCGGGTCCGGTGAAACTCGTGAAAAATGGGAACGGTTGAATTTTCCTGACGCAGGCGGTGTCGAGATCCCTGACCGAGGCTTGCCGGACGAATCGCTCGATCAGCTCCGGTACGCAGCCGCGCCAGGCGTTACCGTGACCTTGCCCGGCGAGCACGATGCTCAAGCTGTTCGGAAGCGTGCGGGCCACCTCGGCCGCATTTGCAGGCGGAGTAATCGGATCGTCTGCACCCGAGAGCAGCAATACCGGCTTCGCCGAGGTCACGGGTATCTTGAAGTCCGGCTCCATCACGCCGCGCGGCCAGTGAGCGCAGATCTCGGTCAGGGCTGTAATCGGAGCCGTACCGAGAAAACTCTCCACGACTTCCTTGGAAGTCGTTAGACCCGGTGGATAAAACGGCACGTCCTCGGTGCAGAGCACCGTCGCGTGCATGCCGAGGGCCACCGCGCCGTTGACCTGCTGGTCCACCATCTCGGCGTTTGCGAGCAGCGGTGCGTAGTCATGTTCCACTCCGGCCTGGTGGATCAACAACGGCAGAAGCGCTGCGGTCTCGCTGGTGTAACTCATGAGCTCAATGGCACTGGCCGCGGTTGGCCAGGCGAGCGTCGCCAGTTCGGGGGCTCCGGTCAAAGGGTTACGCAGCGTCACGCTTGCGGGCGCTTGTTTGAGGGTCTGTTCAAGGTGGTTAAACGCGGCGGGGAGATGCGGAAACGCCCGCTGGCAATCGGGCTGACGGGCGCAGCGGGCGAAAATCCCGTCGAGGGCACGTTGAGCATCTTCCGGCGCACGCTCACCAACGTTCCAATTGGGCGGTACTACGCCGTCGAGAATCAGGCTGCGCGTATGTGTCGGGTACGCCCGCAGGTATTCAAGCGCCACGCGCGTGCCATAGGAGACGCCGTATAGATCGATCTCCTTGTAGCCCAGTGCCGCGCGCACCGCGTCGAGGTCCTTGACTGCGACGCTTGTGGTGTAAAAGCGCGGGTTGCCCCGGAGCCGTTTCAGACATGCCGCAGCCTGCTCGGCGATCTCCGCCTTGGTCGGTATCGCCAAGTTCGGCGTTGCGGTATTGCAGGCGAGCGGATTGGATCCGCCGGTGCCGCGCTGATCGACCAACACGATGGCGCGTGCGGCGCGCAGGCCCTCGAACGCCGCGGCTTCCTGCGGATAGGCCTCGGTCGAGCCTTCGCCCGGGCCTCCCGCGATGAAAAACAGGGGATCCGGTGCCGGGTTCGCCGTCTGCGCCCGGAGCACCGCGATATGCAGACTGATGTGATTACCCCGAGGTTTTGCGTAATCCTCAGGCACGCTCAAGTAGGTGCATTCGGCCTGCATGTGCAATAGCGAGCCCGGCAAGCCGATCTGGCAGGGTGCGAATGCCAACGCGGCTGTCGTGGCGGCGCCCGCGGCTGGTGTTGCCGCGAGCGCCGTTACCAGGCAAAAGATGGCCGTAGTTATCCGCATTGGTCGCGTTCTGGTTCAGGGCTGCGGCAAGTCGGCGAGGAATCTCTCGAGCACCGCGCGGAACTTGGCCGGTTGGTCGAGCATTACAAAATGCCGCGAGGGTGAAATCGACACCACTTTGGCATTCGGCGCATTAGCCAGCAGGCTTTGGTAATAGGCGGCCTTCTGTGCTTCGCTGATTACCGGCTGCTTGAGCATGGCGGCGAACCGTTGGAAATCAGGCGCGTAGTAAGGAGAGACTTCCAACACCGGTACGTCAGCGTGTTTCAGTAGCGGACGATAATCCGCCAGCATGTCCTCGGCCGCGTATTCGCCAGAGATAGCAGCATCACTGCGGGCGAGCAGCGGTGCGTAGCGCGCCGCCAGCTCAGGGTTGATTACTCCAATATTCTGCATGTACTCGAGTGCCGAGCGCTCGAACTCCGTCGGGGTCATGCGGGCATACTGCGCGCGCGCTTGCTGCGCACCCGCCGCACGTTGTGAAACACTCATATCGGGAAAGACAGGCAAGCCATCTACGGCTAGGGCGCCGGAAATAAGCTTGGCGTGTTCGCCGGCAAATCGCAGTGCCAAGGTGCCGCCCAAACTGTGTCCGACCAGCACCGGCTTGTCGATGTGATGGTCCTCGATCAGCCTCAGCAGCGAAGCGTTGGCTTGATCCAGCAAATCGGTTTTGCGTGCGGGCGGGGGCGTGCCGTCGAATCCGGCGAGCGTCACGGCGTAGATCACGTGGTTGGTTTCAAAGTGTTCGATGGTGGCCTGCCACTCCCAGGCACCACATTCGAGTCCCGGAATCAGGATCAGCGGGCGGCCGTGCTCGCCGTACCGGCTCACGTGTAAGGTGCCGACCGTGAAGGATTCGGGGGCCGCGGCCAGTGCCAGTGCGGGCAAGAGGCCGGCCAGCAATAAGGCCGATAGCATGAATTTACGCATGAGGATTCTCTCCTTTTTCGCCGGCGCTCGTGGTTACACGGGCCGCCGCCGGCAGCGCGACCTCGAATTGAAAGATTTGCTCGATCGGAATCTCAAACAACCGCGCCATGGCAAAGGCGAGCGGCAGGCTGGGATCGTATTTCTCGGTTTCGATGGCGTTGATGGTCTGACGCGAGACGTTCAGGTGTTCGGCGAGATCCGCCTGCGTCCAGCGGCGCTCGGCGCGCAACACGTGCAGGCGATTTTTCACGGCTCGCTCCACGAGCCGAACCATTTGCCCATTGCGCGCCGGCGCAGGACCAGGAACGCGGCTCCCCAGACAACGTCGATGCACACAAACGTCCACCAGGCGCTCAGTTTCGGCAGCCCAGCGCCTTCCAGCAGCCCCCAGGTGAGAGCCAGGAACGCCGTGAGTCCAGCCGAGATGGCAAAGGCCTGAATGTGCAGACGGCGGATCAGCTCGTCGGTCCGTGCCAAAAAGCGGACTATGGCGATGAACACCAACACAATGGGGACCAGCGGCAGTACGGCAAGCGCGTAATGCCACGGACCGGCCTTGTGGATATTGAGTTGCCACCCGACCAGCAGAATGACGACCACATAAAAAATCATGGCGCCGAGGAATTCCCGAAGGTAGCGTCGGGTGACCTGTTTAGGGGAAACTGATGTAGACGTTTTCATGTTGGCATAACGTATATGGTGGTTTACCTGATGTCAACTATGCATGTCATAATGTTAAATATAGTATTCTAAATGGAAAGGTTATTCTTACCGAGTGCTATCATGATCAAGGTGGACTGGGTGACCTTCGCACACGGTGCGCATGGGGTACTTGGGGTGCGCCCAGCCGCGGGCATGCACGGCGAGTTCAAGGGTATCTGCAGGCACTAATCGCGTGGCGGTTCGAGCGTCGATTCGACCAGACGAATTTCGCACCCGAAGAACCGCAGCACACACATTGGGTCGACCTCCGCGGAGATATCCATGGTCGCGGTCACCGTGTCACGGCTGAGGTGGTAAAGTCGCCGCCGCTGACGTGTCACGGAGGCCGATTGCCAGCACCACAAGTATTTTCTCGGAGTGGCGTGCCATGACCCGATTTGCGGCTTTAAGCGGTTTTGCTTTGGCTTGTGCGGCACTCGTTGGCATAGCGGCGCATGCACAGCCGGCTGCGCAGGAGCTTTCGCGCTGGCACAGAGAAGCTCAGGCCACCACGATTTACCGGGACAACTGGGGCATTCCGCATATTTACGGCAAGACCAATGCCGACGCCGTATTTGGGATGGAATATGCCCAGGCCGAAGACAATTTCGAGCTCGTGGAGTTGAACTACGTCGGCGCGCTCGGCTGGTGGTCGCAGTTCGAGGGCAAATCGGCCATTTACTACGACTTGCGCCGCCGGCTGTTCATGAACCCGGTGGATTTAAAGAAGCAGTACCAAGAGTCTCCCGCCTGGCTCAGGCAGTTGATGCAAGCCGCGACCGATGGCCTGAACTATTACCTGTACACGCATCCGAACGTGCATCCCAAGGTCATCACCCACTTTGAACCGTGGATGGAAATGGCGTTTACGGAGGGCAGCATCGGGGGAGATATCCAACTGGCGGTCAATGTACCGGCACTCGCGGCATTTTACGGCGACGACATGGCGCAAGCGCCGGAAAAAGTAGCGTGGAATCCGCCGATGTTTCATCCTTTGGGTTCCAATGGCATCGCTATTTCACCGAAGATTTCGCTGGATCACCATGCATTGCTGTTGATCAACCCTCACGTCACGTTTTATTTCCGCACCGAACTGCAGATGGTGAGCGACAAGGGCCTGGACGCCTACGGCGCGGTCACCTGGGGCCAGTTTTTTGTTTACCAGGGCTTCAACACTCACGATGGCTGGATGCACACCTCGAGCGATGTGCTCAACCGCTCGCATTTCCTCGAGACTGTACGCAAGCGCGACGGCCATTATCAGTACAAGTACGGCGATCAGTGGCTGCCGGTGACGACCCGGGAAATCAGCATCGCCTACAAGACCGCGGAGGGCATGGCGCACAAGACCATCACTGCCTATTACACCCAGCACGGTCCGGTCATCGCGCGTGTCGGCGACCAATGGCTCACGGTCAACGTGATGCAGCGTCATATCCAGGCGTTGATCCAAGACTGGGACCGCATGACCACCACCGGTCTCGCGTCTTTCCGCAAGACCATGGAGATGCACACCAACTCGTCCAACAATACGGTGTTTGCCGACAATGAGGGCAATATCGCCCTGTGGGATTCCGACTGGATTCCGAAGCGCAGCAACAAGTTCAACTGGGCGAAACCGGTGGTCGGCAGTAACCCGGCAACAGCCTTTGACGGCATCCTTTCGCTTGCCGAGACTCCGCACGTCGTGAATCCTGCCGATGGCTGGGCTTACAACTCCAATAACTGGATGTGGTCAATGTCGGGGCCGGACAGCCCCAAGCGCCAGGACTACCCGGCTTATGTGAGCGGCGGTACCGAAGAGACACCGCGTGGCTATCACGCGCTCAAGCTTCTGACCGCTTCTAAGGACTGGACTATGGCGAAGCTTGCGGCGGCGGCCTACGACAGCTACCTGCCGCCATTCGCCAAGATGATTCCGATCCTGATCAAGGACTACGACACCTTGCCGGCCGGCAGTGCGCTCAAAGCGAAGCTCGCGAGCCCAATGATGGTGATGCGCGACTGGGATTACCGCTGGGGCGTGAATTCGGTTGCCACCTCACTCGGTGTGTTCTGGGGCCGCGAGCTGATGCAGCAGATGCGCGCGAACCCGCAGACGGAACAACAGCGCATGTGGCCGGCGGATTACGTTGCGAAGGTGGCCACCTCACAGCAAATTCTGCAAGCGTTCGCGGCGGCGGTGGACAAGCTCACCGCGGATTTCGGTTCTTGGCAAACGCCTTGGGGCCAGATCAACCGCTTCCAGCGCCTAGCGGGCTATTCCATCACGGGCGATCGGATCGAGCCGCATTTTGACGATTCCAAACCGAGCATACCGGTGCCCTTCACGTCTTCGTTGTGGGGCTCGCTCGCTTCATCCGGCGCGCATGCCTACCCCAACACCAAGAAGTGGTACGGTAACGACGGCAACAGTTTCGTGTGCATCATTGATTTTGGCCCAGACAAGGTCCGCGCCTGGGCGGTCCACGTGGGCGGCGAGAGCGGCAATCCCACGTCGCCGCACTTCACGGACCAGGCGGCGAACTACGCCATGGGGAGCCTCAGGCCTGTGTACTATTACAAGTCGCAGCTCGACCGTCACATCGAGAGGCAATACCATCCGGGCGAGTGATGCGGAGCAGCGGCTCGCGAAGTAGAACTGTTTGGGCGTCTTCGGCAAGTGAGCGGCAGATCGTGTGCGCTCCGCGGCCAAAGCCTGGAGACTTGCCCGTGACGTCCGCCTGTATAAATGCCCAGCGTCCCTAATGTCAGGCGGCATGATACGGCACAGTCGAGCGCCGAGCGACTGCACGTGGATCACGCCGCAATGCTTTTCTACGCGCTTGCGGTTCGGCGAGTCGCCGCGAGTTAGCGCGCGTGCGGCTCGACGAAATCAAGACTGGCGGTGGGTTACCGGAATTCCACGTGCGGGCCGGAGAAGGCAGCGCCACGGACTGACAAATTCCGCTCGCGGACGGCGATGCCACGGTCACGGTATTCATCCGTCACTCAGACGTTCCCGCCGGAGTTACACCGGGCCCCGGGCTTTAACGCGTCGGTGCGCAGCGGCAGGCACGTAACGCGTTTCGCGGCTGGAGGATCGCAGGGTATCAATTGCATACGAGGCAGGTTGGCTCGAACGGCGCGAGGCCTGCTGAGACACTTCAGGGTCGCTCGGATGCCAGCAAATGTTGCACGTCCACATGTAGCGCCGCCGCCGATAACACCCCGAAATGCAAGTTAAGCACCTTGCCCGCGGGATTCACGAACAGCGTTACCGGGCATCCGGGTAACCGGTAGTCCCGCATGAGCACGCCCTGGCTGTCGAGCAGCACATACTGCGGCTTGAGGCCGGCACGTTGCAGGTAATTTCTGACAGTGTTGGCGGCCTCTCCGTGGTCCACAAACACGAAGCGCACCGCGTGCATCGCGTGGCTGGCTTTGACCAGCATCGGCATCTCGCTGCGGCAGGGCGCACACCAGGTTGCCCAGATGTTGACGACCATGGGTTTGCCTTCGAGCGCGGTAAGTGTTGCGGACGGGCCGTCCAGTTGCTGCAGACGGATAGCCGGCAACGCAGGATAGCCGCCGTGGCTGCGGATTTGCGGCGCGCCGAGCGCCACCGCGGCCCACAGGACGAGCCCCGTACCGACGCTGATCGAGAGCGGCCGACGTAGCCGGGGCCGGCGCCAGATCCAAACCAAGGTTCCGAGGATCAACACGGTAACGCCAGCAATCCAGGAAAACCCGCCGTCGCGTATATCGAGGATGCTCAAGGGGGATGCGGCGTAGGCGTGCCAGCCGCGCACCACGAATACGGCGCGCGCAATCACCAATGCGAGCAGCAGCAGGACCCAGAGCGGCGTACCGACATCGACGTGTGTACGCCGCTTGACGATCCAGCCTACGGCGTTGGCCATCACCCACCCGAGCACCAGGGCCACCAAGCCGATGGCAAATACCCAAGGTCCTATTGTTACCGCGTGCATTCTCGCTGTCCTGTCCTAAGTAGCTGACAAGATACGCTTCCCTGCAATTGGATTCAGGGCCCATTCGAGGTCGAAGTGATCGACACGCTTTCCATCTGCGCGGCGGGAGCGCGATGCGTCGGTCGCACTCCGGGTGATTTCACGCGACTGCAACCGCGTTTGAGTCCGAGTGTCTTGACAGTGTGATTCGACGCTTTGCTCACGAACTACGAGCTGTCCGATCTCGGCATTTTTCCAGGAAGCCGACAAGGTTTTTAAGCTGCAAGAGTTATGATTACGGTGAAGCGTGCAGTTCGGGGCTGTCTCGCGCGCGTGTGCGTGGGGAAGGCCGCCTCGAGTGCGGCCTCGTGCGTTTGAACAAAGCGCAGAGTGTGGCAAATCTTGCCGACGGGAGCGCTCTTGGCGTAGTGTTATCTAAGCAAGTCACGTGCGGGCATCTTCGGCGCTTCGGCCTCAGGCCGAATCTTGGACGTCGGTGTCTTCGCGGCGTCGCTTCTTTGAGAGCCTCCGATTGGAGGTTGGCGGACGTTTCGTCTTGAGGCGACGTATCGGTTCGCACCTTCTATTATTGGAGTCTGCGGCGTGACGTGAGCGGCTCTGGCGTCGGTATGAACCCGGGGCAATTGCTGGGCACCCGCAGGAATGTGAGGAGCCGGCGCCACGTGAATCCGATGATGGCTGTCGACCGGTAAATCCGGTTTTGAGCCGCATTTTTTGAATCCATCGCCTTGCTGAGGCGATGACGCGTGCATCCGAGGTAGCGTTATGCGTCGTGTGGTATCTACATTTGCAGTGATCGTTTCCGCCGGCATCTTGTTTGCCGGCACGGTTTTCGGCGCTTCTTCCCAAGCGCAATCCGCGGAGCAGCGCGGCAGTGTTTCTCGCACGCAGTTCACGGGATCCGCGTCGGTAGCCGACGCCGAGCTGTTGGTCACCGCGCATCACGGCATGGTCGTTACCGCGCAGCATCTTGCGACTCAGGTCGGCGTCGACATTCTCAAGCGCGGCGGCAATGCGGTCGACGCCGCGGTGGCCGTGGGCTATGCGCTTGCGGTAGTCGATCCCTGCTGCGGAAATATCGGTGGCGGCGGCTTCATGACCATCCACCTGGCGAACGGCAACAATGTATTCGTGGACTTTCGCGAGAAGGCTCCGTTCGGGGCAACGCCGACCATGTACCAGAACTCTGAGGGACAAGTGGTCAATCGCCGCAGCCTCGATACCTACCTCGGCGTCGGCGTACCCGGCACCGTGATGGGGTTGGACGAGGCGCTGAAAAAATACGGAACCATGAGCTTGCAACAGGTGATTGCGCCCGCAATCAAGCTTGCCAAAGAGGGGTTCATTCTGGAACCGGGCGACGTGAAGCTGCTCGACACGTCGACGGCGAAGTTTCAGAAGTACCCGAACGTCGCGGCTATATTTCTGAACCACGGGCAACCGTGGCAAACCGGGCAACGGCTGGTACAGACCGACTTGGCCCATACGCTTGAGTTGATTTCCGAAGGGGGTACCAAGGTGTTTTACGACGGCCCGATTGCCAGGGATCTTGTGAAGGCCAGCGAAGCAAATCATGGCTTGTTCACGCTCAAGGACTTCCGCGACTACACCGCGCCCATAACCGAGCCCGTCGAGTGCAAGTATCACGGTTACACCATTGTCTCCGCGCCGCCACCGAGTTCGGGCGGTGTGACGATGTGCGAAACTTTGCAGATCATTGCACCTTACCCGTTCACGCAATGGGGTTTTCATTCCGTGAAGAGCGCGCATTATTTCATCGAGGCCGAGCGTCACGCGTTCGCCGACCGTAATACTTATCTGGGCGATCCGGCGTTCATCCATAATCCAATCGCTGAGCTTTTGTCCGCGAGCCACGCGGCCAAGATCCGTGCGCAGATCCAGCCCGACAAAGCCACGCCGTCCAGCGAGGTGAAAGGCAGCCTCGGACCTTATCAGGGCAACAACACTACGAGTTATTCGATTGTGGATGCGCATGGCAACGCCGTGTCGGTGACCTATACGGTGAACAGCTTCTTTGGCATCAAGCAGATCGCCCGCAATACCGGATTTTTCCTCAACAATGAGATGAACGATTTCACCTCGAAGCCCGGGGTGCCCAATCAATTCGGCCTGGTTCAGGGCAAAGCGAACGCGATTGAGCCCGGCAAACGCCCGTTGAGTTCCATGACCCCCACCATCGTCACGCACGACGGCAAGCTTTTCATGGTGACCGGCAGCCCCGGCGGCTCCACCATCATTTCGACGACGATGGAAAGCATCCTGAACGTGGTGGACTACGGTATGAACATCAAGCAGGCGATCGATGCACCGCGCATTCATATGCAGTGGATGCCGGACCTGGTGTTCATGGAACCGAATTCATTCAAGCCCGACGTATTGAGTGCGCTCGAAAAGATGGGATACCAATTCCACACCTTTGGGCACCTTGGCGACGTCGAGGCGATTCTTGTGAACCCCAAGACCGGCTTGCTCGAGGGCGTCAACGATCCACGTTATCCGGCCGGCTTGGCGGCGGGTTACTAAGAGGGTTGCCGGCTGCACATCCATGAATCGCACCGCGCGGGTGGAATGCGTTGCGGGTGGCGTTTGCCTGTCAAGGCATCGCGGGCCGGACTAGTGGACGGGTGGAATGCGATTCCGCGATTGCAGATTTATTTCCGGGCCAGTAACTCGTCCAGAAATCCCATCGCACGACGCAAGTGAGGTATCACGATCGTGCCTCCCACCACCAGCGCAACGCTCATGGCTTCCACGATCTCATCCTTGCTGCACCCAGACTCGATGCAGGTCCCCAGGTGATAGCTCACGCAGTCATCGCAGCGCAGCACCAGGCTTGCGGTTAGCCCCAACAGCTCCTTGGTTTTTTTGGGCAGTGCGCCTTCCTGATAACTCAGGCTGTCGACGGAAAACACACGCTTGATGACACGATTGTCTTCCGCCAAGATGCGTTCATTCATCTTGCGGCGGAAGTCGTTGAACTCTCTTACGCGCTTGCCCATAGGCTTCGCGTCAGTTCCAGAGGATCGTGCGCCCGAGTGCCGATTGAATCAGCCACACCGCAAATTTCCCGGTGCGGTTTTCGGTATCCAGGATGGGATTCAACTCCACCACTTCCATGCTGGTGAGGAGGCCGCTCTTCGCGAGCACTTCACACACCAGATGCGATTCGCGGAAATTCAGCCCCCCGGGTACCGGAGTGCCGGTCCCGGGTGCGACTGCCGGATCGGTGCCGTCCAGATCGTAGGAAAGGTGTATGCCGCCGCTCGCGCGCTTCAGAATCTGCATGGCTTCTTCCATGCAGGTACCGGCCCCGCGCGCATCGATCTCGCTCATCGTGAAGACGCGCACGCCAGTTTGCTTCACCAGCCGCGCTTCTTCCTTGTCCACGCTGCGCACACCGAAAATCACCACGTGCTCCGGGCGGAGCGCCGGCCCATTACCGCAGATGCCGGTCAACTCGGCGGCGCCGTAACCCAGCAAGGTCGCAAGCGGCATCCCGTGAATGTTCCCCGAGGGGCTGGTTTCGGGCGTATTCATGTCGGTGTGTGCATCGACCCACAGCACACCGAGGGTCTTGTCCCGGGCCTTGAGGTAACGTGAAACGCCGGCGATCGAACCGATGGCCTGCGAGTGATCGCCGCCGAGGAGCAGGGGGAATTCACCGATCTCGAGCGAGTGTTGCGTCAAGTCCGCAAGTTCCCGGCACACTTCGTTGATGACGCCGAGATAACGCCGGTGCGGATCACCGACTTCGGCAGCCTCCTGCGATACCTGGCCGATATTCTTGATGCCAACGATACTGTGCCCGAGCTTCTCGAGCGCGGGAACCACGCCGGCCACATGCATCGCCGAGGAACCCATGTCGGTGCCACGGCGACCGGCACCGAGATCCAGATGCACGTTGGTGATGAGGATTTTTTTGGTCATAGACGCGCTGCTGTTGCACTCAGCCGCATTTGCATTGTATCACTGCCCGCGGCGTTATCCGCCCGCACCACGTTCCATGGGCAACACCCAAGTAGCGCGTGCGCCGCTGCCTGCCGTGTCTGACTCAGTTATACTTCGTGATAGCGCAATCAAGTTTGACGTGCAAGAGGAGAACAACATGGGCGCGGCTTTCAAATCACTTCCAGTCATGCTTGCGCCCGCCAACACGACACTCACGCATCCGAGTCAATCTTTGCCCGAGAATGTGACCAAGGACAGCCCGGCCATCGACGCGATGACGGATTTGAGTCGTATGGCCGCAGCGGTGGTCGAGCCCGAGCTTTTGTTCGAGAAAGCCGAGGAGCGTATGCGCAATGCTGGCGTGCGGCTTTTGTTTGTGCTCGGTCACACCGGTGAAGTGCTCGGGTTGATCACCCTCAACGATTTGAAGGGCATGCGGGCAATACGCTATCAGCAAAAGACCGGCAGCACGCGCAGTGAAGTGCTGGTGCGTGACATCATGACGCCACGCGAAAAGCTCGAGGCACTCACCATGGCCGACGTGGTGCAGGCGCGCGTCGGCGATATCATCGAGACACTCAAGCGCACCGGGCGCCAGCATGCTCTGGTGATCGAGCGTTCCCCTGGCCGGCCCGCGATCCGTGGCATTTTCTCGGCGCGCCAGATTGGCCGGCAGCTCGGCGTACCTATCGATACGAGCGGCATTGCCTGGACCTTTGCGGAGCTGGAAGCCGCGCTCGGACATTGATGGCTTGGTCGAGGCTTGGCGGCATGCGCGCGGAACTCTGCCGGGCACTTTGAGCTGCAGGGGCATGGACCGTACCGCGTGCCCAGTGGGCTGTTGGAAAATTCCATGAAGTTCTGGCCGGACCACGTTTGAGCCGAGAATTTGCAATGAGTTGGGGCGTGCGTTAAGGCGTGTGCCGCGGGTACAAACTGCGCGATCTTCACCGCCCGAAACATCGGCTCTTACCGTAGAGAAAATCAACGATCTGATGCGTGCTCCGGCGGGTCGGCGACATCGGCAAGGTAGTGAATGCTCTGCAGCACTTTGCCGCACTCGGCTTCGGTCAGACGCGTAAGCGCTTCGGCAAGTCGCGTCGCCAGGCGCGAGGGTGCGGTGTCGGCCGCACTCGCGCCATCCTCGGTCACATCCACCAGTACGCGGCGTTTGTCTTCGGGGCGGCGTTCGCGAGTCACGAGACCGCGCAGCTCGAGGCGATCGAGGATACCGGTCACCGTGGCCGGGCTGAGAGCCACCGCCTGTGCCAGCATGCCGGAAGTCATGGCGCCCTGTTCCTGAAGACGCTGCAGGCACAGAAGCTGTGGCGTGGTGAGGCCGCGTTCACCGATGAGCTGGCGGCTTGCAATATCCATGCTGCGCATGATGCGCCGCAGCGCCTGCAGGATATCGTCGGCAAGCCGCTCCGAGTCGTCGGTCATGGGAAGCCCTCCTTCGGAGGCATTGTTGAACAGGCACATGCGCCCTGCAAGCGCGGGGCGCGCGGTGTGGCCTGCTAAACTGGGCGCTCTCCCGTGCGTTACGGATTGGCATGCCTGTCCTGATCGTTCGAATTGTCGTGTCCTATCTTCTGGGTTCGCTGGTCGGCAGCCTGATCGTGGGCAAAATCCGCGGCGGCGTGGATATCCGCACCCTGGGCAGCGGCAACCCCGGCAGCACCAATGCCTTGCGCACCCAGGGCAAGGCATTTGCGGCCTGGGTGATGGCGATCGACGCCGGCAAGGGGATCGTCGCGGCCGGCGTAGTGCCCGTGGTATTCGCGTCTGCGCATGTTTTGCCACACGCGTGGAGCGCGGCGCTGTGCGCCGCCGCGGCCATGCTCGGCCACGTGTTTCCGGTTTTCTTCCGGTTCCGCGGCGGCAAGGGTTTTGCCACATATCTCGGTGCGCTGCTGATGCTTGCCTGGCCCGCGCTGATCGTGGTGCTCGCGATCTGGGCGCTCACCCTAGTGCTGAGCGGTTACGTCGGGCTCGCGACGCTGCTCGCCGCGTGGTCGTTGCCGGTGTTCGCTGTCATCGTGCGCGGTCCGCAGTCGCCGCTCTTCTGGTTTGGCCTCGCCATGGCCTTGTTCTTCGTGTACACGCATCGCGGCAACATTCGGCGGCTGGTCCGCGGTGAAGAGCACCGCTTCCAGCGCGTGATGTTGCTGCGCCGCTGGCACTGACGCATGCCGCGACGTACTGACAGCGCGGAGCTGGTGGCGCGCAGCCTGGCGGACGGCGCAGTGCATTCCGGCGAACAGCTCGCCCAGGCGCTCGGCATCAGCCGCGCGGCGGTGTGGAAACACGTGCGCCGCCTTGAGATTCTGGGGCTCGAGGTGCGCGGGGCGCCGGGCAAGGGTTACCGTCTCGCGGCGCCGCTCGATCTGCTCGACGCCGCGTGTCTCGACGCGCTTCTGGGCGTCGCGTTGCGGCAGCGTTTGCGTGCGCTCACCGTGCTTGACGAGGTCGACTCCACCAACACCTGGCTCATGCAGCACGCCCCGGCATTTCCGGCCGTGTGTCTGGCCGAACGCCAGACGGCAGGCCGCGGCCGCCGCGGGCGACCCTGGGTGTCGCCGTATGCCGCCAATCTGTACTTGTCGCTCGGCTGGCAGTTCGAGGACCTGCCCCCGGGTTTCACGGCACTCGCCATGGTGGCCGCGATCGCCGTGGTGCAGGCACTGGCGGTGCTCGGCGTGCACGGCGTCGCGATCAAGTGGCCGAATGACCTCTATGCCTCCGGACGCAAGCTCGCGGGAATCCTCGTCGATCTGCAGGGCGAAACGCCGGCGCGGGTGCGTGCCGTGATCGGCATCGGCCTCAACGTGCAGGTGCCGGCGTCCGCGGCCGCGGACATCAATCAACCGTGGACCGATCTCGCTACTGAAGCCAGGGGACGCGTACCGGGCCGAAACCCGTTGGCCGCCACCATCATTGGCCAATTGCTGCAGACGCTCGATGAATTCGCCGTGCGTGGGTTTGCAGCATTCGGTGATGCCTGGCGCGTGCTTGATCTCGCGGCCGGGCGGGCCGTGGAACTGCATCAGCACGGCGGCATCGTGCGTGGTACTGCGGCCGGCGTGGACGGCGACGGTGCCTTGCTCCTCGAGAGCGCAGGCGCGACGCACCGCTACGTGTCCGGTGATCTCAGCCTGAGGCTCGCTTCGTGAAATTGCTGGTGGACGTCGGCAACAC
>JBOIBB010000136.1:0-13068 GCA_050739335.1 Gammaproteobacteria bacterium
CACAAACCCTGAATTTTGCTGCGCCACATGCGGCATCGTTGCGCGATCGTTACCGTGCGGTGCGTGCGCTCACGCGGGATTTGTGCCGCACGCTCGCAGCCGAGGACACCGTGGTGCAAAGCATGCCGGACACGAGTCCCGCAAAGTGGCATCTCGCACACACTACTTGGTTTTTCGAAAACTTCATTCTGAACGAATTGTTGCCGGATTATCCGGTTTTCGATCCGCACTACAGTTACCTTTTCAATTCTTATTATCAGGGCGCAGGCCGCATGTTTACGCGCCCGCAGCGCGGTCTGCTTTCGCGCCCCACACTCGCCGACACCCTGCACTACCGGGAACATGTAGACGCTCACATGCTCCGCCTTCTCGAGCAGAGTAGCGAAGATCAACATCTTGGTTTCATCGTGACGCTCGGATTGAACCACGAGCAGCAGCACCAGGAACTGCTCCTGACGGACATCAAACACATGTTCTCGCTGAACCCTCTTCAGCCCGCCTGGCGCGAGTTACCGCCCCCCGAACGACACCCGGCGCCGAGCTTGCGGTTCAATGCGCGCCCGGAAGGCCTCGCACAAATCGGTCGCGACGGCGAAGGTTTTGCATTCGACAATGAAACTCCGCGCCACCGCGTGTTCTTGCGCGCTTATGCCATCGCCAACCGCCCCGTGACCAACGGCGAATACCTGGAATTTATCCGTGCCGGCGGATACGCGCAGGCAGCGTTGTGGCTCTCGGATGGCTGGACTACCGTACAGAGTGAAGGCTGGCAGCGGCCGCTTTACTGGAGCGCGGATTTGACCCGGGAGTTCACCCTCGGTGGCGAACGCAAACTCGACGCCGATGCGCCGGTGTGCCATGTGAGCTATTACGAAGCTGATGCTTTCGCGCGCTGGGCCGGGGCACGCCTGCCGACGGAAGCTGAATGGGAAACCTTCGCCGCCGATCAACCGCGAAGCGGCAATCTCCTCGACAGCGGCCACTTTCAGCCGATGGCCGCCGTGGACACCGGGGCGCCATGTCAACTCTTTGGCGATGTCTGGGAATGGACCATGAGCGCATACACGCCCTACCCAGGCTTTCATCCGCTCGCCGGCACGCTCGGCGAATACAACGGCAAGTTCATGTCCAACCAGCTCGTGTTACGCGGTGGCTCGTGCGTCACGCCCGCCGACCACATCCGCGCGAGCTATCGCAATTTCTTTTATCCGCACCAACGCTGGCAATTCATGGGGGTGCGACTTGCAAAAGATGCCTGAACTGCAGATCTCGCGCGAGCTTTCCGTCACGCTGCGCGATTACGAGCCACCGGTCGGCGAGATGCGCTGCGAGATTCTCGCCGGCCTGCAGGCCACGCCCAAGACCTTGCCATCGAAATACTTTTACGACGAGCGTGGCTCGGAACTCTTTGAACAGATCTGCGAGCTGCCCGAGTACTACATCACACGCACCGAGCTCGGCATCATGGAAACGCATGCCGCTGACATGGCCGCAGCCCTCGGGCCGCGCATTTTGCTGGTCGAGCCGGGCAGTGGCACCAGCCTGAAGACCCGCCTGTTGATCGACCGTCTGCAAGAACCAGACGCCTACCTGCCGGTGGATATCTCACGCGAGCACCTGGTCACCGCCGCCGACCGTTTGAACCGCCTCTATCCGGGGCTCGAAGTCCTGCCGGTGTGTGCGGACTTCAACCAGCCCTTCGCCTTGCCGAAACCGAAGCACCCCGCGGCACGTACCATCATGTATTTCCCAGGTTCGACCATCGGCAATTTCGAACCCGCCGGCGCCGTGCAGTTCTTGCAACATCTGGCCAAGCTCGCCGGCCCGAATGGCGGTCTGCTCATCGGTGCGGATCTGCAAAAGGACGTGACGGTGCTCGAGCGTGCCTATAACGACGCGGCCGGCATCACTGCGGCCTTCAATCTGAATCTCCTCGTGCGTCTCAACCGCGAACTCGATTGCAATTTCAACGTCAAGCACTTCTGCCATCGCGCGATCTACAACCATGCCGAAGGTCGAGTGGAAATGCACCTCATCAGTCTGGACGAACAGACCGTCAACATCGCGGAGCAAACCCTGCACTTCCACACCGGCGAGCACCTGATCACCGAATACAGTTACAAGTACACGCTTCCGGGATTTGCTGCGCTCGCCGCCCAAGCCGGGCTCGGAGTGCGCAAAGTCTGGACTAACGAGCAGCGCTGGTTCAGCGTGCAGTACCTGACTGCGGCCTGATCCAGCCGGAGTATCGGCAGCAGCGCAGGCGCGGATGTAGGCTTTTTGAATGGCGAATTCAGTTCTCCGCTCGCGGCAAATTGAAATGGATAAGCGTCAAGCAGCAGCCATTGCCGATGCGATTTTGAAGCGTGACGGCACCATGAAGAGCAAGCGCGAGGAAGCCTTCGACCACGACAAATATAGCAAACTCCATCGTGGACTAGTGGTGCTGCTTTTGATCTTCGTCGTGGCGAACATCACTAACCCAGACCGTTTTTTGTCGGTCAAGACAAGATCAATCTTTGGCTACGCGGAATGGACAGTCGTGGCAGTCGTGTTCGTAGGCTCTACGTTCATTGCTTGGCGGCGTTTTCACGCAGCCCAATTGCGCCGGCGTCTAAACCGGGACTGCTTGGAGCAAGAATTGGCTGCACACAAATAACTCTCGGTTACACAAAAACTCCGCCGTGTTGTCGGTATTCCCGCGATGCAAAGGACCGATTTCACGGAGCCTGCAGGGGGAAAAGTCTCGCCGATTTCTGCAGTGAGAAGCCGGCGTGCCTTGACATCAAGGGCAAAAAGCCAGCCTCCATGGATCAGCATGGCCTGTTGTTTGAACCGTCCCGGCGATGCCCTTGGTAATTCTGCGCGCCGATGCGCTGGCTGAATTCGCGCGGTTAGGCCGCGTGCCCCAACGCTTCGAGCACTTTACCCGGCGAGGCGTGCTTGAACATGCGGGTCACGACGAGGCTCCTGCCGCAATCCACCCAACCGATTGAGTAACTTGCGTGTGGGTGCGGGAAGCCCGAGCGCGGATACTCGCGCAAGTTCAGCCCAACGCCGATCGCCACGGTCGCCAAGATGCGCGACCGCGAACACCTCGAGATACATGGGGAAGATATCCAGCGCGTAGTGGCTGAAGCCATGATGTACGACCGGCCAGCGTTGGCGTGCGTGCGGCGCCACCCCGAGTTCTCGTCGGCACCACTCTTCAGCGTCGGTACGCAGCGAGACCTCGGGCAAGCTCCACAGACCTCCCCAGATTCCGGTGGGTGGCCGGCGTTCGAGCAGCACCTGTCCAGCATGGACGACGAGCAGCATGCGCGTGCGCTTCAAAGGCTTGGCTTTGCGCGGGCGCGCTGCGGGAAACGCAGTTTCCCGGCCGAGCGCATGCGCACGACAGGCGCGTGCCAGCGGACAGACGTCACAGCGTGGTCGTGTGCGCGTGCAGAGCGTCGCCCCGAGATCCATGATGGCTTGGGTGTAATTGGCAATCCGTATATACGGCGTGTGCTGTTCCGCGAATCGCCACAGGCGGTTTGCGACGAGCGTATCGCCCGGCCAGCCCTTGACGGCGTGATAGCGAGCCAGCACGCGCTTCACATTGCCGTCGAGAATCGCGTGGCGCTCGTCGCGCGCGAGCGCCAGAATAGCGCCTGCGGTCGAACGGCCGATACCGGGCAGTGCCGCGACCTGCTCGAAAGCACGCGGGAACCGTCCAGCGTGATCGGCACGGATCACGCGCGCTGCGCGCCACAGATTGCGCGCGCGTGCGTAGTAACCCAGACCCGACCACAAGCCGAGCACATCATCGAGCGACGCGGCCGCGAGTGTGCGGACATTGGGGAAACGTGCGAGGAAACGCCGGTAATACGGGATCACCGCCGCCACCTGGGTCTGCTGCAACATGACCTCCGAGATCCACACGCGATAAGGCGTGCGGCGCCGGTGCCATGGCAGATCGTGGCGGCCATGGACTCGCCACCAGCGCAACAGCGCCGGTGGCAGATCGAATTCAGTGGGTTTGCGCGGCCGGGGCACGGGTCGCGGCCGACAGGGATGGCAGGTGCGCCCACTGGCGTGCGAGCTTCTCGATGCCATGCGCGCTGTACTCCCCCTCGGAGCGCAGCGCGCCCTTCATGAGGGCCGGGCCGATGAGCGGTGGAATCCAGAACTCCGGCTCGACGCTGAGGCTCCACTGCATGAGCGTACCCGTGCCGTCCGCTTGAAGATGCCAAATGGAGGTTGCGACCTTTACGTTACTTTCCGCCGGGATGATCTCGGCGTGCAGGCCGGTCGGCGGTGTTTCGGTCACGGTCTGGGTCTCCTGAATGGTGTGGCAAAAGAACAGTACGCAGACGCGGCTTTCGGTGTAAACCACAGCCGTCATGGCATCCACGCGGCGCACCAGATAACTCTTGCGCACCGCGCCGCTGATGCGATTCAAGTGGTCGTAATCGGTGAGCACGCGGTAAACGTCGGGGACGGGCGCGTCGAGATAAACCTCGGCGGCCATCGAATACAGTTTGCCGTTGCGGCTTACCGTCAGCGAATGAAACTGCGCGGCCTGAGCGGCCGCACATGCGCCCAACAGCAGTAACAACACTACCGACCGCACGATTCCCTCAGCATCCGGTGCTTGCGCGAGCCCCTTCCTGGCCGGGCAGGCGGGTCACAGCAGCCGGCGCTTGGATCAGGCTGCGCAGCTTGTTCCTGAGTTCGCTTTCGGCCTGCTCGCGCAGCTCCTGCTTCTTGTTCTGCAACTCGGTCTGCGCGCGCGCGCGCACCGCGCCCTCGATGTCCGGCCTGACGCTGGGGCTCTCGAGGGTGCCGCTGATCTTGAGCGGGATGGTTTTGCCGGCCAGCCCGCTCAAATCGGTTCTGGCGCCGAGCTTGGGGCTGTCGGTGATGTGGGCGCGGAGATCGTAGTCGAGCGTATTCTCGGCGAGATCCAGCTTGCCGCTGCCGGTGAGATTCATAAACGGCAGGTTCGCGACCAAGTCATGGTTCTCGAGCACGCCGTTGTGGATCGTACCGCTGCCATGCAACGCGGCAAACTCAGTACGCTTCGCGCCCGGCGGCGGCGGCGGTTGATGTTCGACCAACGCATACGCACGCTCGATCGAGTCCCAGACGTTGATCCCGTCGAACGCTCCGTTCTTCAAGGCAAAACTCAGGCGTCCGCTCAGGGTATGGCGCAGCTCACCCACGGTGGGCCCGAGGGCGCGAATATTAGTCTGCAGGTTGGCGGTGCCGCTCAGGCGCTTGAGCGTGAACATGTCCGCGAGCATCTGCCCCGCCTGAATGTTCGCGAGACTCAGACTCTCGGTCACCACCGGCGTGTTGCCGGCAGCGTCGACCTTGATGTTGCCGGCCAGGGTGCCGCCGTAAAGCTCGGCCGCAAGCGGCGTGACCTGTACCACGCCCAAGTGCGCACTCAGTCCGACGCTGACGTTGCTTAGATGCGCCGCCAGCAAGCTCAGCTGCCCAATGTGTACCTCACCGTCCAGGTTGAGGCTGCGCAGAGTACGCACCGGAATGCTGAACTTGTTGATATCCGTAGCCTCGCGCGGTTGTGCCGGAGCCGCGGCTTTTTGCGGCGGCAAGTAACGGTCGACATCGATCTGGTCGAGATTGAGGTTGAAGGTCAAGGCGCGCGCCTTGAGATCCTTGATAGCCGCATCACCGGTGATCGTGGTGTCATCGAGTTTGAAGTTCAGGTTTTGCAGCACGACTGAGTTCTTGGTACCGATAAAGTTAAATGAACCGGAGGCTTGGGCGAGCGCCTTGGGATCGCGGGTATTTACGAAGTTCTGGCGGCCCAGCGCCGTCAGCACGGCGCGCGGCGAGAACGGAGAGAGCTTGATACTGCCGTTGAAGCTCGGATCGCTCTGCAGACCCTTGCCCTCGGTGCTGATCTGGGCCTTCAAGCCATAGGCGCTCGCACTCAGTCCATCCACCGCCAGCGTGCCGGACTGCAGATTCAGAGCCGCCTGCTGCCACGCGAGTTGCGCCTTGACCTGCCGGCCCGGAACCGCGTCGCCGCTGGCCGCGAGTGTCAGCCGTGAAGCATTGATGTCGTAGATCTTCTGCGCCAGATCCGCAACCAGCGTGCCCTTGAAGTCCGCGTGGCCGCTCACCGCGGGATTGGTACCGCTGAAAGCGAAGCCCACGCTCAGGCTCACCGGCTCGCCTGACCGGAAAGCCCCCATGGTCATGTTGATATTGGTGAACGTGTACTGCTGATGCTTCTGGGCGTCCTTCCAGGTCACTCCGCTGTCGCTCAGGCTGAAGCCCTTAACCTGTAAATTGGCAAGACCGTGGGCCGAACTGCGCCCGGCCTCCGCCCCGGAAGTACCGCCGGATTTGAGGCGCGCGACGATGTCGCTCCAGTTGCTCTGGCCCTGCGCATTGCGCTCGAGGTCGAGATTCAGCCCGTCGAGCTTAACCATGCCGACTTCAATGCGGCCGCGTAGCAGGGGCCAGAATTTGACGTGGATGTCGGTGACGTTGATGCTCGCGAACGGCGTGTTGCCGAAGCCGGGCGCATTGCTGAGTGACATCGGGCCGATCTCCGCGCCCAGCCACGGAAAGATCGAGAGCTTGATGTCGCCGGGGATACTCAATTCGCGCCCGGTCTTGTTGTGGACGGCACGCACGATCTCGGGTTTGAAATCGTTGGGATTAATCACGAATGGCAGCACGATCACCAGAATGATGATCACCACGATGATGCAGGCAAGCACGATGCCGGTAATCTTCCAGGGATTGTGCCGGCGCTTCTCAGGGGTTCTGACGGCGCGCCGTTCCGGAAGATGCGGTTTGGTCGGCATGGGTTACCCTCGAATAACGTTTACTCTAAGCACACCTGACACAAAACCTGCACGCCTGCGCACGCCACACACGCGACACCGGCTTCCTGCCCATCCGGACCCGCGCATGACGCGGACCCCGTGCCTCGCGCTGCTCAAGATACCCGGAGCGGATGCAGGGCGAAACGGCTGTCTTAAGCGAAACGTAATTTGCATCTCGCTCCGGTCGAGCGCCCGACCAAGCATGGCCGGGCTGGGCAGCCTGTCAGGGCAAGACGGGAACTCTTCTCCGGATAGCCGGTGGCTATCCGGACCCGTCAAGCGCCGGTACAGGGATGAACCGGCCGGTCGACTCACCATGGATGGTTCTCCACACGTTACGTTTGGAGCGGGTGAAGGGAATCGAACCCTCGTTATCAGGTTGGGAACCTGAAGTTCTACCATTGAACTACACCCGCTTGCGCTTCATTCTAGCAGCCCGGCGTGAGCCTTCGATACCGTGAATTGCGGCATGCGTGTCAACCTAGCGCGAACTCCCGGGCAATTGTTCCGGCATGGCAACCGGTGCACGGACGAAGTTCGCATAGCGGCGGACGGTGCGGTCCGCGGTGGATTATCCGGCGGCACACGAACGTGCATCAAGCAGGCAACCACGGCGTGCTCAGGCGATACATGCAAAATCTGGGGCGAACTACGGGCTTTCGTAGCATGAACGCGCCGCGCACGCCGGCGGCTGAACATGTGCGCCCGGTGCGCAGCTTCGTACGCCGCCAAGGACGCATTACCCGTGCGCAGCAGGATGCGCTCGTACGGCTACTGCCACGGTACGCACTCGATGTGACCCACGACCCCTTCGAGCTGGCCGCGCTTTTCAGGCGCGATGCGCCCTGCACGCTCGAGATCGGTTTCGGCAACGGCGACACACTGCTAACATTGGCATGCGCACATCCTCACGAAGATTTCATCGGCGTGGAAGTGCATCGCCCAGGCATCGGCCGGCTGCTCCTCGGCCTGGAAAGCCACGCGCTGACCAACGTGCGCGTGGTGTGCGCCGACGCGCTGGAAGTGCTGAGCGGCTGTATGCCGGACGCGAGCCTGAGCGCGATACTGATTTATTTCCCCGATCCGTGGCCAAAGAAACGCCACCACAAACGCCGTCTGGTGCAGCCGGAATTCGCGGCGCTGGTGGCACGCAAGCTCAAACGCGGGGGACAGTTGCATCTGGCCACTGATTGGCCGGATTACGCCGAGCATATGCTCGCAGTGCTCGTGGCCAATCCTGATTTCAGCAACGCGGCCGGGACGGGTTTTGCGCCGCGCCCCGCGGCGCGACTGTTGACGCGGTTTGAACACCGAGGGCTCAAGCTCGGTCACGCCGTACGTGACCTCGTGTTCATCCGGCGATAACGTCAGCCGTGGAAAAATCCGGCGCGTATGCCATCGACCACGAATTGCACCGCCAGCGCCGCGAGAATCACGCCGAACAGCCGGCCCACCACGTTGGCCCCGGTTTCACCCAGCAGCTTCATCAACCGGTTGGTGAGCAACAGGCAGCCGAGCGTGATGGCGAGCACCACCAGCACAATCACCACCACTCCCAAGAGCACGAGAACTTTGCCGTGCGCTTCACTCACCATGATCAGGATGGTGGCGAGCGCACCGGGCCCGGCGATCAGCGGAAACGCCAGGGGAAAGACCGAGACATCTTCCTTGGCCTTGCCCTCTTCTTCTTCGCGCTCGGTAGCCGAACGGCCGCCCGACTGGCGTGCGAACACCATATCGATGGCGATCAGGAACAACAGCACGCCGCCCGCGATCTTGAAGGCCGGAAAACTGATGCCGAGCGCACGCAACAGCCAGTCGCCGATCACGGCAAAAATCAGCAGAATGATGGTTGCGAGAATCGTGCCCTTGACGGCCATGCGCCGGCGGTGCAACTGGCCGCCGCCGCGCGTAATCGCTCCAAACATCGGCGCCAAGCCGATCGGGTCGACCACCACGAACAGCGATATGAACATGCTGACGTATTGCTCGAACACCGTGGGGCCCCGTTGGAAATCTTGAGGAGTTACACACTGCTAGCCGAAGAAGCTAGTGTCAGATGTGAAATTTTACCCGCTGCGCCGAGCGCTGCCTACCCGCATTTGCCGTTCGCGCACGCTTGCTTTGCAAAAATCCTGGTTCTATAACTTTCCCTGCCGCGAGACGCAGCCCAGGGACCAAGAACGCCACACAAGCGCCACCCGTGGACTGGCACTCAGGCGGTTTGAAGGAAGCGACGAGCTGAGGCCCCGACCGTGAGCCAGACGCCGGAAAACGAACAATCCCTGCCTGCCATCGGTGACTGGTACGCCGACGAGCAGGGTGTAAGCTTCGAAGTCGTGGCTGTCGACGAGCAGGACGAGAGCGTTGAGGTGCAGTATTACGATGGCACGCTCGAGGAGTTTGACCTCGACGCTTGGGCCACTCTGGAACTGAGACCGGTGGAAGCTCCCGAGGACTGGTCGGGGCCACTCGACCTCGAACGCGAAGACTACGGCGTGGATCTCGACGACCAGCGCCACGCACTCTGGGCCAACCCGCTGGACCGTTTGGACGAATAATCGCGGGCGGTTGCCTGGCGAAAAGCTAGGTGCAGCCTGACTGCCAAGCTCCGCGAGCCGGTGCACGGCTTAGTGGTGGTTCTCAGCCACAACCGCCTTCTGCGCGCTTGTAATCCCCCGCGGCTTTCTTCTATTGTCTGCACCACACCCCGGACAACCGCAGCATGTACGCTACCCCGGATGAAGCCGAAGCCGCATTCTACGCAGCCTTCGCGGGCGCCAACCTTGACGCCATGATGGAAGTCTGGCTCGACAGCGACGCGATCGCTTGCGTGCATCCACTCGCGCTCAAGCTCGCCGGCCGCGAGGCAGTGCGCAACGGTTGGGCGGAGCTGTTCCGTGCAGGCGTGCCGGTGAATTTCCGCCTCACCGATCTGACCCGCACCCAGGACGCGTTACTCTCGGTACACACGCTGCACGAAATCATGCGCGTGCCACCCGAGCCCGGCGAACGTCCACCCATGACCGTAACCAACGTCTACCAGTTCACCGACGCGGGCTGGCGCATGCTGCTGCACCACGCCGCGCCGGTTGCGATACAAGCGGCGCCGCTACCGCCGCCGCGGCGCAAGTTGCATTGAATAATATTCAGACCGCCGCGGCTTGCGGCGTGTCACGGCATTCAACCTCGGCGATCTGCCGGCGCAGTGCCACCAGCAGAATCAACCCCGGTATCGCGAGCAGCGCGCTGGTCACAAACACTGCGCTCCACCCCCAATGCTCGGCGACGTACCCGGCCGGCGGTCCGAGAATCACTCGCGAGATGGAATCAAGCGCCGAGAGCAGCGCGAACTGGAAGGCGGTGTAGCGGTGATCGCAGAGCGCCATGAGATAGGCAATGAAAGCCGCGGTCCCCATGCCCCAGGCGAGGTTCTCCACGCCCACGGCAATCACCAGCCCGACATAGCTGTGCCCGACGAGCGCGAGCGCGAGAAACGCGAGGATCGAGACGGCTTGGAGCACGCCGAAATACAACATTGCGCGAAACAAGCGCAGCCGCGTCATGAAAAAGCCGCCGAGAAACACCCCGACGATGGTGGCCGCAAGGCCAAAGCCCTTGTTGACCACGCCCACGTCGGTGGCGGTGAAATGCACGCCCTCGATCAAAAAGGCATTGGTGAGCAAGCCTGAAAACCAATTGCCAAACTTGTAGAGCACCACAAGCAGCAGCAGCCAGAGCATGCCGCGGCGCGCCACGAATTCCAGGATCGGTGTCACCACCGCTTCACGCAGTGTGTGCGGCGCGGCGGCCGGATGCTCGGCCTCGGGTCCGATAATCGAGGGAATCATCGCAAGCAGCATCAGGAGTGCCATCAGCAGATAACTGTTGCGCCAACCGATGCTGTCCGAAAGGATCAGCACGATCGCGCCCGCGACGATCATGGCGAGCCGGTAGCCTCCGGCCTGCACCGCAGCGCCCAAACCACGCTCGGCGGGACGCAGGATATCGGTAAAATACGCGTTGTACACGATGTCCTGCGAGGCGGACGCAAACGCGAGGGCGAGTGCAAGCAGACCCATGCGCCACATGTGGCTCGCCGGATCGGTGAAGGCCATGGCCACGAGCAGCAGCGCGAGCGCGAATTGTGCAAGCAATATCCACCCGCGACGGCGGCCGAGAAACGGCGGCACGTAGCGGTCCATGAACGGCGCCCACAGGAATTTGAGCGAGTACGGCAGGCCCACCAGAGAAAAGATGCCGATGGTTTCGACGTTGACGTGCAGCGTGGCGAGCCAGGCCTGCAGCGTCGAGCCCGAAAGCGCGAGTGGCAGCCCGGACGAAAATCCGAGCACGAGCGTGATGCCGACGCGGCGGTTCCAGGCCGCGCGCGCCACCTCGAGGAGCGCGTCGAAGGACCAGGCACGCGCCTTGACAGCCGCGCTCACAAATCCCCGGCGTAGTCCAGTATGAGCGGCGCATGATCGGAGAAGCGCCGGTCCGTGCAGATGCGGGCTTTTTGCACTCTGCGCTTCAGGCCCGGAGTCACGATCTGGTAATCGATGCGCCAGCCGACATTCTTGGCGCGCGCCTGGCCGCGGTTTGACCACCAGGTGTATTGCTCGGGACGCGAGTCGACGACCCGAAACGCGTCCACGTAACCCGCTGAACCGAACAGCTCGTCGAGCCAGGCGCGCTCGTGCGGCAGAAAACCGGAATTCTTCTGATTGCTGCGCCAGTTCTTGAGATCGATGTTGCGGTGCGCAATGTTCCAGTCTCCGCAAAGGATGTACTCGCGGCGCTTGCGGCGCAGCGCGCGCAGATAGCCCATGAACATTCTCAGGAAACGGTCCTTGGAGGCCTGGCGATGCTTGCCCGAGGATCCCGAGGGCAGGTACAGCGACACCACCGAGAGTTTGCCGAAGCGCGCCTCGAGATAACGGCCCTCGTCGTCGAACTCCTTGGCGCCAAGCCCCGTGATCACTTCGTCGGGCTCACGGCGCGCGAACAGCGCGGTGCCGGCATAACCCTTCTTGCGCGCCGCGTAATAGAAGCAGTGATAATTGCGCGGCCGGAATACGGGGTCCGCTAGCTGCTCCTGTTGAGCCTTGACTTCCTGCAGGCAGATTACGTCGGCATGTTGCCGCGGCAACCACTCGAACAAACCTTTGCGGGCCGCCGAGCGCACCCCGTTTACGTTGAGCGTGAGGATCCGCATGTCTCAACCTCGAGAAATTCGGGGGGTCAAGAGAACTACACGCACGGCATATCTTGCCATCGCGGTGCAATACCACGCTGCTCCGGTCCGCGCACGCACAGGTATTTGCAACACGTCCGCACGTCTCGAACCGAGCGGCGCCCGCATGGCCAGGGCGCATCCCCAAAAGCTGCGTGTATCATACGCGCCGATTTGCGATTCACGGTACCGGGCATGCAGGACTATCAGCGTGAATTTCTCGATCTCGCCCTGCAGCGCGGCGTGCTCCGCTTCGGGGAATTCACGCTCAAATCGGGGCGCGTGAGCCCGTATTTTTTCAACGCCGGGCTGTTCAATTCCGGCGTCACGCTGGCCGCGCTCGGACGCGCGTATGCACGTGCGCTCGCCGAATCGGACCAGGATTTCGACATGCTGTTCGGGCCCGCCTACAAGGGCATTCCGTTGGTGGCGGTGACAGCGGCCGCACTCGCGGTGTATCACCGCCGCGACCTGCCGTGGTGCTTCAACCGCAAAGAAGCCAAGGACCATGGCGAAGGCGGCCAACTGATCGGCGCACCGCTCACCGGCCGGGTGCTGATTGTCGACGATGTGATCACGGCCGGCACGGCGGTGCGCGAAGCGCTCGCCTTGATCCGGGCGGCGGGTGCCACACCCGTCGGACTCATGATCGCGCTCGACCGTCAGGAACGCGGCCAGGGCCAGGCATCGGCGCTCAGCGAGCTTGAGTCCAACGAGCACCTCCGGGTGACGGCGCTCGTGAGGCTCGACGACATCCTCGCCTGGCTCGAAGAGCGACCGCAGCACGCTGCGGCCCTGGGACGCTTGCAGCAATATCGTCAACGCTACGGCGCCTGAAACGCTTTATGTAATGCAGCGTTGATATGACTTTCGCTGTCAAGAGCGGAGCGGGTGTTGATTTGGGTTTTGTTGTGGATGGAATCCCCTGAAGACGGCGCAGCCAGTACATCCGACGGTTGGCTCAAGCTGATATGCGCGGGT
>JBOIBB010000137.1:0-44644 GCA_050739335.1 Gammaproteobacteria bacterium
GTCGCGTACACCGTGATCCGGTAAGGTTGCACGGGCGGTCCGCCACCGCTCTGGCGGAGCACCAGCGAGTGTCCGGCCGGCGCTACCGGGGGCAGTTCCTCGACGAGGAACACCGGCTGTGCGGCTACTTGAGGACTGCTGAGACCCGGCGACGGCGTGGTTAAAGCGATGGCGCTCGACCAGGCGCCGGAAACTTCCCACGCCGAGGTGTACCCGACGGAACCTGTGCAACAGGTGGCCAGGGTATAGAGTCCATTGGTGTTGGCGGCGAATTCGGCATTGGTCCACAGGCCCTGCAGTACCCCGGTGTGTGCGACGCTCAAGCCGGCTTCGGCCGCCTCGAACGCCAGGGCTTGATTGCGCTGGTTGCCGGCCATCTGCTCTTGCATGGAGGTGCTTTGCGCGGCGGCCAGGCCGAGCAGCGTCAAGATCAGCAGCAGGATCAGAGCGGTGACGAGCACGAAGCCCTGTTGGCGTGCGGTTTTGTGTACAGTGAAATGTCTGTTCATGTTCAGAGATCCGAAGCGGGTTGTTCGTTGCGAATATAGATGTCGCTGGTAAACACGCGGCGCAGACGCGTGTCGCTCGGCACGGTGACCGTGGTACCCAGTAAATCGAAGTTCGGGGTACTCCCGGAGGGCGGGAGGCTGAGGGCGCCGATGTTGCTCTGCATCAGCAGCGCCACGCGCACGCTCACGACCTGGGTCCAGTCGCTGACGTTGTCGGCCGTCACGTACTGGCTGGGTGTGCGGGTGCCGTTGGTATCGATGCCGTACAGCACCTGCATGTTTTCCACGCCCGGAACGAGTTCAGTGTCCACAAAAACACTTGGGTTGGTGGGGCTGGGTACGGCCTCGAAGAGCGCCGGCCCTTTGTCCATGCCCTGGCCAACATAAAACACCGCCGTGGTGGGTGTGACCACCTGGGCACCCACGAAGCCTGATGGAAGGTTTGCCGGGCTGGCGTTGCCTGGCAAATAGGCGCCGCCCACGGCCGCGGTCACGCTGTTCGTGGTGACGGCGGGGGTGGCGCCGGTGAGCTGCATGACGACGCCGCTCAGGCAGTTGGTCACGACCACGATGTTGCCATTGCCAAGCTCGGCGCCGCCATGCGTGTTGAATTGATTGGCGCCGGTGATCGCAGTTACGTACGCCGGGTCGTCGGTCGCATAGCGAACGACCAGCACATCCGATCCCGGCGCCACATAATTACTACCGGTCACGGGCAGGCTCGAATCGAGCGTGGGCGACCAGTTGCCGGCGCCGGAAGCCGGGCTGAGGGTTTCGGCGAGGCCGGTGAAGGTGCTGCCGGGTGCGGTGCCCGTGTACTCGAAGCCACTCACGCCCAACGCGAAGTTGTAGGGAAGAGTACTGGCTGTCGAATTGAGTTCGCTACTGATGGTCGCGGGACTGCTTACCGCGCAACCCATGTAGCCCGCCTGACGCACGGCGCTGCGGATGAAGTCCATGGCAAAGCGACCGTTGGCCTGGACCTGGCCGACCGCCGAGTTGGTGCCATAGCCGTGGCGGCTGCCGATATAGATGGACAGCACGCCCGCGACCAGGATCAACCCCACGACCATGGCGATCATCATCTCGATGAGCGACAGTCCAGTCTGGTTTTTTATGTGGGTATATCGCATGACGGGTGTCCTAAAGCACCGAACTTATGGACAAGGTGGAGGCCGCGGGGGGCGGTGTCCCTGAACCCTGGAGCGCCGCTAGGGCGCGGGTGTCGTTCCACTGCACCGTGACCGTGACCTGTTGCACGCCACCAAGCGTGGTGGTGGTAATGCTGCCGGTGCCTTGTGGCAGACCGTTGTCGGGCGAGGCCAGGGTCGCGAGCCATTGGGTGAGGTCGTACTGGGCCAGGGTCAAGGCAGTGCAATCGGCGGTGGTACCGGTGCAGACCGTGACCGAGCCGGGTGCCGCTGCGCCCATGGAAAGGTTGTAATCACCGCCGGCGACGCCCTGCGGATTGGCGCGCATGCGGTCGATGATGTTGGCGGCGAGGATCGTGGCCTGGCTGCGCATGTAAGCGCTGTCGTTGCTCTTGAGTGTGGTGCTCAGCATCGCGGCAATGCCAAGCAATCCGACCGAGAGAATCACGAGCGCGATCAGGACTTCGAGCAGGCTGAAGCCCGGAGCCGCGTGACCGGGGCGAGCTTGGGCAATGCTGGTGTTTTCAAGCATCATGGGGTATCGCCGGCCGCTTACGAGCACGTCAGTGCCGTGCTGCCGTTCACCTGGTAGCCGACCTGGGCGGCGGCCTCCGCACGCCCGGTGGCCATGAGACCCAAAGAGTGTGCATAGCGGGCGCCGCGTGAATCGCACAAGGTAAGGTTTACCCCACCGGCGGGCGCCGGAGAAAGCGCACCGTTTGGCTGGAAGGTGAAGCTGTAGCCGTTGTCGCTGGTGAACGTGCTGCTGGGGTTCGCGGGGTAAACACGGATAACTCGGGTTGTGGCTCCCGGAGGCAGCGTGGCGTAATAAACCACCCAACCGCTGGACCAGGTCGGGCTGGTTCCACTGCACTCCGGCGGGTTGCCTCCGGCACAGATGGTGACCGGAACACCGCTCTTGATCGCATCGCTGCGGGCAAGATACAGGCTGTTCAACAAGCTGTTGACCTGGGCCGTGTCGCGATTGTTGGCGATGCTGCTACTGAAGTCTGGTATCGCGATGGTCGCGAGGATTGCGACCACCACGGTCAACACCATCAGTTCGATGAGTGTGAATCCGCGCATGAATTTGGGGCTGCTTTGCATACGCGCAAAATGTAGCACCGGACATATTGCTTGAGTAACAAATTCAGACCGGCGTGGGCGAATGCGCGACAAATGGAATGCGGCGTCGCGAGCGCCAACGCCGACGTTGAGCGGTGCAGAATGCACGACGAGCGGCATCGGCCACGACCGGCGTAGATATTTCTCGCGTGTTCGGTTGTTCTACCCACACTTTTCGCAGGCGGGGACGGGTAGTACGAATAAGTCAGAGGTTTCGCGGCGCCCACGCGGCGGAATTCTCCTGTACCACCAATCGGCCGATCTCAATGCACCAAGCCGTGAGCAGTACGTGCGGCCCGCAGCGTGGTGTCGTCGCGCATGAGTTGGGTTGCGTCACGGGAGGCACCGGCGTCGCCGCGGGCGGTGGATTCAAGCCCCTGGCGCGAGTACACACTGTTGCGACCGGCCGCTTTGGCGCGCGCCAGCGTGGATTTCACATCCTGAATGGCCGTGGTGTATTCGTAACCGAAGCGCGGTACGCATCCGCATACCCCGACGCTCACCGTCACCGCCCAGCCGCTGGGCGATTTCGGATTCAACATGTTCATGGCTTCCACCGCCTCGCGGATCTGCTTGCCGACCCGCACGGCGTGGCGTTCGTCCTGGTTGTGGAGCACCAGCAGAAAGCTGTTGCCGAGATAGCGGGCCACGCAGTCGCCGGGTACACGTGCGCAGGTGCGCAGCTGGCTCGCGATGCGTTTCAGGCAGACATCGCCGATGTGCCGTCCATAGTGCTCGTTGAGCTGGCGCAGATAATCCACGTCGACCATGATCAGTGAGAGTTCCCAGCGCTCATCGGGGACCTCGTCGTAGTGCCGCCAGGTACGCTCCAGCACTTCCAGGGCCTGCTTGCGGCTGGAAAGTCCCGTGAGTTCGTCGGTTTCCGCAAGCTCGTTCAATTCCTGGCGCTGAATTTCCAGCAGATCGTGCTGCACGCGGGCGCGCAGCTCCATGCGGCGTGCGGCGCGCGAAAAATGCAGGCCGAGGGTATTCAGGAGGATCAAACTCACCGCCAACAGGCCCACCACCGGGAAGATCATGGCGGGTTCGGTCAAGCCACTCCCGGCCGCGATCAGTGAGGCCAGGGCGAAATACAGGCAGGAGGCCGTGATTACCAGCGCATATTTGAGGCTCGGCGCGTCTGCCGGCGTCACGTAATAGGTGGCGCCCCAGAACGAAAACAGGCCGATCGATACCACCTCGCTCGGCAAATCGAACGGGCGGAACACCAGGATCGGGATCGCGGCGGGCAGGGCCCAGGCCATTTGTCGCAGCGCCCGTCCAATGCCTGCGCGCCGCACGAAACGTCCGGCGAGGCTTGTCGCGAGCACCAGGAGCCCGACCACGATAAAGGCCCCGATGCTGGCATTCGACGGCGGGCGGTTTTCGAACAGCGCCGGCAGTATGCCGATCACTCCCAGCATCGTGGTGAGTGCGAGCGGTCCATTGTCCATCCAGCGCGGCCAGTGTTCCGCACTCTGGCCGTAGGCTGCGAGTATTTGTGCGGGAGGCATGCGCTGATCGTCAAGATAGGAAAGCGCGGTACTCGCTATGGACTTGCGTGCCAGTTGCTTAACGGTGTCGTCTTCCTGCATGTCGGCTCTCCCGGACCGGAGCGCGCGCACCCCGAGCCGTTGTAACCCCCCCGGCTTCGCGCAGTACTCACTTCGGCCCTGCGTGTGCTCAGATGATGAATCGGTGGAAACGTTTGTCTACAAATAACGGACGAACGGGGGAGATGCGCAGACGAAAGGTGCAGAGTGGTAGCGGCGGCGCCCGGCATCGCGGGCTCGGGTGGATGACCTGGCGCGTGCGGCTGACGTCGCTTCGCCGGATTCAGGTGCCGCCGGGCCGCCAGGTTATGTGTGTGATGACCGGCGGCGCATGGTTGTGCCCGTTCGCGGCGGGTGCGCCAGGTGACCCATGGCGCGCCAGCGGGCCCAACGTGTATGCGATCGGCATGCCGCTGTACAACACGGGAAAGCCGCCAATTCCGCTGAACCTGGCGTTCTCGGCCACGCTGTAGGTTTGTCCGTTGACGGTGATCGCGTGATGCAGGTAGTCGACTTCTTGCACGACGCCGTACTTGACGGGTTCACCGGGCGATCCGAAGGCCGCCCACAAAGGCGGGCACACGGCGCAGGCGATCAGCAATGCGAGCAGCAGCCTCGCCGAGCGGAAGGGCCGAGTGCTGGGCATACAGCGCCTCACTGTAATTGCGTCCAGGTGACTTTGTAGCGCAGGCCGCCCGCGGTTGGCAGCTTCTGCACGTTGCCGCCGTTGGACGCCGTCGGCTGCGACAGGCTGACTTCAAGCACCGCGTGGACCTCGCCGAGACTTGCGGAGAGCAACGTCGGCGCCGGGGCGTAAACCTTGCCAAGGCTGAAGCCTACCGGGTCCTGGCCATTCTGCTCGGCGGCGCCGGTGATTTTTCCGTCGCCCTTGAGATCGATTTGCGGTTTCGCAAAGGCGCCGCCGTTCTGGTAGTTGAGCACCATCAAGAACGATTCACCGTCGACCGCGCAATTCTCCGCAGCCAGGGGCGAGGGCGCATAGGTCGTGAAAATTACCTGACCCGAATACAGACGTGGATTGCTGATCACGCGCTCGCCCGCGAGTGGCAGGTCCAGGAACCAGCCTTGCCGCGCACTCCAGTCCACCGCATGGCTCGTGACGGTGCGCACCGTGATGTGGTTGCCGTTGATGGTTTCACTCGCGGCGCTCAGGCTTTGCTGCACCAAGTTGCCGCGGGTGAGACCACCGTTCACGCCGTTGTCAAGAACTGCATAGAAGCTTTGGGTGTGTGTAGTGGCAATGTCCGGGCTGCCGAGGTACTGGCCGGTGCCGAAGTAGACCACGGGGCCCGCGACGCCGGGATATTGCGGATTGAGTGACACCGCCGGTGTGCCGGTGATCGGCTGCGCCGTGCCACCCGCATCCGTGGCACTGAAGAGCCGGGTGACGCTCCAGTCCGCGGGATTCGGTGCACGGATATCCACTTTCCAGAGGTGCCCCTGCAGGTCGCCTGCATACACGGTGGTCGCCGGCGAGCCCATGACTCCGGCGTCGTTGATCGCCACGACTCCCGACAAGCCGTTTGCTTGACTGTGGTTGCAGGGATCCGGCGACACCGCCGCGCACAGGTTGATGGCGCCCAGGGGTGTGCCGCCCCGGGAAATGTCTTTCGAGACCAAGCGGCCGTTTTCCGGATTGAGCGCGTACAGGTACGGGTTCTGGTCGCTGTTGTTGTAGCCGGACCCGAAAAACAGCAGGAAGCCGCTCGGATTGGCATTGACACTCGCGGTGTCCGTGCTCAGCGCGAACGTGGGTTGGCTGTAGCTGAGTCCGAGGTGCGGATCGGTGAATTCCCAGAGCACTTTGCCGGCGAGATCCGTCTCGCTCTTGACGGCTGTCGGATCGGTGACATCCAGCGCGTAAATGCTCCGGCCACCGCCGTTGAGACCACCCGCCAGCAGCGTATGCCATACGCCATTCGCGAAGCGCACGTCGCCGGCGCTCGGTGCGGCATCGACATAGAACTGATGATTGTCGTTGTAGTTCGGGTCGGTCAGCTTGATCAGGTTTGCGAACACACCGTTCGGAATGAAAGCGAAGTCCTCCTTGCCGGTCGCGGCCTCAAACGCGTGCAGCATGCCATCGTTGGCGCCCGCATACAGCATGGGTGTGCGGGACTGATGGTCGCTGACGAAGCGGTTGTAACCCGGCATCCCGCCGTAGGGACCCAGGGGCGCTGCAATATAAAGCGGGCCGCTGTCCACGATATCGCCGAGGATGTGCGAGCGGTTGCGCAACGCGCCGCCGTGCGCCATCGCGGTCGAAGTGTCGCCGCGCAGATGCGCGAGTCGTGCGGGGCCGAGCGTATCGTCGCTGCCCGTGGTGAGCGCAGCTTTCTGGGCGGCACTGAGGGTGTTGATCCCGACGCTCACGGGCCACTCGAAGGGCACTCCGGCGCCTGTCCCCGCAGCGCCGCCGCTTGGGTTCCAAGTGGCGATGCGGCGCGACTGCCAGCCGGTGCCGGTGCCCAGCGCGCCACCCGGTTCGCAAGTTCCGGTGGTTGCGGCAACGTCAAGCTGGCATTGCGCCGACCAATTTGCCGTAGTGCTGACGGTGCCGTCGCTCCCGACCGGCAGAGCGCGCACGTCACCGGTCCAATCCTCGTACGGCATTGAATAATCGGTGTAACTGGCTTGGTATAGGGTCGTCCCGGCATTCAGGCCGGTCGAATTTACAGCGCCGGCTACCGACGCCACATTCAGGTGATGGATGCTGTTGAGAATGGTATTGAGTTGCGCCACTACGGCCGCCGGGCTGGTTGCCGGGAAGTAGTTGGTGGTGCCGCCGGCGATCGCGAGCGCGGTGAGCACCTTGGCGGCCGTGGGATTGAGTGCCGGATTGACACCCGGACCCAGACCTACCACGAAGGTCTTGATGCCCGCGGCATTGAGTGCCGTGATTTGATCGATGGCGTCGATCATCGCCTGGTTGTCGGTGCCGGCCGTGTTCAAGGCCCCGTCCTTGTTGAAGGCTACACTCGCACCATAGCCTTGCGCGGCGGCGCTTCCGGGCGGCGGCCAGTGGTTGCCGTTCAGGTCAGAGGTCGGCAATCCATCCGTAATCAGAATCACGTAGCGCGGCGTCGGACAGTTGTTCGGATTCGGTGTCACAGTCGCAGGCCAGGAGGATGGCTTGAGCGCGGTAGCCAGGAGCCCGGCGATGGGCGACTGCAGGGCACTCGCCTGGATCGCGTGCTGGTAATAGTTGTAGGAACTGATCGCGGGTGTGACGCCGGGCACGGGGTCGGTATCCGTGCTCTGTACGTTATTTTCCGGGGTCAGATAGCGCGCAAAAAGTTGCATATAAGCCTGCTGCTCGGCACTGCTGGCTCCGGCCGCGGCGCTGATTGGCACCAGCACGTCGGCACTATTGGCTGCCGGGTTCCCGGACCAAAGCGCACCGCGTGAGGAGACCAGCACCTGTGAAGAGTGCGGCACGTAGCCGGAGTTGGTCGGCCACAAGTTGTAGGTACCGTCGCCGCCCTGCGTAGGCGCGACTTCGGAATAATTGATGACGATCGGGGTCCGGGATCCACGACAGTTGCTGCCGCAGTTGTAGTCGGCGAGCGTAAATCCGGTGTACGGCGAATCCGGCGTGAGTGTGCCGCCAAGCAGGAATGTGTTGTTGCCGTTGTAGGGCGCAAGTACCACATCGTTTACCGGTGGATCGTCGCTGCGCGCGGCGACATGCATGTAGCGGTAGCTGCCCATTGAGATTCCCGTTTGATTCGCAAGTGCATTCGCGATCGTTGTGCAGTCGGCGTTCAGTGTCCCGAAACAGGGGTTGTTGACCCACCGGTTGGTAAGCATGGAGGGCAAACTGGCGCCGGGTGCGTAGATCGGCACCTGATAACTATTGCTGAAGTCGGCGGCCGTGAATCCGCCCGGCTCGCTCATGTAGTACGCCCAACTATGGTATCGCGTTGTATCCGTAACCCGGTAGGTCATCAGGCCGAATTCAACTTGCGTGCCGTATTCCTGGATCACCTGGGCGATCGACTGCTTGGCGATATTCAGGCGACTCGCCGAATTGTCGGCTTGCCGAGCAGCGCCGGTGTTCGCCAGGGGCGCAACATAGGGCGTGCGGCTTCCCGCGGCGTCGCCGGTGACCGGCGCGATGAATCCGTCCGGCACCCGATAATTGGCTGGTGATGTAGAGGGCGTCGCGGTGGTCCAGTCGTGGTCGCCTCCCGACCAGGTCATGATCGCGCTCGACGGCACGCGTGCGTGCGTAGTGCCGGCGGGGATGGACAGGTTGGTGTTGGCGTCATCGATGATGTCGTCGGAGCTGCCCATCGACATCGAATTGGTCAAGGCAATCATCACTTGTGGTGTGCTCGGCGCCACTACGTTCAGCGGAATCGAACTGATGACCATGGGCGGCGGCGGGCTTGCCGGTGGATCAGCGGACGCCGACGACAGCATGAACAAAGTCATGGCGGCGAGCGCGATGGCCGTCGTGGTCACCAGTGCGCGTCTGAGTCGGTACATCCTGCTGTTCATGGGCGATTCCCGTGCCGCTTCCTTGCGGCGCTTCTGTCTGGCCTCAGCTTTCTGCAACGTGTTGCTTGGGCCTCATGACCCGCAGCACTGGTAGATTTCCTGAAGCATGACCGTCGAACTTGTGTCGCCGCCCGTGCCGCGCGACGTGATGCGCCAGCGCTGAATTGGCGGCGTGTAGCAGCCGTACCCCGAGCAGGCCAGATTGCCGCCCTGGGCCGCAACGCTCGGCAGACTTTCGATGATGAGTTGTGGCTGCTCTGCGACCAGAGGGATGCTCTCACCGGTGATCGTCGTGTAGTCCAGCGCGTTGCCTGGCGTGCCCCAGAACCCAGATTGTGTCCAGAGCGTCACGGTGTTGGCCGCATTGAACAGATAGGCGCCGTTCCCACCGGAGTTGGCGTGGGAATAGGTGGTGCAGGCCGGCATGGCCGTGGTCAGGCAGAACTCGCCGGCACGCAGCCCGGCTTCAGCCGCCTGAAAAGCGAGGTTCTGATTGCGCTCGTTGCCGGCCATGCGCTCCTCAAGTGACGTGCTGCGGCTCGCAGCCAGGCCGAGGACTGTGAGCACCAGCAGCAGAATCAGGGCGACGATCAGCACGAATCCCTGCTGTGGGCTTGTGGTGTGTACGCGTAGTGTGGTCATGATCGTGCCCTCGGTTCAGGGTCTGAGCAAACGGTTGCGCAATGCAATCGTGGCCGTGAATATCTGGCGCAGGCGCGTGTCGCGCGGCGCCACCACGCCGGTACCGAGCAGGTCGTAGGTCTGGGCAACGCCAGGACGGTGCACGGCGCCTGTGGCACTGCGGAGCAGCAGTGCGACCCGCACGCTCACCACCTTGGACCAGAGTGCCGGGCTTTGGGTACTCACTTCCGCGGCGGTGAGGTATTGGGTTGGTGCATCGCTGCCTGCGGGTGCCACGCCGTACAACACCTGCATGTTTTCCACGCCCGGCACGATTTCCTGCGGGCTGAAGCCGCTCGCACTGCTGGTGTCGGTGAAGGCTTCGAATAATGCCGGCGCGCCGTCTGCCCCCAACCCGACGTAATAGGCGACGACGCTGGCGGTGGTTACTTGAGCGTTTTGCACCAGCGCCGGCCGCAGGCTGCTGGCATTGCCCGGGGCGCTGGTCCCGGTATCGGTGCCGATGGTCAAGCCCTTCACCGCAGTCGCTTCCCGCACCGCGGTTTGCACACAGTTACTGATGACGATCAGATCACCGGCAACCAGGCTGTTGTTGTTGGCGGCGACGGTGAAGCTGTTGGCGCCCGCGCCAAGCCCGGTCACGTAACTCGGTGTGATGGTTCTCTGGCTGATGCTCACGGCGAAGATGTCGGAGCCGGGAATGACATAGGCGGCACTGCCGCTCGGCATACTGGGGTCGAGTGCCGGCGACCATGCGGCGGCCGCGCCGGCGCGTGGTGCCCGGGGTGTCGCCGCCGGCAGGCTGTACTGGTCACCGGGCGCCGTGCCATTCGCCTCGAAGCCGGTAATCACGCTGCCGAAATTGTAGGGCAGCATGGTGCTCGCCGGCGTGTTCAATTGATTGGTGAAATGGCTGTCGGTGGCGCCGCAGCCCATGTAGCCCGCCATGCGGGTGTTGACGCGGATGAAGTTGAGTGCCGCACGGCCGTTTTCCTGAATTTGGCCGACGGCGGTGTTGACGCCGTAAGTCTTGTGGCTGGAGAGATAAACCGAAAGCACGCCGGTAATCAGTACCAGCCCGAGCACCAACGCAATCAGCAGCTCGACGAGCGACAGCCCGGATTGGCGCTGGTTCGTCGAGCGCCGGCGGACGGGGTGCCTGCGGAGTTCCACTCAAAGCACCGAGTGCACGGACAAGCTGAAGTTGGATGGCGCGGCCGCGCCGTTCAGGGCGTGACTGGCACGGCTGTCGTTCCATAGCACCGTCACCGTGACCTTGATGCCGGTGCCATTGGCGATTGGCGAAGTCACGATTGACCCCCGGCCCGCGGGCAGACGCTTCGCGAGATCGTGTTGCCACTGGCTGAGGTCGTAATCGGCGAGGTCCGCGGAGGAACATCCCGCGGTGGCGCCGGTGCAGGTCGTAGATGGGCGGTTTGCGTCCGACGGCGCGCCCGGCATGGTATATATATAGTGGCCCGCGGCGACCGCCGCGTTGTTGGCGCGCATGCGGTCGAGGATGTTGTAGGCCTCCACTTCGGCTTGGGTGCGCATATACGCGCTGTCGTTGCTTTTGAGTGTGGTGCTCATGAGCGCAGCCACGCTCAGCAGTCCCACCGACAAAACCACAAGGGAAATCAGCACTTCCAACAGGCTGAAACCTGCGGCTGACCGCCGTGCGCATACGAGCGGATGTGGCATTGCCAGATATCTGTCCTTGATGTTCCGCATAAGTTGATGACTCCTCTCCAGTGCATCGCCGTTGGCGGTCCGCGAGTTTGCGGGCTGTCGCCGTTGCTTATGGGTTGTCCATATTCATGGGCAGCCTAGCGAGCTGCCGTTCACATTTTTACCAAGCTCATTTGGAGTCTGCATGACTCCAGGGAGAAGTTTGTCGCACGCGTGCGCAATGCTCATCGCGACCGTCACGCAAGGTGGATATCGCGTTCGCTGTGAGATTTGTCGTGCTGACCAGGTTGAAAGTAACACCCGAGATCGCGGCGTCGAGTGTATTGCCGTCGGTGCGCGTCGGGAACAGTCGAGAAAGCGTGCGGATTCCGGGTGGAGGCGTGACAGAGCAGGTTTCGCAGCCATCGTTGCAAGCGGTGCGCGAGCGGGTCGCGCCATCTCTGCCGGGCAGATTACTAGGTCGCTATCGCTCTTCGAGACCTGGCGGCGCGCCAATGCCAAGTCCGTGGCCACAGTGTTAGTCTGGGCTATGTCCTGGTGGCCACCGACAGCACGGCTAAAGTTGCGAATCGCCGTCGCGGTCAGGATCGCCGGGAATGCGATCCGAACCGTCGGCTCAATCAGCGTGAAGCCCCGTTCCATGGGTTTTGCGCTCGCGACTCCGTTATGGGCGGACTATATCCATGCTTGCCCGGATTTATAACCACAAACCGATGAGCGTTCCATTTGCGCCGACGAACGGTCATTCAATTGAAATTTGGCCTCTAAGCGAGGATTTGCACTCCGATGCAGTGGAGCTGCCTGGGGATGAATGCATACGTCCAGCAGGGATCTTATTTATCAATCGGTTGCATAAGGAAGTTAAATGGATAACGTAAATTCGCAGCCTTTCTTTCAGGCAGGCCCGGTACTTGGCAACCAATATACAGGTGACCGGGCGTTGCGTGGTTGGCTCGCGGCGCACCTGCCAGCCGCTGTTTTGCAGGACATCGAACCTGGCCTGGAGCGTCTGGGCGCCCGGGCGGCCGGGGAGATGCTTGCGCTCGCCACGGAGGCCGAGGCCAATCCGCCGAAGCACGTGCCCTACGATCCTTGGGGCCGGCGCGTCGACCGCATCGACACCTGCATGGCGTGGCGGACGTTGCGGCGTATCGCCGCGGAGGAGGGCATCGTCGCGACGGCCTATGAGCGGAGCGCGGGCGAGTGGGCGCGGGTGCACCAGCTCGTGCGGCTGTATCTTTATCATCCGTCTTCGGCTCTGGCTTCCTGCCCGCTTGGGATGACCGACGGGGCGGCCCGGGTACTGGAGCTCTATGGCAATGCGGAGCTGAAGCAACAGTACTTGCCACACCTGCTCAGCCGCGATCCGCAGGCGTTTTGGACTTCCGGCCAATGGATGACGGAACGTACCGGGGGCTCGGATGTCAGCGGCACCAGCACGGTGGCGCGAGTCGAAGCCGGCGGCTACCGGCTATACGGCACCAAGTGGTTTACCTCGGCGACCGACTCGCAACTCGCAGTGACGCTCGCGCGCGATACGGCGGAGGATGCCGGCCGCCGGCTCAGCATGTTCCTACTCGAGCTGCGCAACCCCCAGGGGAATCTCAACGGCATCTTTGTGCATCGCTTGAAGGACAAGCTTGGCACGCGCGCTCTGCCGACCGCGGAACTGACGCTGGAGGGCACACCGGCAGTGCGCATCGGGCCGGCCGGTCACGGAGTACGTGCCATCGGCACTGTGCTCAATATCACGCGGATTTGCAACGCGGTGTGTGCGGTGAGTTACATGCGGCGTGGTTTGGCGCTCGCCGAGGACTACGCGGCCAAGCGTCAGGTGTTCGGCCGGCGGCTCGCGGATCAGCCGCTGCATCGGGAAACGCTGGCGGATCTGAATGCCGAATTCACCGGAGCGTTACACCTCGTGTTGCGCGTGGCGCAGCTCCTCGGGCGTGATGAGTGCAACGAGGACAGTGAAGACGAGCAACTCTTGCTGCGCCTGTTGACACCACTGGCCAAGCTCTATACCGGCAAGCAGGCGGTCGCGGCGGTGAGCGAAGTACTGGAGTGTTTCGGCGGCCAGGGTTATATCGAGGACACCGGCTTGCCGGTGCTGCTGCGGGACTGCCAGGTACTTTCCATCTGGGAGGGGACGACCAACGTGCTCAGTCTCGACGTGCAGCGCGTACTCGAACAGGGCCGAGCACTCGACGCGCTGGCCGCGGATATCGATGCGCGCCTCGCCAAGGTACGGAGCACCACACTGCAGGCCGCCTGCGCCGGCGTCCGCCAGGGACTTAAAACCGTCACGGACTGGCACCGGCGCACGATGGATGCCGACGCCCGGGCGGTGGATGCACGACGCTTTGCTTGTTCTCTGGCCCGGGTATACACGGCGGCATTGCTGGCCGAAGCGGTCGAGTCGGGGTACGTGAACGCCGATCTGTTGTGGCGCTGGTGCCGTGCGCCCTTGGTGTGTTTGTGAATCGCCGGACGTCAGCAATCAACGCTGGCGGTGCGCCGCAGGTCTTTCTGCTTGGCTGATGGGCCTTGGCCGGAGGTGGACGCCTGAACGATCGGCCATACCTGCTCGGCGCCTTGCGCCGCGATTATCTTTTGTGGATCTTGCTCGCGGCGCTCGTGGTGCTGAGCGTACTGGCGCCGCGGGAAATCCCGCATTACCCCGCGCTCGTCAATTGGCCGACCGTCGGCACCCTGCTCGGGCTGATGATCCTTACGAAGGGGCTGGAACTTAGCGGCTGGTTGCATCATGTCGGCCGGCAGCTCCTCGCGCGCGTTCACACCGAGCGCGGATTGGCGCTGTTTCTGGTCGTGGGTTCGGCGCTGCTCGCGATGTTCCTGACCAATGACGTCGCGCTGTTCATCAGCGTGCCGCTGACGCTCGAGCTGGGTGCGCTCGCGAGATTGCCACTGCGGCGCCTGGTGATGTTCGAGGCGTTCGCGGTCAATACCGGCGCCTTGCTGACGCCCATCGGCAATCCGCAGAATATTTTTCTGTGGCAGTTGTCACAGGTAAAGTTTGGTGCATTCGTGCTGCATATGCTCCCGGCTTTTGTGATCGCCGGAGCCTGCCTGCTGGTGCTGGTGGTGTGGGGGTTTGCCGCGAAACGTGTGCACTTCGATCCGCAAGCGGTAGCCGTTCCCGTACGGCGCTCGCTCTTGTTCGCTTCGGCGCTCCTTTACATTCCGTTTCTCGTGCTCTCCGATTTGCATTATGCAGCCGCTGGTCTCGCGCTGGTGGGTATGGTGTTTATCCTCGGGTTCCGGAGCACCTTGCGCCGCATCGAATGGCCATTGCTTTTGATCCTGGTGTTGATGTTCATCGACCTCGGCCGTCTCGCGCAGTACCCGGTGCTGGCTTACGTGAATCTGGCCGAACGCGGTAGCCTGTATGTCGCCGGGGTTATCTCGTCCCAGGTGATCAGCAATGTGCCCACGAGCATTCTCTTGTCGCACTATTCGCGGGATTGGGGGACGATCGCCTGGGCGGTGGATGTGGGTGGCTTCGGCATGTTTAGCGCCTCGCTTGCGAACCTCATTGCGCTCCGGCTTGGCCGGCAACGCGGAGCCCTGCTGGCGTTTCACGCTTGGTCACTGCCGTTTTGCGTGTGCGTGGCTGGCTTGCTGTGGGTGTGGTTGCGCTTTGCGTGACCCGGCCGGGTCAAGTGGAGCAAAATACGCATATGCAACCCAAGTTGAGATTACACGCGGCCGAAGACTCCGGCAGTCCAAGTTCCGCGCGACGCTTTGTCGAGCTTGCGGGCCGCTTTCCGATGCACTTGGGCGGCGAGCTGGCGCAAGTACAGCTTGCCTATGAGACTTGGGGCAAGCTCGCTGCGGATCGCAGCAACGTGCTGCTGCTCTTCACCGGGCTGTCGCCTTCGGCGCACGCCGCGTCCTCGCCGCTTGATCCCACGCCCGGCTGGTGGGAAGAGATGCTCGGCCCGGGCAAACCTCTGGATACCCAACGCTACTACGTGGTCTGCGTGAATTCGCTCGGTAGCTGTCACGGCACGACCGGGCCGGCGTCGTCAAATCCGGAGACCGGCAAGCCCTATGCGCTCGGCTTCCCGACCCTTACCGTCGAAGACATCGCGGCCTCTGCGCATGCGGCCTTGCAGACCCTGGGTATCCCGAAGGTCCAGGTAGCCATGGGACCATCGCTCGGCGGCATGAGTGCCTTGGCGTACGGCTTGATGTTCCCGGACAGTGTCCTGAACCTCGTGAGTCTGTCGTCGGCCACGCAATCGGAGCCCTTCTCGATCGCCGTGCGTTCCCTGCAGCGTGAGTTGATCCGCAGCGACGGCGCCTGGCAGGGCGGGGATTATGCGCCGGGCGATGGCCCGCGCGAGGGAATGCGGCTCGCGCGCAAGCTCGGGATGCTGTCCTACCGTTCTGCCGTCGAGTGGATCGAGCGCTTCGGCCGCGAGCGCGCGGACAGCGCGGAGCATGAACCCTTCGGCATTGAGTTTGAGGTCGAGTCCTACCTCGAGGCGCGCGCGCGGGCGTTCGTGGGCGGTTTTGATGCCAACTCCTATCTGTATCTGTCGCGCGTCATGGATCTGTTTGATGTCGCGGAGCACGGCGGGACTATCGAGAAATCATTCCAACGGCTGAAACTTCGCAACGCGCTGGTCGTCGGCGTGCAAACCGATATCCTCTTCCCGGTCCATCAACAGCGTGCGCTTGCCGAGGCCTTGCAAGCCGCAGGAATCGAGACTCGCTTCGCGGCGCTCGCTTCCAAGCAAGGCCACGATTCGTTCCTGGTGGATATGGATCGCTTTCGGCCGACGGTTGGGGATTTTCTGGCCGGAATTTAGCCGGAACAATCCGGTATAGACGCGCTCGTCCCGCTTGTGATCGTCGGCAAATTTATGGATTGATTGCAGCCGAGGATGGCCACGCCTGCGTGGGATCAAAGGCGTGCGATCATTTTGTACGATCGCCAATGGGTATTACGTTTTCGGGAATGAAGACGTGCGGGTTGACTGGCGTACCGTTCAGGCTCACCGTCCAGTGCAGATTCGCGCCGGTGGTGCGGCCGGTGGCACCGATGGCGCCCACAATTTCTCCCTGCTTTACGCGCGCGCCGCGCCGCACGTCGATCTTGTTCAGATGGCAGTACACGCTGTACAGACCCTGCCCGAGGTTGATGGTGAGCGTATTGCCGCAGAAATAGTAGTCGCCCACGTCGGCCACCACACCGTCGGCAGGTGCGCGTACGGGTGTACCGCTCACGGCACCGATGTCGATACCCAGATGGCGACTGCGTTCTTCGCCGTTCAGGAAGCGCCGCAGGCCAAAGCCGCTCGTTTGCGGGCCGTCCACCGGCCAGATGAAACTTAAATCCGGGGCAGGATCGGTGGTCCAGGTATTGAATACCTGTTGCAGGTGCGCCTGTTGCTGCTCTATGAGCGCGAGTTTGCTCGCCGGCGGATTCACCAGCTTGGGGTTCTTGATCGTCAAATGTTGTTCGGCGTAATGCTTGGCGCGTACCGCGAAGCGTATCTGTGTTGCGGGCTCATCTCCTACCTGTACCTGCAGCGTTTGATCCCCGGCGGGGCTTTTCAATGGGATGCCGACAATCGCATACCAGTGTTCAGCGTGGTTCACGACCATGACGCGCCGGCCGTCGAAGTGCGCGCCTGGCACCGTGGCCGACGCGGGTAATTCCATGACCGCTACGCCGCCCGGAACCACGTCGCTGCTGGGCAGCGTCGTTCCCAGCGCGCCGAGCGGAAGCAGGACAGCGAACAGAATCAGCGCTCTCATTGCGGTTTACTCCCGGCCGTGATTGCTTCGACCCTGGCGGCCAGTTGGCCGTCGGCAAGGCGCACCGCGATTGCCTGCCCGGGCCGGACTTTGCCGACGGAGGCGAGCACCGTACCGCTCGCGACGTCGCTCACGATCGCGTAGCCGCGCTCGAGGGTCGCAAGCGGGCTCACGGTGTTCAAGGTACGCGCAGCCTGCTCAAAGCGGTGCCGCGCGCCGCGTAGGCAGGCGCTGGCGGCAAGCCCCAAACGTCCACTCAAGGCTTCACAGCGGCTCGCGAGGAGCGCCAGAGTGTGAGCGGGATTGTGTGGTTGCAGGCGCACCAGCAAGCCCGACAAAGCCGCATGCCGGGTCTCGAGTCCGGCGTGCAAGGCTTGACGCAACCGCAGATCGAGTTCGTCCAGGTGCTGCGCGCGCTCACGCAGTAGACGTGCGGGATGCTGGTGCTCCACCCGTTCCTCACACCAGGCGAGGCGCTCGCGCAGCCCCGCAAGCCGCTCGCGCAGCCGCCGCAGCAGCCGTGCGCGCTGCTCATTGAGAGCCAGCAGCCAGGCGCTCGAATCCGGCGTGGTGAGCTCGGCGGCACCGGTGGGGGTCGGTGCACGCACGTCGGCCACAAAGTCGGCGATGGTGAAATCAATTTCATGGCCCACGCCGCTCACTACGGGGACGGAGCAGGCGTAGATCGCGCGCGCCACAGTTTCTTCATTGAATGCCCACAGGTCTTCGAGCGAACCGCCACCGCGCGCGAGTATCAGCACATCGCACTCGGCGCGGTCATCGGCGGTGCGGAGCATGGCGGCGATTTTCTCGGCTGAGCCCTCGCCCTGCACTGGCACCGGGTACACGATTACCCGCGCCAGTGCATAACGGCGGCGAATCACGCTCAGGATGTCGCGCAGGGCAGCTCCCGAAGGCGAGGTGATAACCCCGATCGTGCGAGGCGCCGCCGGCAGCGCTTGCTTGTGGGCAGCGTCGAACAGGCCTTGCTTGGCGAGTTTCTGCTTGAGTTCCTCGAAGGCACGTTGCAGTGCACCATGACCGGCTTCTTCCATGTGTTCGACGAGCAACTGGTAATCGCCGCGCGCCTCGTACAGGCTCACGCGTGCGCGCACCAGCACGTGCAAACCGTCCGCCGGCTTGAAACGCAGCAGGTTGGCGCGTCCGCGGAACAGCGCGCAGCGCACCTGAGCGGCGGCATCCTTGAGCGAAAAGTACATGTGCCCGGAGGCCGGCCGGGAAAGATTGGAGATCTCGCCTTCGACCCAGATCAGCGGAAAACCGCCTTCGAGCAAGGTGCGCGCCCGGCGATTGAGCTGCGAGACACTCAGCACCTCGCGTCCGGGGTTCTGCAGGGAGAAGCTGCTCTGGGCGGAAAGCATGCGTCATGATAGCGGCCGCGGTTCACGCGTCAACGCACGCGCAAGCGCAGCGCGTCGGCGCAGCGCTTACTCAAAGTGGCCGCAACGACTATAATTACGCGCTTTATACCGTCCTGGAGCCCTTATGCGCATTGCCCAGGAAGCGCTTACCTTCGACGACGTATTGCTGGTGCCCGCCTACTCGGAAGTCCTGCCGCGTGACGCCAGCCTCGCCACTCGCCTGACCCGCAGCATCCAGCTCAATATTCCGCTGGTCTCCGCCGCCATGGACTCGGTGACCGAAGCGCACCTCGCCATCGCCATGGCGCAGGAAGGCGGCATCGGCATCATTCACAAGAACATGACCCCCGAGGAGCAGGCCCGCCAGGTGCGGACCGTGAAGAAGTTCGAAAGCGGTGTCATCAAGGACCCGATTACCGTAACGCCCGACATGACCGTGGGCGAAGTTCTCAAGCTCACGCATGCGCACAACATTTCGGGTGTGCCGGTGGTGGAGGGCGAGCGGCTGGTCGGCATCGTCACCAGCCGTGATCTGCGTTTTGAAACCCGTTACAACGAAGTTATCGGCACGATCATGACCGGCAAGGACCGCCTGATCACCGTCAAGGAGGGCGCCGACAAGGAAGAGATCCTGGAGAAACTGCGTGAGCATCGCATCGAGAAAGTGCTGGTGGTGAACGACAAGTACCAGTTGCGCGGCATGATCACGGTGAAGGACATCCAGAAGGCCAAGGACTATCCCATGGCCTGTAAGGATGAACATGGCCGCTTGCGCGCGGGCGCGGCGGTCGGCACCGGCGGCGATACCGAGGCACGTGTAGCCGCGCTGGTCGAGGCGGGTGTGGACGTGGTGGTGGTGGATACCTCACACGGCCACAGCGTCGGCGTGTTGAAACGCGTGCGGGCCATCAAGCAGCGCTACCCGGAGTTGCCGGTGATCGGCGGCAACATCGTGACGGCCGAAGCCGCACAAGCGCTGGTCGAGGCCGGCGTCGACGGCGTCAAGGTCGGGATCGGCCCGGGCTCCATCTGTACCACGCGCATTGTGGCCGGCGTCGGCGTGCCGCAAATCACGGCGATCGCCAACGTGGCCGCGGCGCTCGCCAAATCCGGCGTGCCCTTGATCGCGGATGGCGGCATCCGCTATTCGGGCGACATCGCCAAGGCACTCGCGGCCGGGGCCTACTCCGTCATGCTCGGCGGGGTGTTTGCCGGCACCGAGGAAGCGCCCGGCGAAGTCGAGCTCTACCAAGGCCGCTCCTACAAGACCTACCGGGGTATGGGCTCGCTCGGCGCCATGGCGCAGAAGCAGGGTTCGGCCGACCGCTATTTCCAGGATCCCACCGAGGAAATCGAAAAACTCGTGCCCGAAGGCATCGAGGGACGGGTACCTTACAAAGGCGCACTCACGGCCATCGTTCATCAACTGACCGGCGGGCTGCGTTCCAGCATGGGCTATACGGGTTGCCGCAATATCGACGAGATGCGCACCAAACCCGTGTTCGTGCGCATCACCGGCGCCGGCATGCGCGAGAGCCACGTGCACGACGTTACGATCACCAAGGAAGCGCCGAATTACCGGATGGAGTGATCACTCCATGAGAAGTGAGGAGACAAGGGATTTACTGCAAAACTTCTGCGGTTATCACAGCACTTTTTTAATTCAGAGTTGAAGCATTGAGTACAGTTGAACGCCTCACCCTTCACCCTTCACCCCTCACCGGCGCGGCACAGCCGCGCGATATCCATGCCGACCGTATCCTGATCCTGGATTTTGGATCTCAGTGGACGCAATTGATTGCACGGCGGGTACGCGAGATCGGCGTGTATTGTGAAGTGCGTGCTGCGGACTTGGGCGCCGACGCGCTGCGCGAGCTTGCACCGCGCGGCGTGATCCTGTCCGGCGGCCCGGAATCCGTGGCCGGCACGGTCACGCCCAAAACTCCGCGTGCGGTGTTCGAACTGGGCGTGCCGGTGCTCGGCATCTGCTACGGCATGCAGGACATGGCGGCACAGCTTGGTGGCCAGGTCGAGCCCGGCGTGCACCGCGAATTTGGTGTGGAGGCGGTGCGGGTGGTCGCGGCTTCACGCCTGCTCGACGAGATCGGCGACCGGCAGGATGAGGCGGGCCATCGCGAACTCGAAGTGATGCTCAATCACGGCGACACCGTGACCGCACTGCCGGCCGGCTTCACCGCCACGGCGATCTCGCGTGACCAGGCCTGCGCCGCCATGGCCGATGACGCGCGGCGCTTTTACGGCGTGCAGTTCCACCCCGAAGTCACGCAGACCCGCCAAGGCCTCGCGATTCTCAAGCGTTTCGCTCTTGAACTTTGTGGCTGCCGGCCGCTGTGGAATCCCGCGAGCATCATCGAAGAACGCGTGCGTGCGGTGCGCGCGCAGGTGGGCGGCGACCGAGTGCTGCTGGCGCTCTCGGGTGGCGTGGATTCTGCAGTCGTGGCGGCGCTCTTGCAGCGCGCCATCGGCGACCAGCTCGTCTGTGTGTTCGTCGACACGGGGCTCCTCAGGCTGCACGAAGCCGACCAGGTCATGGAGACTTTCACCCGCAGTCTCGGCATCCGGGTGCTGCGCGTGGATGCGGAGGCGCGTTTCCTCGGTGCGCTCGCGGGCGTCACCGATCCCGAACGCAAACGCAAGATCATCGGCCGGTTGTTCGTCGAGATATTCGAGGAGCAGGCCGCACGGTTGACTGGCGTTACCTGGCTTGCCCAAGGCACCATTTACCCTGACGTCATCGAGTCGGCGGCGGCCAGCAGCCAGGCTCACGTCATCAAGTCTCATCACAACGTCGGCGGCTTGCCGGAGCGCATGCAACTCAAGCTCATCGAGCCCTTGCGTGAGCTTTTCAAGGATGAAGTACGCCGCGTCGGTACTGAGCTCGGGCTGCCGCATGCGGTGCTGTATCGTCATCCGTTCCCCGGGCCGGGGCTCGGCGTGCGCATCCTTGGCGAAGTGAAGAAGGAATACGCCGATCTGCTGCGCCGCGCCGATGCCATTTATATGGATGAACTGAAGCGCGCGGGGCTTTATGAAATGGTAAGCCAGGCCTTTGCGGTGTTTCTGCCGGTGCGCTCCGTGGGCGTCATGGGTGACGGCCGGCGCTACGACTACGTGATCGCCTTGCGTGCGGTCGAGACCGTGGATTTCATGTCGGCGCGCTGGGCGCACTTGCCCTACGATTTCCTTGAGCAGGTTTCGCAACGTATCGTGAATGAAGTTCCCGGGGTCGCGCGCGTGGTTTACGATGTGACCGGCAAGCCGCCTGGGACCATCGAGTGGGAATGAATGCCGCTGGGTTTGCGGGAACGCAATCCAGTGGCGGCCTCAACATCCCGCTGGTCAGTTTTCTGCAATAGCCACAGTTTTCCGCCTGGCGCTGGAGTTCTCATCATGCGTAAATTGAATGTGTCGCTTGCCCTGGTTCTGACGGCCTGCGTTTTTGCTGCGCGGGCGAGCCTTGTACAAGCCGCAGCCCTGAAATTCGATCTGTCGTTTCCAGCGAGTGCACACCAGGGGCCGATCACCGGCCGTGCGTTCGTGTTCATCACTGAGAGTGACCGGAGCGAACCGCGCCTGCAAATTTACGGCTACAACGGCAGCATTCCCTTTTTCGGGAAAGATGTGAGCGGGCTCGAACCCGGGCAAACCGTCGTCATCGACGCTTCCTCCCTCGGCACCGTGATCGACAGCCTCAAGGATCTGCCCGCGGGCGATTACTACGTGCAGGGGCTGATGAACGTGTATACGCGCTTTCCGCGTGCCGACGGCCATGTGATCTGGGCGCACATGGACGAGTGGGGCGGACAGCAATTCAACACTTCGCCCGGAAATCTCGTGAGCGCGGTCGAGAAAGTCCATCTCGATCCGGCGTCCGACCAGACCGTGACGCTGGCGCTTGACCGCGTGTTGTCACCGCACCAACTGCCGGAAGATACCGCATGGGTAAAGCACCTCAAGATCGAGAGCCCCATGCTCACGAAATTCTGGGGCCATCCGATTTTTATGGGTGCGACCGTGTTGCTGCCCAAGGGATACGCCGAGCATCCCAAGGAGTTTTATCCGGTGGTCTACGTGCAGGGCCACTTCAGCTTGCGCGCACCCTACGGATTCACCACGACCCCCAGTGAACCCAATGCCCGCAGTGCGTACCTGCGCAAAGTGTTCGGCATTGAGACGGGCTATCAGTTTTATCAGGAATGGGATTCGGCCAACTTCCCGCGCATGATTCTTGTGACCTTCCAGACTCCGACACCGTATTACGACGACAGTTACACCGTGAACTCGGTGAACAGCGGTCCTTATGACGACGCGATCATGCAGGAGTTGATTCCCTACGTGGAAACGCATTTCCGCATCATTCGCAAACCCGGCGACCGCATGCTGACCGGGGGTTCCACCGGCGGCTGGGAGTCCATGAATCTGATGCTCAAGCATCCGGAATCCTTCGGCGGCACCTGGACGTTTTATCCCGATCCGCTCGATTTCCATCATTTTCAGTCCGTGGATGTGTACCAGGACAGCAATGCCTTCTGGGCGCCGGGTTTGGGCCCATGGCTGAAAACGCCACGCTACATGTCGCGCGAGCCGGACGGTCAGCCGCTGGTGGATTATCAGCAGATGAGCCAGGCCGAGGCGGTCGAGGGCACGCATTGCCGCAGCGGTCAGCAGCTTTGCGCCTTCTTTGCGTCCTGGGGCCCAATCGGTGCGGACGGTTATCCAGTGCCGTTCTGGAACCTGCGGACCGGGGCGATCAACGAGACGGCCGTGGACTACGCCCGCAACCACGGTTTTGATCTCACTGCGTACCTGAAAAAGAACTGGACGCGCATCGGCCCCGAGCTGGTCGGCAAGATCCATGTGTATGTCGGCGACATGGATACCTATTATCTGAATCTCGGTGTCTACGACATGCAGAATTTCCTGAAAACCACGCAGGACCCGCATTACACCGGCACTTTCGTGTACGGCCGGCCGGAAAAGCCCCATGGCTGGAATGGAGGCATGACCAACGGTGAGTTGCTGCGATTGATTTACCAATCGGTAAAACATTGAACCGGCGTAAATTATCGAGCGTGGAAATACCGGGCGTGGTTGCTTTGGTGCAAAGCGAAGAGCATGCAGTTGCGGAGCACAAGCGCTGGATGCAGGAAGCGCTCGTGCTCGCACGCCAGGCGGAAGCGGCCGGTGAAGTGCCGGTGGGCGCACTCCTAGTCAAGGACGGCGTGATTCTTGGACGCGGCTGGAATCACCCGATTGGTGCACGCGACCCGACCGCACATGCGGAGATCATCGCGATGCGCGCGGCGGCGCAGGCACTCGGTAATTACCGCCTACTGGACACCACGCTTTACGTAACGCTCGAGCCTTGTGCGATGTGCGCGGGGGCCATGGTGCATGCACGTGTCGCGCGCCTGGTCTACGGCGCTGCGGATCGGCGCGCCGGCGCAGCGGGCACTGTGTTCGATATCGTGCGCAATACACGGCTCAACCATCGCCTGGAGGTCACCGCCGGTGTCCTGGCCGAGCAATGTGCGGAGCTACTCAGGCGGTTTTTCGTGGACCGGCGCCAACTGGAGCTGTAGCTAGTTCGGGTCGTAAGTTAGAATGCGCTTCCTCGGAGAGGTACCGAAGCGGGCGAAACCGGTGTCTTTTGTCAAGCTGCCTGTGGCAGCCTGACCCGGTTGAGCGGCTGGCCACAGGCGAGAAACATGGTTTCGAGCGGGCGCACTGGGATGTGCGCCCTGGGCCGCAAGCGGAGCAGGAATGCGCAGCTTGCGGGCAGGCCTGATCATCTCACCATGGACGGTTCGAAAACATGACAGTGTTTCATCGGAGAGGTACCGAAGCGGTCACAACGGCACCGACTCGAAATCGGTTGGGGGCTAACTGCCCCACGTGGGTTCGAATCCCACCCTCTCCGCCATCCTCTTTTCGCTTTTGCAGATGAAGTCCTCGGGATCTCTTGAGTTGCCGGTTCTGAGAATCTTGATTCTTTGAGTGGAATCTGGTCATCCGGACATTGCGGTGGCAGGCTCCGAGCCTTTTCCGTGTCGGTCCGCTAGAATTGGGCTAACCAAGTTCAGTAGTGCCATGTATGCCCACGCGCCATATATATAAGGTCACCTTCGTCAATCAGGGCAAGGTGTACGAAATCTATGCCCGCAAGGTGACCCAGGACGGCTTGTGGGGATTCGTCGCGCTCGAACAACTCGTGTTCGGCGAACGCGGGGGCGTGGTGCTCGATCCGGGCGAGGAAAAGCTCAAGGACGAGTTCGCAGGCGTGAGCCGCACCTATGTCCCCATGCATGCGGTGATTCGCATCGACGAAGTGGCGCGCGAAGGCGCCGCCAAGATCATTGCGCTCGAAAGCGGCTCGAACGTCACGCCGTTTCCCATGCCCATGTATACGCCCAGCGGTCCCGGGAAAAAATGACCGGCTTGCAGCACCCGCGCGGGTCTTCCTGAGGTGCGCTTTTCTTTGCTCGGCAGCGGCAGCCGCGGCAATGCCGCGCTGGTCGAGACCGGCGACACCCTGGTGATGGTCGATTGCGGTTTCCCGCTGGCGGACACCGAGACGCGGCTTGCGCGCCTCGGCGTGACGCCGGAGGACATCGACGCCGTGTTGATCACGCACGAGCACGGAGACCACGCGAGCGGCGTCGCCTTGTTTGCGGGACGCTACACGCTGCCCGTGTGGTGTACGCCCGGCACACTTGCAGCCTGCAGCCGTTTCGGTCTGCAGCGCGCCGAGCTCTTCAATCCGCAGACATCTTTCCAGGTCGCCGGCCTGCAAATCATGCCGGTCACCGTTCCGCATGACGCACGCGAGCCGACCCAGTTCGTGTTCGACGATGGCGCGAGGCGGCTCGGCATACTGACCGACACCGGGCATTGCACGCCGCATATCCTGCGGCTTCTGGACGCCTGCAACGCGCTGATACTCGAATGCAATCACGATCGCACGCTGCTGGAGCAGGGGCCCTACCCGGCAAAGCTCAAAAAGCGCATCGCGGGAGATCTGGGGCACCTGAGCAATGCCCAGGCGGCCGAGCTGTTGGCGCAGCTCGGTACTGCGCACCTGCAGCACCTTGTGGCCGCGCATCTGAGCGAGAAGAACAACACGCCCGAACTTGCGCGCGCCGCGCTGGCGGCGGCGGCGAGCTGTACTCCCGATTGGGTGCAGGCCGCGACGCAGGAGGGCGGTCTCGGCTGGCGCGAACTTGCCTGAACTGGAGCCGGGCGCGCGCTTTCGCTAAAATGCGCCTCCGTTTCCGCTCCAGGACCCGTGATGCTGCAGTTTCGTGGTGGCCCGGCGCTTTCTGAGTTCCGCGTCCAGAAACTGCTTGCCGATTTGCACGCCTGGCTGCCGCGACTCTCCGGCCTGACCACGGCCTTCCATTATTTCATTGATGTCGATGGCGAACTCGGTGCGAGCGAACTGCGTATTTTGCGTGCCTTGCTGACGGAGGATGCGGCTCCGCTGTCAGCCCCGGCCGACCAAGGGTTGTTGCTGTGTGTGCCGCGCTTCGGCACGGTTTCTCCCTGGTCGAGCAAGGCGACCGACATCGCGCACAACTGCGGGCTGCAAGGAGTGCGGCGCATCGAGCGCGGTGTGGCGCTTTATTTCGGGCATGAGGCCGCGCCGTTCACGCAGGAGGAGCTCACACACGCCGCGCACTTGTTGCACGACCGGATGACGGAAACACTTCTGTTCAATGTCGCGGACGCCGCCGGCATCTTCCACACGGCGACACCGGCGAAGCTCCGTGTTGTGGATATCCTTACCGGCGGGCGCGACGCGCTCGTGCGCGCCAACCGCCGCCACGGGTTTGCGCTCGCCGACGATGAAATCGATTATTTGGTGGAGAATTTCACGCGGCTCGGACGCAATCCGACCGACGCCGAACTCATGATGTTCGCGCAGGTGAATTCCGAGCATTGCCGTCACAAGATCTTCCGCGGTGCCTGGGTGATCGATGGGAAGCCTCAGCCCAATAGCCTGTTCGACCTGATTCGCGCAACCTACGCACATAACCCGGCTGGCGTGCTTTCGGCCTACCACGACAATGCCGCGGTGCTCCAGGGTGCTCCCGGTGCGCGCTTCTTTCCGCGGCCGGGCGACAAGGTGTACGCGCGCCAGCAGGAACCCGTGCACATCGTGGTGAAGGTCGAGACCCACAATCACCCAACCGCGATTTCGCCGTTCCCGGGAGCGGCCACCGGCGCCGGCGGCGAGATCCGCGACGAGGGCGCGACCGGTCGGGGTGCGCGGCCCAAGGCCGGGCTCACCGGGTTCAGTGTGTCGAATCTGCGCATCCCCGGATTCGTGCAGCCCTGGGAAGTGGATCATGGCAAGGCTCCGCACATGGCCGCGGCGCTCGACATCATGCTCGAGGCGCCCATCGGAGCGGCATCGTTCAACAACGAATTCGGCCGTCCGGCATTGCTGGGTTACTTTCGGAGCTTCGAACTGGAGTGCGGCGGGGAGCTGCGCGGCTACCACAAGCCGATCATGCTCGCCGGTGGCCTCGGCAACGTGCGCCCGGCGCACGTTGAAAAGCAGGCTTTGCCGGCCGGCACCAAAATCATCGTGCTCGGAGGTCCGGCGATGAAAATCGGCCTTGGCGGCGGCGCGGCCTCGAGCCTAGCAGGCGGAGCCAGTGCAGCCGAACTCGATTTTGCCTCGGTGCAGCGCGGCAATCCGGAGATCCAGCGCCGTGCCCAGGAAGTGATCGACGCCTGCTGGGCGCTCGGCGATGCCAATCCGGTGCTGTCGATCCACGATGTGGGCGCCGGCGGCCTGTCGAATGCGGTTCCGGAGATTCTCGAGGCGAGCGGCCGCGGCGGCGCACTCGAGTTGCGTCAAGTGCCGAGCGACGAGCCCGGCATGTCTCCCATGGAGATCTGGTGCAACGAGGCGCAGGAGCGCTACGTGCTGGCGATTGCCCCCGCCGATCTGCCCTCGTTCACGGCGATCTGCACGCGTGAACGTTGTCCGTTCGCGGTCATCGGCGAGGCCAGCGCCGATCATCAGTTGCGCGTTGACGATGCGCACTTCGGCAACCACACCATCGACATGCCCATGGAAGTGCTGCTTGGCAAAGCGCCCAAGATGCAGCGCGATGTCGCGCGGCTCGCGGCGAAAACACAAGCTTTCGATACTGGGGCGCTCGACCTCGACGCCGCGGCAGTGCGCATCCTGCGGCTGCCGGCCGTAGCCGACAAGGGCTTTTTAGTTACGATCGGTGATCGGAGCGTCGGCGGGCTCGTGTGCCGTGACCAAATGATCGGGCCTTGGCAGGTGCCGGTGAGCGATGTCGCGGTCACGGCGGCGGATCAGGATGGTTATCGCGGCGAAGCCATGGCGCTGGGAGAACGTACCCCACTCGCGGTGATTGATGCGCCGGCTTCCGGACGCATGGCGGTGGCGGAAGCGCTCACCAATATCGCGGCGGCGGCCATCGGGACGCTCGGCGAGGTGCGGCTTTCCGCCAACTGGATGGCGGCCTGCGGTGAGCCGGGCGAAGACGCCGCGCTCTACGACACGGTAAAAGCCGTGAGTGAACTTTGCATCGCGCTCGGCATCGCGATTCCGGTTGGCAAGGATTCGCTTTCGATGCGCACGCGTTGGCAGGCAGGCGGCGCGCGGCACAGCGTCGTTTCGCCGGTGTCGCTGATCGTATCGGCATTTGCGCCGGTCACCGACGTGCGCCGCACGCTGACGCCGCTGCTCGATTCCAGCGCGAGCGACACGCGCCTGATTTTCCTCGATCTGGCCGACGGCAAGCAGCGCCTCGGGGGCTCCAGCCTCGCGCAAGTGTACGGGGTGATTGGTGAGCAGGCGCCGGACCTCGTGAGCGCCGCGACCGTGCAGGGATTCTTTGCCGCCATCCAGGAATTGAACGCCGCCGGGAAGCTGCTCGCGTATCACGATCGTTCGGACGGCGGATTGTTTGTGGCACTCTGCGAAATGGGCTTCGCGGCGCATTGTGGTTTCGACGTTGATCTTGGCGGGCTTGGGGGATCACCCGCTACGACCCTGTTTGCCGAAGAGCTCGGTGCCGTGCTGCAGGTACGCGCAGGCGATCTCGCCACGGTCCGCGGCAGTTTCAGCGCCCACGGCGTGGCGCGGGTATTCGACCTCGGTGCGCCACGGCGGGATGGACACATGCAGTTCCGGCAGGGTGAGCGAGTGGTGCTCGAAGCCGACCGGCACGAGTGGCAGCGAGCGTGGAGCGAAACCAGTTTCCGCATGCAAAGCCTGCGTGACAACCCGGAGTGTGCGCGCGAGGAGTTCGAAGCGAAGCTCAGCGATGGTCCGGGCCTGCATGCGCGCATCGCCTTCGATTCGGACGAGGACGTGGCGGCGCCTTACATCGCCAAGGGCTTGCGGCCACGCGTGGCGGTGCTGCGCGAGCAGGGGGTCAACGGACACGCGGAGATGGCGGCCGCCTTCGATCGCGCGGGTTTTGCCGCCGTGGACGTGCACATGACCGACATCGTGGCCGGGCGCGTCAGCCTCGCCAGTTATTCGGGAATCGTGGCCTGTGGCGGATTTTCCTACGGTGATGTGCTGGGCGCGGGTCAGGGCTGGGCCAAGACTATTCTCTTCAACACGCGCGCGCGTGACGAATTTGGTCAGTTCTTTGACCGCGGCGACAGTTTTGCGCTGGGCGTCTGCAACGGCTGCCAGATGTTTGCGGCGCTCGGTGACCTGATCCCCGGTACCGTCGGCTGGCCACATTTTGTACGCAATGCCTCGGAGCAGTTCGAGGGGCGCCTGAGTCTCGTGGAGATCACCCCGACCGCATCGCTGTTCTTCCGGGGCATGGAAGGCGCGGTGCTGCCGATCGTGGTGGCGCACGGCGAGGGACGCGCGCGCTTCTCGCGTCCAGAGGACGCCCAACGCCTCTGGACCAGCAGCCGCGTGGCTTTGCGCTTCGTCGACGAGCACGAACGCGTGGCCGAGCGCTATCCGGCCAACCCCAACGGTTCGCCGCTCGGGATTTGCGGCATCACCAACACCGACGGGCGCTGCACCCTGCTGATGCCGCATCCGGAACGCGTGCGCCGCACGCTGCAGTTGTCCTGGCATCCACGCGACTGGCACGAGGACTCACCGTGGATGCGCATGTTCCGCAATGCGCGCGCGTGGGTCGGATAGCTCGAATTTACGCCAGAGAATCTGGCCAGGCCACCCTCTGTAAATGTGTATTCGGGGCATTCCGCAACGCCACGTCGCACGTCAGTTACTTGCGGCGCTTGTTTTCGGGCGGCGCAGTGGTAGAGCGCACACCACGGCCAACATAAGCAAGTGCGCACCGATGGACAGAAGTCCCGCCAGCCGTGGTGGCACTACATGCACGGGCGTGGACAGGTCTGTCAATCCGTTCGCCAGATTCCATCCCAGGTGCAGCGCGAGTGCAGCCCACAGACTGCCGGTGCGCCACAGCGCCGCGGCATAAGTCGGACCGAAGGCGAACAGCAGCAGCCATGCAAGCGGGCCGCGGTGCAACCGATAGATGTGATTGAGACCGTAAATCGTGGCGGATACGAGCACAAATACCATACCGCCACGCCAGCAGATACCGGCTGCGCGGTACCAAAAGCCGCGCGTGATGGTGTCCTCGGCAATGGAAGGGACGAAGGTGGAAACGAGCAGCATCGGCACAGCGGGTAGCAGCACAATCCATGCGCCGGGGGCTGCGACCGCGTGCCCGTTCACTGCATATATTCCGAGCTGCAGGCCGAGCCACACGGCGCGAAACTTCGCAAGCACCGCGAGTATCAATCCGCTCGGTAGCCAACGGCGCCACGCGTAACCGTCGAGAGCGTAAGCGCCGTAAGCGCGATATCCCAACCAGCGCGACAGCGGCCAAGCGGCGAGTACGCAGGCCAACATCAGTCCGGCCTGCACTGAGAAACTGTGCAGCCAGTCCTCGCCAACGCGCTCCGCCGATTGATACCGCAGCCACAGGATCGCAAAAATCACGATGATCCGTGTGCGTCGCGCCATCGCCTGCTCCTTGTGCAATAGCTCCGTGATGCGGGTACGGACCGTGTGTCGCTATTCCGGCCTGCTGGTTCGACTGTGCCTCAAAGGCTCCGCTGTGGTAGTCCGGTCGCCTAGGGTTTGACGAATTTCATTACGAACACGTCGCTTTCGCCGATCGCCGTGTATTTTTGTTTCTGTTCCGGTGTGTCGCCCGCGAGTGTCGGTGGCAAATGAAACACGCTGATGTTGAGCGGATCCTTGGGATTGGCGTTGACCTGGGACACCCCGGCGAGCTGGAAGCCGGCATCGAGTGCCAGTTGCAGTGCGTAGTCTTCGGTCAGACGGTGGTATTCCTTGGCGACTTCCGGGCCGCTGGCCGACGGCCAGGCGCGGTGGTCGGTCACTGCCAGGACGCCGCCGGGTTTGAGCACTTCGAATGCCGCGGCCATGAAGGCCTTGGCCGCGTGCGCATTCACAAGATCGTGCAGGTTACGTGACGTGAACACCATGTTGGCGGAGCCGGGTGGACCGAGCTTGACGGTCCGGGGCGGCGCGAACGGTACGGTGGTGACTTTCGAATACAACCCGGGATTGGCTTTGAGCACGGCGAGCAAATGCCCACGCGCCCGCGCCTCGAAGCCCTGGCTGTCTTCCGGTGGTATGGTTTCGACCAGGTGGCCGTGCGCCTTGAGATAGGGCGCGAACATCTGGGTCCACCAGCCGCCGCCCGCGTCGATTTCAATGAGCGTCATGTCGGGTTTGAGCCCGGAGAATTCCAGCACTTGTAGCGGATGACGGTACTGGTCGCGCTTTACGAAAGCCGGGGTGCGCCAACTGCCGTTGACAACTTCCAGCAGGCTGGGGTTTTCCGGAATGTTCTGTGCGGTAGCCGCGGCGCTGAATAGTGGCGCGCAGAGCAAGGCAGTGGCAAACGCCGTGGTCGAAACGAGCTTGGTCATGGGTCGGACCTCCGGGTGGGATGTTCGCATTCTCGCGCCGCGGGTGACTCGCCAGCAAGCTCGCGATAGCACGCGTGAACTAACCACGGTTCTAGGGCCTCGCTGGCCGGTGCGTCTGCGTTGATTTACACGGGCACATATGCGGCTCCGGTCCGCTGGAAATTTCGGGGAAACGCGCTACACTCCACCGTCCTTGGACGGCCTTCAAGACCGGTTTTCAGATCTCTGCGGCAAGGATGACGGCGACTGCCTGGCGGCGAAACCTTGACGGTTTGCCAGTGCGGCTGGCGGTTCTGCACTCGGCAATCGCCTGTGGTACCCGCAGGATCAATCGGAAAGCGGCAGACGACTAAGCCGGATTCACCGGTAACTACACGGACGTCATGCATCGGCCAGGCGCCAAGCGCTCTGGCGGCTATTTGACTCAACAGAGGTATGCGACATGTTCAATCCACGCCGTTACTGGACTTGCGGACTCGCGTTGGTGCTTGCTGTCGCTGCGCTGGCGGCGTTCGCAGCGCCCGTGCCACAAGCGGACCTGTTGCAGGCTCTGCAGTGGCGCAGCGTAGGCCCGTATACCGGCGGACGTGTGACCAGTGTGGCGGGAGTCGCCGCTGAGCCCAATCTTTTCTACGCGGCTTATGCGGGCGGTGGCGTCTGGAAGACCGAGGATTATGGATACAACTGGGAGAGTGTTTTCCCGGACAACATGAACATTGGCGCGATCGCGGTCGCGCCGTCCAATGCGCAAGTCATCTACGTAGGCACGGGTGACTCGGCACCGCGCAACACCGTCATGACGATGGGCGACGGCATGTATAAATCCACGGACGGCGGCAAAACCTGGAGCCACATCGGGCTGGAAAATACCCACGTCATATCTTGGATTGTGGTGGATCCAAGTAACCCGGACGTGGTGTATGCGGCAGCACTGGGGCACGTGTGGGCGCCGAATACCGAGCGCGGCGTGTACAAGACCACAGACGGCGGGCAGACCTGGAAGAAGGTCCTTTACATCAATGACGGGACGGGTGCGATTACCTTGGCGATGGATCCGTCGAAACCGCGGGTGGTGTACGCCACGATGTGGCAGTTCAGCCGCCAGCCTTGGGGTTTTTCCAGCGGTGGGCCGGACAGCGGCATCTTCAAGACCACGGACGGGGGGGCGCACTGGAGCAACATCACGCACGCGCCGGGGCTGCCCAAAGGAATTTTTGGCAAGGCGGGTATTGCCGTCGCGCCGAGCGAGCCCAATGTGGTGTACGCGCTGGTCCAGGCCAAGACCGAGAACCCCAACAAGCCGGGTGGACTATACCGCTCGGATAACGGCGGACAGAGCTGGACGCTCGTCAATGACAGTTCGGAGCTCACGCAGCGGGCGTTTTATTACATGCGCGTGTACGTGGATCCGAAAGACGCCAGTACCATCTATTTGCCGAATGTCAACGTGTTTGTTTCACACGACAGCGGCAAGACTCTCATCGCGCTGCGCCCTCCGCACGGCGATAATCATGCGTTCTGGATCAATCCGGACGATCCGCAGGTATTCATTGAGGGCAATGACGGCGGCGCCAGCGTCACGCGCGACGGCGGCAAAACCTGGAGTACCGAAGACAATCAGCCGACCGGTCAGTTCTACCACATCAATTTGGATGACCAGTTCCCGTTCCACATCTATGCGGCCCAGCAGGACCGCAGTGCGGTGGTGGGGCCGAGCGCGGTGAACTTCGGCAAGATCCCCGCGGTGTGGGGACGTGCAGCCGGGGGCGAGAACAGTTGGGTGGTGCCGCAACCCGGGAAATGGTGGATCACCTACGGCAGTGGCTACTACTCGCTCATGGACAGCTTCGACAGCCGTACCGAAGTGGACCGGAGTATTGATCCCTCGCCGATCTATCACGTGGGCGCACCGGCGTCGGAACTCACGTATCGATCGAACTGGAGTCATCATCCGATCATGTTCATGCCGAACAACCCGGGCGTACTCCTGAACGGCACGCAGTATGTGTTGAAGAGCACGGACTTCGGGCAGATCTGGACCAAGATCAGTCCTGATCTCACGCGCAACGACAAGAGCAGGCAGGGCTTGCCCGGCGGGCCGATCAGCAAGGACATCTCGGGCGCGGAAATTTATGACACGATTTCCGCCATGGACGTTTCACCGCTGAACGACAACGTCATCTGGACGGGCTCCGATGATGGTCTGGTGTATGTCACCCAGGACGGCGGTGGTCATTGGACCCGGGTAACGCCCCAAGGCCTGCCCGAGTGGATAAAGATTACTTGCATTGACGCCTCGCAGACCACTCCCGGCACGGCCTATCTCACGGCCAGCCGTTATCAGTGGGACGACTTCAAGCCTTACGTCTATGTCACCACTGATTACGGAAAACACTGGACGTCGCTCGCGAACGGATTGCCCGCGGACCAATATTTGAACGCCGTACGGCAGGACCCGAACGATCCGGGCATGCTGTTCGTCGCCACCAGCAAAACGGTGTTCCTGAGCTTGGACAATGGTGCGCACTGGGAGCCGCTGACGCTCAATCTGCCTCCCGTCCGCGTAAGCGACTTGGCCATCCAGGCGCAACAGCATGCCGTGGTGCTCGCGACCTACGGGCGTGGAATCTGGGTGCTGGACAACCTGCAGTATCTGGAGCAACTGGGCCGGGCTCAGGTCACTGACACGGCACCTTATCTGTTTACGCCGCAGCAGACTTGGCTCACGCAACGCAGCAGTTTCAGTTTCGGTGGAGGCTCGGCGGGCGGCGCCAATGCACCCGGGGGTGCCACCGTGTTCTTTTACCTGCCGCAGGGCTATACCGGCACCACCCCGGTCAAGCTGAGTTTCACGACGGCCGCGGGCGAGGTCATCAACAGCTATGACTTGCCGCTGGTACCGAAGCCGAACGGCACGACCAACAAGGTCGAGCGGCCCAGGGTTCTGCCGACTCTGCATGCGGGCATGAACCACTTCCAGTGGGATCTGCGTTACCCGCCGGCGATCTACCCGAACGGTTACTTCATCAGCGAAACCGGCAGGATCGAGGCGCCGACGGTGGTACCGGGCACCTACTACGCGGTACTGGATTACAACGGCACGGCGCTAAAGGAGCCGTTTGTGATCAAGCTTGATCCGCGGTTGAGCACCACTCAAGAGCAGTTGCAGGCACGCAATGACTTGCTGCTGAAGATCAACGACACTCTGAACACCTTGAATATGGTGATCAATCAGGCTACGAACGCACGCAGCCGGTTGCAGAAAGCCGTGGCGGGCGGACAAGTGCCGGCGGCGCGTGCCCGCGATGCGCTGGCCGCGCTGGACCGGGATATCGACGCGATGGTCAACTTCAAGATCCAGTCGGGTGAGGGCGATTTGGTATATGAAACTCGCGTGGCGATAAGGTTGATCCAGTTGGCAGGGGACATCCAGCAAAGTTATACGCCCTTGAAGCCGCAGAACGTGCTCGGGTTCTCGATCCTGTTCCAGCACGCCCAGCAGGGTGAGCAGCATTTGCAGTCGGATGTTGCTGCAGTCAAGAAATTGCTCGGGTCTTGACCGGCGGATCCTGGTAATCCGGTAGTTGCCGGCGCGCTTTGGCGCGCCGGCAACCTTGTTTATTGAATCTCAGCTCGAGGAGTCAACGTGGCCACTCGTTATCGTGATGTGGTGCTGCATGCACCGACCGGAAACAAACTTTCCTGCAAGGGCTGGGTGCAAGAGGCGGCTCTGCGCATGCTGCACAACAATTTGGATCCGGCGGTCGGCGAGAACCCCAAGGAGCTGGTGGTCTACGGTGGCATCGGGCGAGCGGCGCGCAATTGGGAATGCTTCGACAAGATTGTCGAGACGCTGAGGCGCCTCGAGAACGACGAGACGCTGCTGATCCAGTCGGGCAAGCCGGTCGGGGTGTTCAAGACCCAGGAATTTGCGCCCCGGGTGCTGATTGCCAATTCCAATCTGGTCGGCAAGTGGGCGACTTGGGATCACTTCTTCGAGCTCGACAAGAAAGGTCTGATGATGTTCGGCCAGATGACGGCGGGCTCGTGGATCTACATCGGCTCGCAGGGCATCGTGCAGGGGACCTACGAGACCTTCAACGAAGCGGTGCGCCAGCATTATCACGGCGATGCCAAGGGCAAGTGGCTGTTGACGGGTGGCTTGGGCGGCATGGGCGGCGCACAGGCGCTGGCCGCAGTATTTGCGGGGCTCTGTTGCCTTGCCGTCGAAGTGGATGAAGCGCGTATCGACAAACGCCTCAAGAGTGGTTATCTCGACCGCAAGGCGAAGTCACTCAAGGCAGCCTTGGCCATGATTGCCGAGGCCACGGCCAAGGGTGAAGTGATTTCGGTGGGCCTGCTTGGTAACGCCGCCGAGATTTTTCCGGAGATCCTCGCCGGCAAGCAACTCCCGGACCTTGTGACGGATCAGACTTCGGCACACGATCCGTTGAACGGCTACATCCCAATCAGCTACACGCTGGCCGAGGCGGCTCAGCTTCGCAAGAGCGACCCCAAGAAGTACATCGAGCTTTCCAAACAGTCCATTGCCATTCATGTACGTGCCATGCTGGGCTTTCATGCCAGAGGCATCCCGACGTTTGACTACGGCAACAATATCCGCGCGATGGCGCAAGATGCCGGGGTGGCGAACGCCTTCGATTTCAAGGGCTTTGTGCCGCTGTATATTCGCCCGTTGTTCTGCGAGGGCACGGGTCCATTCCGTTGGGCGGCATTGTCCGGCGACCCTGAAGACATCTACAAGACTGACGCCAAAGCCAAAGAGCTTTTCCCCGAGAAAAAGCACCTGCACCGTTGGCTCGACATGGCGCGTGCGCGCATCCATTTCCAGGGGCTGCCATCCCGCATTTGCTGGCTGGGGTATCGCGAGCGCGATCGCCTCGGGCTCGCCTTCAACCAGATGGTGCGCAGCGGCGAGCTCAAGGCGCCCATCGTGATCGGCCGCGATCACCTGGATGCCGGCTCCGTGGCCTCGCCGAACCGTGAGACCGAGGGCATGCGCGACGGTAGCGATGCGGTGGCCGACTGGCCGGTGTTGAACGCGCTTTTGAACACGGCGAGCGGGGCCTCGTGGGTGAGCTTCCATCATGGCGGCGGCGTGGGTATCGGTTACGCGTTGCATGCGGGAGTGGTGATCGTGGCCGACGGCAGCGAGCGTGCCGAGAAAGCCTTGAAGCTCACGCTCACCAACGATCCCGGCACCGGAGTAATGCGCCATGCCGATGCCGGCTACGAAAAAGCCATTGAGACCGCACGCGAGCGGCACGTCGATTTACCGATGTACGGCATCCGCTGATGGGAGATGCGCAGGTACACGCGGCCGTACGCTGAGCGCTTGCGCGGCGAATGGCCGAGCCGGAATTTACCCTCAACCGTTGTGCGCAGGGTTGAAGCGCGCTATCGTGCCCACCGGGTATCTGCAGGGGCTGCATGTTTAGGACACTGCGCATCTATATTGCGACCGGGATGGCCTTGGCGTTTTCTGCCTGTGCGCCTTGGCCGGTACAGGGCCCGCCGGGCACGGCGCGCCCTCACGTAGTGCCACCGGCGGTAGCGCAGCCGCAAACCCCTTCGACACCGGCAAGCGCGCCAGCGCCGCCGTCGGCAACCGTCGTCCAACCCGAACATCTGCAACCGCCACCGGCCGCCGCGACCAGCGCCCCGCAGCCCGAGGATTTGCAGCCAGCGCCAGCTTCCGCAAGTCCCGCAGTCAACGCGTCTGCGGATGCGCTTGGTATGGAGGTCGTGCAGCTCGCACGCAACGAACTGGGTGTGCCCTACCACTATGGGGGCTCGACGCCACGTGGTTTTGATTGCAGCGGTCTCGTGTATTACGTCTTCCGGCACCTGCGCATAAACGCGCCGCGTACGTCCAACGGACAGTTTGCTCACTTTGATGCCGTCACTCAGGCGGATCTGCGTCCCGGTGACTTGGTGTTTTTCCGGATCGCGGGAGAGTTCCAGTTGCACGTCGGTATCTATTCGGGTGACGGTGAGTTTATTCATGCACCGAGGCCGGGTCAGAAGGTTTCCTACGCGCGCCTCGATGGCCGCTACTGGAAAGCACGCTACGTCGGTGCCCGCCGGTTTTGAATTGTCCGGTGGTATGTTCGCGTCACGCGTGCTGAGCTGATGTTCCAGTTGTTCGCGTCCTTTTGTGGATGCCAGGAACCTGACCGCGTGTCGCAATTCAGACGGATCGTCTGGCGCGCGTTCAAGTAACCGAAAAGCGCTGGCGGACGGCGTCACCTCACCTCGCGGCTTTGCACGCGTCGCGTGTATTTTTGGTATCAGAAATGTGGCGCACTTTTCGTGAGTTGCAGCCAGCAACGCGCCGCCTGCTCGCGGCACGTACAGTACGCAGCATCGCCCAGGGCGCGCTGATCGTGGATCTTTCGCTCTACATGCACGCCTTGCACTGGAGCGGACTCGAGATCGGCCTCACGCTCATGGCGGGTGGCCTGATTGCCGCGGGTCTGAGCATCCTCGTCGGTATCTACAGCGACCGCTTCCGCCGCAAGCCGTTTCTGCTTTACAACGAAGCGCTGACCGTAGTGTGCGGGCTGGCGGCGCTCTTGAGCCCAAGTGCGGCGGTGCTGGCCGCGGCCACCATCGTTGCGGGATTCGGCCGCGGGCGTTCGGGCTCGGCGGGTCCGTTTGCGCCCGCCGAACAGGCTTGGCTGGCCGAGGCGGTGCCGGCACGTGAGCGCGGCTGGGTGTACAGCCTGAATTCTGCCCTGGGTTTTTTCGGTATGACAGTGGGTGCGCTGCTCGCGATCCTGCCGGCCTTTTGGGTGCGCACTCTCGGACCGCACATCGCCTACAGTCCGATCTTCATCGTGGCCGTCATTGGTGCGCTTGCCAACCTGTGGTTTCTCGGCGGTGCACACGAGGAGCACCAACCAGTGCGTGCGCGCACGGCGGCGCCGCAGCCCGCAAATCCGCAGGCGCGGCGCTTCGAGAATCGCATGCTCTGGCGCCTGCTGCCGCTCAACACGCTCAACGGCTTGTCGGTGGGGCTTACCGGCACGCTCATTTCCTATTGGTTCGCGCTGCGTTTCCATATTGGTCCGGGCGAGATCGCGCCCATGCTCGCGGTGGCCTATTTCGTGGCCGGACTGAGCGCGATCTTTACCGGGCGCCTCACCTTGCGGCACGGGCTGGTGAGTTCGGTGCTGTGGTCGCGCGGCATCGGGGCGGTATTGCTTGCGGTACTGCCCTTGATGCCCTGGTTCTGGTTGGGCGCGCTGGTGTACATGCTGCGGCTTGCTACCAGCGGGGCTTCGGTAGGTGCGCGCCAGGCGCAGGTGATGGTGCTGGTGGGGGATGAGCGGCGCGGACTCGCCGCGAGCGTCAATGCCGCATCTTTTCAGGTTCCGCAGTCGGTCGGACCGGGAATTGCGGGCCCGATGATCGCGGCCGGCATGTTCCTTACGCCATTCTATGCGGCAGCGGTGCTGCAGGTGCTCTACGTCGTCGGCTATGGCCGGGTGTTCGGCCGTTACGAACGCTCGGGCATGAAGCCCAAGTAAGCGCGCCCGCGTGCATTAGTTCAGGGTGATGAATGCGGTCTGACCTTTTTGTACGGTAGCGGTCGTCTTGGACAGGAACTTGATATTGTCGCTGGTCGTGGGATTGTCGAGGTCGGCCTGGCAGGTGAAGGCCGCGGTGTAAGTACCCGGCGGCAGGAAGCTCACGGCAAAGGCAAACTGGCCAGTGGTGTTGTTGATGCCCACCAAGGCGCTGCTGATCGGCTGCACGCTGCCGGCCGGTGCGTTGACGTTGACATCCGTGGGCGTGACTTGGCCGCTGTACACATACACTGCACCCGCGCAACCGGAGCTCACCAGGGTATTGGCTACGGTGCCGGTGATCGTGCCGTAGTTCTGGTTGTCTACGGCGCGCAGTGCGGGCTGCAGTATGTATTGGTTGGGATCATTCGGATTGGGCAGCACCGATCTGCGCAAGTCGAGGTCCAGGGTGTAGCTCGCGGTGATGTTCTGGAACACGATGAAGTTTACCGGCACCGTGATCTTGGTGGGCTGTCCGGCCGGGATCACCAGTGGCAGGGTGTTGCCATTGCCGATCAAAGTTATATTTGAGTCCAAGGTCCCGGGCGGAGCATCGAAATACAGCGTGATCGAGGTGTAGTGCCCCTCGGGCAGAGTGCCCTGGAACAGGAACTGCGAGAGGCCACCCTGAAGCTGGTAGAAATTTACCGGGCTGGATTCCGGGAAGGGAAAGGTGAAAGTGCCCTGGTCGCCGCTCACGTCGATTTCGGTGAGTGACACCACCACGCTGCTCGCCTGATCGATGGGGCCATCCGCCACGAAAACACTGAAGTTGTTCGAGCTATTGCTGCTGCCGCCGCCGCAACTTGCGAGCAGCGCCGCGGCGCACAACACGGCAGCGAACCGGGCCAAGAGTCTCGGCATGCATGCTCCGGAGCAGGGTGGAAAGTCGCCAAGCAGGTTCAGTGCAATGATGCGCAGTTTAACGCTTAACGTCCGCATGTCCTAGGGGCGCTGGATGTGGCGGTGCGCGCAAAGGAAGAGGGGCCTCTCGTCAAAGGGGGAAAACGAGAGGCCCCGGACTCCCCCGCGTTGCGCAGGGTCGTCGCAACCAAAACTGACGTGTCTGCCGGTCCGTCCGCGTTGCGCTCGCTCCAGATTGTAACAAAAAAGATTAAATCTATTCCGCGTACGATACATTTTGTAACAAAGTTGTTCTTACCCTTGTCTCAAGCTTGCCGCACGTTCTGCAGCCATTCGATGCCGAGCGCGGCGGGACCTTCCGCGAGCATGCCGCGTGCAATCGCGGTCGCCACGCTGGCAATTTCCTGATCCAGTCGGCGGTCGCCTTGATAGGCGGGTGCAAGCTGACGGAGCGTTGCATATACAGTTTCAAGTTCTTGCGTAGTTTTGAGCGGACGCTGGGAATCCAGCGCGGCCGCAGCCGCCAGCGCTTCGATCGCAAGGATGTGGCGCACGTTGTCGAGAATTTGCAGAAGCTTCAGCCCTGCCCAGGGCGCCATGCTGACATGGTCTTCCTGGCCGGCCGAGGTCGGAATGGTGTCGACACTCGCCGGATGCGCGAGCGTCTTGTTCTCCGAGGCGAGCGCCGCGGCCGCGACGTGCGCGATCATGAATCCGGACTCGACGCCGGGGGAATGCGCGAGGAACATCGCGAGCTTGGGGTTGACCTGCTTCAACATGAGCGCGGTGCGCCGCTCGGAAATGGCGCCGAGTTCGGAGGCGGCGATGCCCATGAAGTCCGCGACGAAGGCCAGGGGCTCGGCGTGGAAATTGCCACCCGAAAGGACGTCGTTGCCGAAAATCAGCGGATTGTCGGACACGCTGTTGCACTCGCGTGCGAGGATGCGCGCCGCGTGAGCCAAGGTGTCCCAGACCGCGCCATAGACTTGAGGCATGCAGCGCACCGCGTAGGGGTCCTGAACACGTACGCAAGCCGGCCCCTGATGCGATTTCCAGATTTCGCTGCCGGTGAGATAGTGGCGGAACAATTCGGATACCTGGATTTGGCCTGTCAGGTTGCGCACCGCGTGAATACGTGCGTCGAAGGGTGCATAGCTGCCGGCCAGAGCTTCGAGACTGAACGCACCGAGCACGATCGCGGAGAGCAGCGCAGTGTGGGCTTCAAACAAACCCTGCATGGCGAGGGCACCGCTCAGTTGCGTTCCGTTCAGGAGCGCTAGGCCTTCCTTGGCTTCGAGCTGCACAGGTCTGGTATCGGCCGCAGTCAGCACATCTTTGCCCTGGAGTGTTTTCCCGGCGTGTGTGGCTTCGCCCTCACCGATGAGCGCAAGCGCCAAGTGTGCAAGCGGCGCCAAGTCGCCCGAGGCGCCCACGGAACCGCGTGATGGAATTACCGGCAATACATCATGATTCAGGAGCGCGAGCAGCGTGTCGACCACCTCCGAGCGGATTCCTGAATTACCGATGGCGAGGCTATTCGCCTTGAGCACCAGCATGCGCCGCACGATCGCGGGCGGCAGCGGCGCGCCGATTCCACAGCTATGGCTGCGCACCAGGTTGTACTGCAGTTGCACGAGCTGGTCGCGCGAAATGTGGCGGTTGGCGAGCGCACCGAAACCGGTATTGATGCCATAGCAAACGCGCTCGGTACGGATCACCTCGCGCACGGTATTGACGCTGGCTTGCATTTTGGCGCGTGCGCTGTCGGCAAGCCGCACCTGCGGGCGGTCGCGTTCGAGTTCCACGAGTTGCGTGAGCGTGAGATCAGACCCGGTCAGCAACAAGTTGGTCATAGGCGTTTTCCTTTGAAAAATACCGCGGCGGGTTTGACACCGCCCAGTTGGTAAAGAAGGAATTCGGGCGTGGGGATGTCCCACACCGAGAAATTGGCGTGCCGGCCGGCACTGAGGCTGCCGATATCCCGTTCACGCCCCAAGGCACGCGCCGCATGGCAGGTGACGCCCATGAGCACCTCGGCAGGTGTCAGGTCGAAAAGCAGCGCGGCCATGTGCATGACGGTGAGCAGGCTTGCGATCGGTGCGGTGCCGGGGTTGAGATCGGTCGCGATGGCGATCGGCACCCGGTGCTGTCGCAGCAGCGCGACCGGCGGTTTGTGGGTTTCGCGCAGGAAATAGAAGGCGCCGGGCAGCAGCACGGCCACGCTTCCCGCGCCGCGCATGGCGAGCACATCGGCTTCGGTGGCATGTTCGAGGTGGTCGCAGGAGCGTGCCCCAAGGCGCGCCGCGGTTTCGGTCGCGCCCATATGCGTGAGCTGATCACTGTGAATCCGGCAGCCAAGCCCGGCCTTGGTGGCTTGCAGAAACAGCTGGCGCACTTCCTCGTTGGTGAAGGCGACCGACTCCGCAAAGATGTCCACGCTCTCGGCGAGCCGCTCTTCGACTACGGCCGGCAGCATGATCTCCAGCACCTCGCGGAAATAGTCTTCACGACTGCGTCCGGCCGGCACCGAGTGCGCACCGAGGAAGGTCGCTACAATATCCATGTCGAGATGTGTGCGCAGCTCGCGGATGGCACGCAACATCTTGAGTTCTTGCGCGGCCTCGAGACCGTAGCCGCTTTTGATTTCGACGGTGGTTACGCCCTCGGCGCGCAGCGCCTCGAGACGCGGCAGGGTTTCTGCCACCAGGCGTTCCGCGCTTGCGGCGCGCACCGCACGTACCGTGGTCTGGATGCCGCCGCCGGCGCGCGCGATGTCCGCGTAGCTCGCGCCCTGCAGTTTCTGGCTGTGCTCGGCCATGCGGTTGCCGGCGTAGAGCGCATGCGTGTGGCAGTCGACGAAGCCGGGCAGCACCACGCGGTCGCCGGCGTCGTAAACTTCGCGCGCGGGCGAGTCGGCGGCGACGCCGAGTGCCGCGATGCACCCGTCATTGACGGCGAACGTGCTCGCCGGAGCCTGCGAGGCATCCTCTGTCATCGGGTAGAGGCGCGCGTTTTTCACCAACAGGTCGTACATGGGTACCTTTGAGGTGCCGGTAACCGGAGCCTAACAACATGCCGTCGTCGCTCAGCTTCCATCATGTTCTGACCCCCCAGGGCCTGCTCGCGGAGCGCAGGCTCGTCGTGAGCGACGACGGCCGGATCGAGTCGATCGAGCCGGCTGTGGGTCCATGCGATGGGTTCCTTGCCTTGCCTGGGATGCCCAACGCTCACAGCCACGCTTTCCAGCGTGCCTTGTCGGGCTTTGGCGAGCGCACCCGCGGCAACGATTCCTTCTGGAGCTGGCGAGACGTCATGTACCGTCTCGCCAACCGCGTAACGCCCGAAGATATGCGGATTGTCGCCGAACAAGCATTTCTCGAGATGCTGTGTGGCGGTTTCACGAGCGTCGCGGAGTTCCATTATATCCATCACTTGCCGGATGGGCGCGCCGGGCCGGAGATGGCACAGGCCGTAGTCGACGCGGCACGCGCGGCCGGTATCCATCTGGTGCTGCTGCCGGTTTTTTATCAAAGCGGGGGATTCAAGCAGCCGGCCCGGCCCGAACAACGGCGGTTCCTGCACGACTCGGTCGAGAGCTATTGCCGCCTGCTTGAAGCGCTCCCCAAGGTGCCGCTCGGCATCGCGCCGCATTCGCTGCGGGCCGTGCCGCCGGACCGGTTGCGTGAGCTCATCGCCCGGGCCCGGGAGGTGGTGGGGGAGGCGGCTCCAATCCACATCCACATCGGTGAACAGCGGCGCGAAGTCGAGGACTGCCGGGTGGCGTTTGGCGCTTCGCCCATCGAGCTTTTGACGCGCAGCGTCGAGCTTGATGCGCACTGGAACCTGGTGCATGCGACCCACGCCGATGCTAGCGAGCGCGAACTCATCATCGAGCGCGGAGCGACGGTCGTGATCTGCCCGATCACCGAGGCCTATCTGGGTGACGGCCTGTTCGCTGCCGACGAGTTTGCTCGCGCTGGCGGGCGCTTTGCGATCGGCTCGGACAGCAACTGCCGTATCGATGCCGTCGAGGAGCTGCGGCTCCTCGAATACGGACAACGCTTGCGCTGTGAGCAGCGCGCGCGCTTCGCCTCGGCCACGGGATTGGGTGGTGTGCTATGGCAGCGTGCGGCCGATGGCGGGGGCGCGGCGCTCGCGCAACCTGTGGGCGTGCTGGCGCCCGGACAGCGCGCCGATCTCGTGGTGCTGGATGAGGATGGTGCCCCCTGGCTCGGCCACGGACCCGACTCATTACTGGATGCGTTTCTGGTGGGCGGTAGCCGTTACGACATCGCTGCGGTGTACGTGGGCGGTAAGCGCCTGGTCGATCACGGAGAAGTGCACGGCGGCGAAGCCAGCCGGCGCGCGTTTGCGGCGGCGGTACGCTGCCTAAGTGCAAACTGAGGAGTGAGTATGCCTGTCGAAGTCTTCAAGATTCGCGAACCCGTGGCCGAGGAGTTGCCGGTGCTGGTCAGCATTCCGCACGCCGGCACCTGCGTGCCCGGCGATATCACGGCTACGTTTGCGAGCGACTATATCCGCGGCCTGCCGATGACCGACTGGCACCTGCATCACTTGTACGACTACTTGCCTGAGCTGGGCGTCACGACGATTTACGCAACCTGGAGCCGTTTTGTGGCTGACCTGAACCGGCCACCGGATGACAAGCCCCTGTATCCGGGACGCTTTGAAACGAGTTTCGTCGCATTGAAAACGTTCTGGGGTGAAGAGATTTACCGTATCCCACTGTCGAAGACTGAAATCGAACACCGTCGCGTTCAGGTGAATGTTCCGTAACACCCAAGGCTGCTCGAAATGCTGCAGTCAACCATACACAATTTTGGCCGC
>JBOIBB010000138.1:0-40803 GCA_050739335.1 Gammaproteobacteria bacterium
GTTGCCGGCGTCGTCCCAGACGTACACGCCTTCGCCGCGCGTGAGCACGACGGGGAGCGGCAGGTAATTTTTCGCGGCGTAACGATTTTCAAGTTCAATAGGCGTATTCATGGCAATCACTCTGAAGTAGTTGCGGTTCATTGCGGGATGAACCGGCCGGGAAGCTGGCTATATGATACGCGCCGGTATCAGCAGGGACAAAAACATGCCCGGGACGGCGACGCATGCGGCTTGATCTGGCCGGCGCTATCGCTGCCGTGCTGCTCCTCGGCGTGGGCGCGCAGTGGCTTGCGTGGCGCACACGTTTTCCGGCGATCATCGTGCTGATCGTGGGCCCGGGTTTGCACTTGCTCGAGCCCGCAAAGTAACTCGGACACACGCTTGAGCCCGTGATCGGGCTCGCGGTGGCGATCGTGTTGTTCGACGGCGGGCTCAACCTGCGTCTGCACGAATTGCGGCACGCGGCCGTCGGCGTACGCCGCCTCGTGTATTTCGGTCTACCGCTGAGTTTCGCGTTTTACAGCCTGGCCACGCATTACCTCGCCGGTCTTTCCTGGCCGAGCGCCACTGTATTCGGCGCGATCATCGTGGTGACCGGACCCACCGTGATACTGCCGCTCCTGCGTCAGGCCAAGCTCACGCGGCGCGTAGCTTCGTATCTCAAATGGGAGGCCATCATCAATGACCCGATCGGCGCGCTGCTCGCGGTCATGGTGTTCGAGAACTTTCTGTATTCCTCGGGTGGCGGATTTTCTTCCAAAGTGGTCTGGGATCCGGTGCGCGCGGTGCTCGCAGGCGGCGTGTGTGGCGGCGGCATTGCCTGGCTGTTCGGCCGCGCTCTGCGTCGGCATGCCGTGCCCGAATACCTGGCGCTGCCGATCACGCTCGCGCTCGTAGTCGCTGTGTTCGTGACCGCGAACAGCGTGCAGGAAGAAGCCGAACTGCTCGCGGTCACGGTGATGGGAATCGTACTCGGCAACATGCACTTGCCCAACATTGAGGAGATGCGACGCTTCAAGGAATACCTCACCATCCTGTTGGTCGGAATCATTTTCATCCTGTTGACCGCCACGCTCGAACCCCGGACTCTCGGTCAGTTGCGCTGGGATGGCGCACTGCTGATCGTGGTGATCGTGCTGCTCGCACGTCCGGCGGCGGTGTGGATCGTAACGCTCGGCGCGGGCATGCCGGCGCGTGAGCGCCTGCTGCTTGCAGGCGTGGCGCCGCGCGGCGTGGTGGCGGTGGCCACGGTTGGCGTGCTCGCGCCGCGCATGCTGGACGCGGGCTTTGCTGACGCCGATCTGCTTACGCCGCTCATGTTTGTGCTGGTGTTTGTCACGGTGCTGGTATATGGCCTCGCGCTCGGGCGCATCGCGCGTTTCTTCGGGCTCGCCGCCGCGGCCAACAATCGCGTGTTGATTGTCGGTGCATCCCGCTGGACCGCCGGCTTCGCGCACATGCTGCTCGATGCCGGCGCCAAGGCCTTGATCGTAGCGGATTCCTCGCAACATCATGAGCAGCGCGCGCCTGGCGGGTGTGCCGGTGTACCACGGCGAGATTCTGCCAGAATCGGCGGCCTCGGAAATTGAATTGCACGACGTTGGCGTGGTGCTGGCTGCGACCGGCAACGATGCCTACAATGCTTTGGTGTGCACTGCGTTTGCACCCACGATCGGCCGGGGTGTGGTGTTCCAGTTGCCACTGGATGCGCCGCCGGATGCGGCCAACCGCGTGACCCGCGAAATGCGCGGACGCATCGCATTCGAATCCGGCGCGCATTTCGATGAATTGCGCCGGCGCCTCGATCAGGGCTGGGTGTTCCGCAAGGCCCGGCTCAGCGAACAATATACCTATGAAAATTATCTCGCGGATTGCCCGCCGGGTACGTTGCAGTTGCTGGCCATCAAGGCCGGCGGTGGGCTCAGCATGAACGCCCAAAGCACGGTGTTTGCGCCAGCGCTCGGCGATATCGTCATCGGTTTTGGTCCCGCGCCCGCGAATTCGGCGCGCTCCGCCTTGCCCGCATGAGTACGGCCACGAAGCTGACGTTCAACGGACCCGCCGGCACGCTCGAAGGTCTGCTGGATGCGCCCGGCGATGCGCCGCGCGCGCTCGCGGTCGTGTGTCACCCGCATCCCTTGCATCAGGGCAGCATGACCAACAAGGTGGCCTACATCCTGGCGCGCGCTTTCAACGATCTCGGCGCACTCAGCCTGCGATTCAATTTCCGCGGCGTGGGTCAAAGCACCGGGCGCTTCGACGCGGGCGTGGGCGAAACCGAAGATGCACTCGCGGCCCTCGACTGGCTCGCCGCCGGGCATCCGGGTTTGCCGCTGTGGCTCGCGGGCTTTTCTTTCGGTGCTTACGTGGCGCTGCGTGCGCAGAGCCGGCGTGACGTCGCGCGTCTGGTGACCGTGTCGCCCGACGTCCAGCGTTTTACGCCCGGTACCATCGGATTGCCGCACGTGCCGTGGTTAATGATCCAGGGCGACGCCGATGACGTGGTCTCGCCGCGCGCCACCCTCGAGTGGGTCGGTGGCCTCGAACACCGGCCGGAGCTGGCGGTGCTGAAGGGCGCCGGGCATTTTTACCACGGGCGCCTCAACGAAGTACGTCAGGCGGTAGTGCACTGGGCATCGACCGCCGGGTGATACTGAGGAACTGGGCTTGGGTTACTGATTTTGCAACCGGCGCGGATTTTGCCGGTCCAACCGCCGTGGTATTGCGGCGCGGCACGCGCGGAGCTGTGATGTTTGCATCCTTCGTGAATTTTTTCGAAAAGAATTTTTCCGGGCCGCAAGCCGAGGCCGATCCGCAGCATGCGTTGCGGCTCGCGGTGGCCGCGCTGTGTGTGGAGATGGCGCGTGCCGACATGCAGGAGAAGCCCGCCGAACTCGTGCGCGCGCGGCAAATGCTGGCCCAGCGTTTCGCGCTGAGTGATGCGGACGCCGAAGCGCTCATCGCGGCCGGCCGCAAGCAGTCGGACCAGAGCGTGTCGCTGTTCCACTTCACGCGAGTTCTGAACGCACAGCTCGATGACACACAAAAGCGCACGCTGCTTGAAATGCTCTGGCGCGTAGCCTACGAAGACGGCGTGCTCGACAAGTACGAGGATGCACTCATGCACAAGCTGGCCGAGCTTTTGTACGTGCCGCTGGTCGAGCTGATGCGCGCCAAGAATCTGGCGCTGGCGCAAAAGTAAAGGCGCTCCGGTTTTGACTCGGAGCGCCTGTCTTTGGGTTGACGCCGGTCGTGCGGCGCCCGCGTCGCAGGCTTATCTCACCATGTCCTTCATGGCCTTGAGCGCCTGAATCTTTACCACGTTGCGCGCCGGCTTGGCCTTGAAGATCGTCGGCTGCCCGGTGAACGGGTTGATGCCTTCGCGTTCCTTGGTCGCAGGCTTGCGCACCACGCGAACCTTCATCAAGCTCGGCACGACGTATACGCCCGGGCCCTTCTTGCCAAGACTCTTGCCGATGAGGATGCCGAGGTTCTCGAACACGCCGGCCACCTGCTTGCGGGCGAGGCCGGTAGCGGCCGAAATGTAGGCGTAGGTTTCCGATTTGGTAAGTGGTTTGTCGGCCGAAATCGCCGGTGTCTTGGTGGCCTTGGCTACGGTCTTGCCCTGGGCCTTGTGCGCGGTGCCGGCTTTGGATTTGGAAGCGGATTTTGTCGATGCAGCCATTAAGGTCTCCTGTGGATGGCGGTGCAAAACACGGCGCGAAATCTAGCACAGGGACGGCAAAAGTGTGAGGGTTTCCCGCAGAAAAACCGCGTATTTTTGCCGGCCGGGGCCGCGTTCAACGCAGCAGCCCGGGTAGCGGCAAGAGGATGTTGATGACCTGCAGCAGGATCAGCACCACCAGCGGCGAGAAATCAAGGCCGCCGAGCGGCGGGATCAACCGGCGCGCTGGCCGCAGTAGCGGCGCGTTCAGGCTCCAGAGCACACCCACCAGCGGATTGCCGGGATGCGGATTCACCCAGCTCAGGACGGCTTCCACCAGAATCGTGATGAAGTACAGGTTGACGAGCACGAACACGATCTTGAGGAATACCCACCATGCGAGCAGTGCGCCGGGCAGGGGCACCCGCAGGATGTAGAGCACGAGTGTCACGTTCACAAGTTGCACGATCACGACCAGCAGTACGGCCGCGAAGTCGAGCTTGCGCCAGCCCGGCACGATGTGGCGCAGCGGCAAGAGCAACGGGTTCGTGATTTTGACGATCGCCTGACAGATGGGGTTGTAGAAGTCGGCGCGCGTCCACTGCAACAGAAAGCGCAGCATTACGGCCGCGGTATACAGGCCGAGCACCACGTTGATGATGAAAATCAGGGTTTCGAAGCCGCGTCCGGCCATAGATCAACCTCGTTGTGCTTGGTAACCGCGTTGCGGAGGCAGCGGCGGTTTGTGGGCTTTTTGTCGCCGCTTGTTCAGTGCGCGAGCTGCCCGCCACCGGGCCGTTAGGATAGCGGCTCCGGCGTGCGTACGGAAAGTTCTGCGCGCCGCGGTACGCCGATGATGCTGCCCGCGGGCTGAGGCTTGCGCGGCGCACGGCCGTGTGGGTATTGTGGAACGCAGATGGGTGGGCGCGCTTGGCCCGCTGGGGTTTGGATATACTCTTCAGGTACGCGGGTCGGCGTGAAACGCGCTGCGCCGCCGCGTCCGCGACAGGTTTCGGGGAGTGCCATGGCGTTCGATATTTCCCAATTGCTCACCTTCGGGGTCCGCAACAAGGCCTCGGATTTGCATATTTCCTCGGGCGTGCCGCCCATGATCCGGGTGGACGGCGACATGCGGCGCATCAACATGCCGGCCATGGAACACAAGGATGTGTACAACATGGTCTACGACATCATGAACGACAAGCAGCGCAAGGACTACGAGGAATTCCTCGAGTGTGATTTCTCTTTCGAGATACCCAACCTGGCACGCTTCCGGGTGAACGCTTTCAACCAGCAGCACGGCGCGGCCGCGGTGTTCCGCACCATTCCGGAGCAGATCCAGACGCTCGAGGAGTTGAACTGCCCGAAGATCTTCATCGACATTGCCCAGCAGCCGCGCGGCCTGGTGCTGGTGACCGGGCCGACCGGTTCCGGCAAATCGACCACGCTGGCGGCCATGATCAATTTCATCAACGAGACCGAGTTTGGGCACATCCTCACCATCGAGGATCCCATCGAATTCGTGCACCAGAGCAAGAAATGCCTGATCAACCAGCGTGAAGTGCATCGCGACACGCTCGGCTTTAACGAGGCGCTGCGTTCGGCTCTGCGTGAGGATCCGGACACCATCCTGGTCGGCGAGTTGCGCGATCTGGAAACCATACGCCTGGCTCTGACCGGCGCCGAGACCGGGCACCTGGTCTTCGGAACCCTGCACACCAGTTCCGCCGCTAAGTCCATCGACCGTGTGGTGGATGTGTTTCCGGCCGCGGAAAAGGACATGGTGCGATCCATGCTTTCGGAATCGCTGCGCGCGGTAATCTCGCAATCGCTCTTGAAGAAGATCGGCGGCGGGCGCATGGCGGTGCACGAGATCATGATTGGCACGCCCGCGATCCGCAACTTGATCCGCGAGAACAAGATCGCGCAAATGTACTCCGCGATCCAGACCGGCCAAGCGAGCGGCATGATTACGCTCGACCAGAATCTTACCGACATCGTGCGCAAAGGCATGGTTACCAAGGAAGAAGCGCGCACCTACGCGGTGAACAAAGATGCCTTCGCCTGAATACTGAAACGGGGGCCATCCACATGGAAAAACAGCAAGCCATCAAATTCGTTCAGGATCTGCTGCGTGCTATGGTGGCGCGCCACGGATCCGATCTGTTCATCACCAGCGGGTTCCCGCCGGCCATCAAGGTCGATGGCAATGTCGCGGCGGTCACCGACAAGCCGCTGACCGGCGAGCAATCGGGATTGCTGGTGCGCGCCATCATGAACGACCGCCAGAGCAAGGAATTCGACGCCACCAAGGAGTGCCAGTTCGCGATCGCACCGCCCGGGATCGGGCGCTTTCGTGTGAGCGCTTTTGTGCAACAGGGTCACGTGGGCGCAGTGTTGCGTACCCTCAACACGGAAATTCCGGATTTCGACACGCTCGGCCTGCCACCGGTTCTCAAAAAAGTGGTGATGGAAAAGCGCGGCATTGTGATTTTCGTGGGCGCCACCGGTTCGGGCAAGTCCACCTCGATTGCCTCCATGATCGGCTACCGCAACAAGAACTCGCACGATCACATCGTGACCATCGAGGACCCGATCGAATACGTGCACCCGCATATCAATTGCGTGGTCACGCAACGCGAGATCGGCGTGGACACCGATTCTTGGGAAATCGCCCTCAAGAACACCCTGCGCCAGGCGCCGGATGTGATCTTCATCGGCGAAATCCGCGACACCAACACCATGGACTACGCGGTGGCCTTCGCTGAAACCGGCCATCTGGTGCTTTCCACCCTGCATGCCAACAGCACCAACCAGGCACTCGACCGCATCATCAACTTTTTCCCGCCCGAACGCCGCCAGCAGCTATTGATGGACTTGTCGCTGAATATCCGTGCGCTGATCTCGATGCGCCTGATCCGCCACCAGGGAGGCAAGGGGCGGATACCGGCCGCGGAAGTCATGCTGAATACGCCCTATATCGCCGATCTGATTTTCAAGGGCGACGTCTCCGCCATCAAAGACATCATGTCCAAGTCCGGCGAGCTCGGCATGCAGACTTTCGACCAGTCGCTCTACGAGCTTTTCGAGCAGGGCCAGATCAGCTACGAAGACGCGATCCGCAATGCCGATTCGCAGAACGAATTGCGCCTGCGCGTCAAGCTTGAAAGCAAGCGCGGCCAGCGCTCGTTGGACGAAGGCCTGGAAGACTTGCGCATCATCGATCCCGGCAAGGGCCAGAAATTCTGAGCCCCGTGGCGCTGCGCCGCGTGCCAACGACAATCGGATAATCCATGGATCTCAGTCCCTATCTCAAGCTCATGGTCGAGAAGCAGGCTTCGGATATCTATCTGACCGCCGGCTCGCAGGTGAAGATCAAGATCGAGGGCCGGCAGATGCCGGTCGGCAAGACGCTGCTGACGGCGGAGATGGTGCGTGACGCCGCCTACGGCATCATGAACGAGAATCAGGCCCGGGCTTTCGAGGTCAAGCACGAGTCGGACTTTGCCATTGCCGAGGAGGGCGTGGGCCGTTTCCGCGTCAACGTGTTCTTGCAACGCGGCCAGGTGGCCATGGTGCTACGGTACATTCCCTCCGAGGTGCCGAAGCTCGAAACGCTCGGTGTGCCGCTCATTCTCGAGCAGCTCGTCATGTACAAGCGTGGCCTGATTCTCGTGGTCGGCGCCACCGGTTCCGGCAAGTCCACCACCATTGCCGCGATGCTGCGCCACCGGAACGAGCAGGAAGCCTCGCACATCCTCACGATCGAAGATCCGATCGAATACAACCACGCGAACATCCAGTCGATCTTCAACCAGCGCGAGATCGGCCAGGACACGCTCTCCTACGCCAATGCCCTGCGCCAGTCCACGCGCGAAGCGCCGGACGTCGTGGTCATCGGCGAGTCGCGCGACCGTGAAACCATGGAAGCTGCGATCCAGCTTGCGGGCACCGGGCAGCTCGCGATTTCCACGCTGCACGCCAACAACGCGCCGCAGACCATGGACCGCATCCTCAATCTGTTCCCCGACCAGATGCGCAAACAGTTGCTCCTGGACTTGTCGATTTATCTGCGCGCCATCATCTCGCAGCGCCTGGTCATGGGCCGCAACGGCCGGCGCCTCGCGGCGGTCGAGATCATGATCAACACCCCGCACATTTCCGACTTGATCAGCCGTGGCGAAATCGACCAGATCCGCGAGGCCATGGAAGAGAGTTCCGAACCCGGCATGCAGTCCTTCGATGAAGCGCTGCACCGTTTGTACCGTGACAAGCGCATCACGCTCGAAGAGGCCCTACGCAACGCCGATTCACGCGCGAATCTGGAGGCCAAGATCAATTTCGGTTGAGTGCGGGCTCGGGCCTCCGGATTGTGGAGTACCGCCTGATCATCGCGGACGCGGGTGAGCATCGATGGTCCGGGCCGGGCGCAGCCTGGAAGTCGTGCACGCAACAGCCGGGCGCGGATTAAGGCTGCCGCAAGGCGCGTTTCTCTGAGCACAGGTTTTCGCAGTGCCGATATTGCACTGACATGGCGAAACGGTGACATCCAGGTACTCATCCGTGAGGGGTAGAGCCATGCGTCCCACATTCATGACGCGCTTCGTTGTGACGCTCTTGGGGCTGGCCGCCGCCATGGTGGCCGCGGCGGCTCCGCAAGCCACTGCGGTGCGACCGCTGCCCGCCGCGGGGGCGCTACCCTCGGTCAGCACGTTTTTTGCGTTCCCGCAGTATTCCCAAGTGCAGATTTCGCCGGGCGGCGACTACCTGGTGATCGTCGGCCGCGACCCCAAGGACGAGGCCGCCTCGCGCATCTATTTCGTGAGACTGCCCGGCATGAAGGTGGTCGGCAATTACTCGCTGCTCGGCGGTCAGCAGGTCGCCAGCCTCTTTTGGGTATCGGACCGGCGAGTGGTGTTTACCACCGCGACCCAGGACGGCAGTCTCGACCAGCCGGTACTCACCGGGGACATCTGGGCGGTGAACGTGGATGGCGGCAACCTGCTGTCGCTCGCCTATCACCTGGGCCAGGGCATCGCCTATCAATATCACTATAACTATGTGATCGACGGCGATCCTTCCGACGTCGGTCCGCATCAGATCCTGATTGTCGATCGCATCATCAGTACTGGCGCCTCCGGCATCGTGTACCGCGTAAACGTGGATACCGGCGAACGTCACCAGGTCATGACCGTCCCGCTGATGGGGGCCGGGCTCACCGTCGACGACAACGGTCAGGTACGCCTGGCTTCCGGGATCAACCGCAGGACGGCGCGGCCGGTCTTGCTTTACCGCAAGCCAAACAGCGTCGAGTGGTCCAATATCACCGCGCTCATTGCCGGCGAGCCGCTGTACACATCCGCAGGTCCGGTCGCCATGGGGAGTGATCTCGAGCATTTCTATTACGCCGGCTATACCCCGGGCGGCACACTCGGGTTTTACAAAGTGCACCCGGTCACGCTGCAGAAGACCTTGCTGTACTCCGATCCCGAATACGACATCGACAATACCTTTAGCAGCACGCGCTGGCTTCGATCGCCCGGCGGCAAGCACTTGGTGGCCTTCGAGTACATGGCGGAGCGTCCGACCTGGATCACGGTGCATCCCGAGCGTCCCGAGACCAAGCTGCTCGCGAGCATGCTCGCGTCGTTTCCCGGGCAAGACGTGTGGATCACGAGCGCCACCAAGGATGCGCAACAGGCGGTGGTCCTCGTGAGCAGCGATCGCAATCCCGGCACTTATTATCTCTGGGACGGCGCCAAGCACCAGTTGCGTTTTCTGTTCAACGCACGCGCCGGCATTGATCCCGCACAAATGGCGCCGATGCAGCCGATTGAGTTCAAGACACGCGATGGCTTGACGATCCACGGATATCTCACGCTGCCTCTTGGCAAGAGCAGGGATCTGCCGATGATCGTGAACCCGCACGGCGGGCCCTTCGGCATCCGCGATGACTGGGGTTTTGATCCCGAAGTGCAGCTCCTCGCCGCGCACGGCTACGCGGTGCTGCAGATCGAGTACCGGGGTTCGGGCGGCTATGGCGCCGCGTTCCAGACCGCGGGTTACCGGCAGTGGGGCGGCAAAATGGAAGATGACCTGTACGACGGCACCGAGTGGGCCGTGCAGCAGGGGATCGCCGACCCCAAACGCCTGTGCATTTACGGCGGGAGTTATGGCGGCTACGCGGCGATCGAGGCCGTGGTGAAATACCCGGAGCTGTTTCGCTGCGCGGTTGGCTATGCCGGAGTCTACGACCTGGTGCGCTTGCGTGATCGCGCCCACACCTTGCGCGGGCAGTTGCTTGAGCCTTTCATGCAGAACACGGTGGGTACCGACACCGCCTGGCTTGTGGCGCATTCACCCGCCGACAATGCCGGCAAGATCAAGGCTGCCTTGTTCCTCGCGCACGGCGGCGCGGATCCCACCGTGCCGATCGCACAAGCCGACGAAATGCGCGCGGCGCTCGACAAGCTCGGCAAGAAATACCTGTGGCTGTATTACCCGAAGGAAGGCCACGGCTTCTTCAAGCTCGACCACAAGGTGGCCTTTTATACTGAGATGCTGGCTTTCTTTGACCAGTACATCGGGCCGGATGCGGGCACACATTGAGCGGTGCGGGTCCGATTGCGCGCCAGGTGCCGTCGGCGCCCTTTGTGTTTGTGAATAGGCCGCTGTCAGCCCTGCAGGAACACGCTCGCGCCGTCGAACACCGGACCGTCGACGCACACGCGCTGCATCGTCGGTCCTTCGGGAGTCTGCACGGCCACATTGCACCCGGCACACCCGCCCACGCCGCAAGCCATGAATTCTTCGAGCGACACTTGGCTCGGGATTTCGAATTCCTGTGCGAGCTGCGCGGCGGCCCTGAGCATCGCGGTGGGTCCGCAGGCGAAAATCTCCGTCTCGGCGCGCGCGCCGGGATCGAGCGCGGTTAACCACTCGCGCGCCAGGTCGGTGACGTAACCTCGGTAGCATCCGGCATAGCCCTGTAAGCTTGCTAGCCGGCTCGCGATGCCTTGGTCCTCCATGGGCGCGAGTCCGGCGCGCGCCTCGGCGGGGAGGCCAGCGACCACACGCGTGGAGGCCCGGGTCTCAAACGGAAACGGCACCTCCGAACCCATGAGCACCAACGGCCGCCACTGTGCGCGGGTGTCGGCAGCAAGGCTTTCGGCCAGAAACACCATGGGCGGGATGCCGACGCCGCCACCAAGCAAGAGCAGGCGTCGACGCCGCGGGTGCAGGGTAAAGGTCGTACCGATCGGCCCGAGGCAACTGAGCACATCTCCCGGACGACGGTTCGCGAGCCGACAGCTACCCTCGCCCACCACCTTGTACAGGCATTCGAACCAGCCGTGAGTTGGGGATACCCGCAGGATGGACATTGGGCGGCGCATCGGCAGCGCGGGGTCACAGGTGATGTGCGCGAAGCTTCCCGGGCGTGCCCGGCGCGCGCACTCGGGCGCGCGCAAGCGCAGCACGTATTGCTTGTCGGGGAAGGCCTGCTGTTCCAGCACTTCGGCCGCTTCGAGGAAAATGCTGCCGCGTTGCACGGCGTGGCTCATGGATGCGTTCCTGACCGGCGTTCGCTCGCGCGGCTCATTTGCCGAAGATTTCCGCGAGCGCCGCCATGCGCACGGCTACCCCGTTGCCCACCTGCTCGCGGATCACGGACTGCGGACCATCGGCCACCGCGCTTGCAATTTCCACGCCGCGGTTCATCGGCCCGGGGTGCATCACGATGGCGTCGGGTTTGGCGAGCGCCAGGCGTGCCGGAGTCAGTCCGTAGCGCTGAAAATATTCATGCTCGTCCGGAATCAGCCCGGCCTGCATGCGCTCTTTCTGGATGCGCAGCATCATGATGACATCGGCGCCGGTGAGCGCCTTGTCGAGATTGGTGAATTTTTCGCCCGCCAGATCCTCGGGCAAAAGTTCCGCTGGACCGGCGTAACGGATGTCGCGCGTGCCGAGCGTGGCGAGAGCCTGCACCGCGGAGCGCGCTACGCGCGAGTGGCGGATGTCGCCGGCGATGGTAACGCTAAGACCCGCAAAACCCGGTTTGTGGCGGCGGATGGTGAAGGCGTCGAGCAGTCCCTGGGTCGGATGCGACAGATGCGCTTCGCCGGCACTGATGATGTGGCTCGCGGCCGCGGCGTGCTTGACCAGATTTTGGGGCACACCCGGCTGCTTGTGGCGCACCACGAACCCGTCCACGTGCATGGCCTCGAGCGTGTAAAGCGTATCGACTTCGGATTCGCCCTTGAGGGTCGAGGAGAACGCGAGGTTGAGGCCGAGTACGCTCGCGCCCAGGCGACGTGCAGCGAGTTCGAAGGAGGAGCGGGTGCGCGTGCTCGGCTCGAAGAAGAGCAGCGCTATGGTCTTGCCATCGAGCAGGTCATAGCAACGTAGCGGCGCGCCCGCGGGCAGCCTGAACTCTTCGGCGCTGTCGAGAAGTTCAACAAGTTTGGCGCGCGGCAGGTCCGCGAGCGTTACGAGGTGGCGCAGGCGTGCGGTGCGGTCAGGTGTCGCTGAGAACATGGGCTGTTGGAGGTGGGCGGGTCAACTTCAGTGTGGATCGTGCAACCAGCTTTCCAGAATGATGCAAGCCGCGGCACAGTCGATGTCGGCACGCTGTACGCGCTTGCGGCCCTGCTGACGCAACGCCTTCAAGCGTGACTCGGCTTCCCGGGACGACCAGCGCTCGTCCACGAGGTGTACTGGCCGCGGGTAGCGCGCCGCAAGTTCGCGGGCAAAGGCACGTGCGCGTTGACTGAGCTCCTGTTCGCCGCCCTGCATAGTATACGGGAGACCGACGACCAGCCGGTCCGGTTGCCATTGCGCGATCAGTCGATCGACTGCGTTCCAGTCGGGGCGCCCGTCCTCGGCGGAAAGTACCGTGACAGGCGCGGCGCTGCCGGTCACGCTTTGTCCGGTGGCAACGCCGATCGAGCGCAGCCCGAAATCGAAGCCGAGTGCGCTGAGCGCGCGCGGCTCAGGCATGTCCCGCATCGCCGGAAAGCAGTGTCAGGTCCACGCCGAGCATCTGTGCCGCGGCGCGCCAGCGCTCCGCCACGGGCGTCTCGAAAATGATGCGCCGGTCGGCCGGCATGCTCAGCCAGGAATTTGCGGCGATTTCGCTCTCAAGTTGTCCGCCGGCCCAGCCGGCGTAGCCGAGTGCCACGAAGCTGCGGCTCGGACCGCCGCCTTCCGCGAGCGCCGCCAGCACGTCGCGCGAGGTGGTGACGCCAAGTTCTTCGCCGAGCTTGAGCGTGGAATCCCAATGTCCGGCCGGTTCGTGGATCACGAAGCCGCGGTCGGTCTGTACCGGTCCGCCCTGGAATACGGGGCGTGCGGCGAGCGCCGCGTCGCTTACGCTGATGGAGAGCTGTTTGAAAATGTCACCGAGCACCACGGTGGTCGGCCGGTTGATCACGATGCCGAGTGCATTCTGTGCGTTGTGCTCGCAGACGTAGACCACGCTTTGCTGGAAGTTGGGATCCATGAGCGAGGGCATCGCGATCAGGAAATGATTGACGAGGAAGTCCTGCGCCATGCGGCTAGTATCCGCAGCCGCCATGCTGCAGACAAGTCGCGTGGCTCAGGCAGCAACAGCCCCCGGCGATTCCCGCAGTGTGCTTCGGATCATGAGAGTCATCCCGGTGAGGGTGTTTGCTCTACGGCCGATCGGCACGTTCTGCGCTGGTATCCCGACCGTACGCGTGCAAGCAAAATATCTTTGTCGTTTTGGTCTTGGGCGCCGCGGATTGGGTCTCTCATTGGTTCCTGGCCGCCGGTACTTCGACGCCACTACCGTGGGTATCGAACCGCCCGCCATTGAACTGCCACACGTACACGAAACGCAGCACATCGGTATCTTTGCGAAAGTTCGATGGGAAGGGCGCAAATGGTGCCGCCATTTTCACGATGTCGATGGCCGAGCGGTCGAGTAAGGGATGCGCAGAAGGCCGGAGTAGAATCAGGTTGTGGATGCTGCCGTCGCTGTTGAGCGCGACTTCAAGAGCGAGGGAGCCGGAAAGATGTTGCTCGCGGATGGCAGCGGGGAAATTGAGGTTGCCGATGCGCTCCACCTTGCGCCGCCAGGCATCGAGGTATTCGGCGTAGCGCGAGGCGCGCGCATTCACCGACACGAAGGTTTCGCGCGGAGTCGGACTCGTGGCAAGCGGCAACTCCACCGGAGCCTCGCTCGGCATGAGCGCGTCCTCACCCTGAGTGAGAAGGCGGGCCACAAGTACCTGAGCACTCGGGCTCGGCGGTACCGCCGCGGTGCGTGCGTCCGCCAAGGTGTTGCTGGCGGCGCGTGTGGTGATCACCGCGCGGCTTTCAACGGCATTCGTCGAATCTATTCCCTGGTCGCCGGGCGTACCGGCGCCGGATCCTTGGTTACTGACGGCACTGACACCGTTGGCTTGACCCGGATTGTTTACCGCCGAGGGCATCGAGAGCGGGCTCTGGGGCCGCACCAGCTTGCGGGTGTTGCCTTCGCCCTGCTGATCCGCCTGTGCGATGTAATCGGCCTCGGCGGGTGGCGTCACACTGCGGGTTTGGACCAGCGTGACCTCGAGCGTCGAGCTGCCCCGGGGTTTACCGGCCGTGAAGCTGATGCCAAGGATGATGACGGCGTGCAGCAGCAATGCGAAGAACAGCGTGGTCACCAAGCGGTCGCGCGAGCGGATCGCGGGTGAGACGGAGGCCACGCTGCTCACGGCTCAGGCCTCATGCCGCAGTTTTGCCGCGAGCGCGTCCATAAGCTGCCCGGCGATGTTGAGTCCATAGAGCTTGTCGAGCTCGCGTGCGCAGGTCGGACTTGTCACGTTGATCTCGGTCAAATAGTCGCCGATCACGTCGAGCCCGACGAACCACAGACCCTTCTCGCGCAGGGCCGGCGCGACTTGTGCGCAGATCCAGCGATCGCGCGCGCTCAAGGGCACTCCGATACCGTGGCCGCCGGCCGCGAGGTTGCCGCGCGATTCACCCGGCGCCGGTATACGTGCGAGTGCATAGGGCACCGGCTCGCCATCGATCAGCAGGATGCGCTTGTCGCCGGCGCTGATTTCGGGGACGAATTTCTGCGCCATCGCCATGCGCGCACCGCGTGCGGTAAGGGTTTCAAAGACTACGGTCAAGTTCGGCGCGCTTTCGTCGAGGATGAACACCGATTCTCCGCCCATGCCGTCGAGTGGCTTGACAACGATTTTGTGGTGCATTGCGAGGAAGTCCCGCATGCGCTTCTGACTACGAGTCACCAGGGTCGGCGGGCAACATTGCGAGAACCATGCGGTGTAGGCCTTCTCATTGGCATCCCGGAGGGATTGGGGACGGTTCACCACGACACAGCCAGCGGCTTCGGCGCGCTCGAGGATATAGGTCGAATAAATATATTCGAGGTTGAATGGGGGGTCTTTTCGCATCAGGATTATGTCAAGGTCACCAAGCTTCTGGTCCCGGTTATCTCCGAGCGTGTACCAGCCCTGGGCGCTGTCTTTGACTTCAAGGGCCTGCGTATGGCCCCAAGCCACGCCATCCTGGAGGTAGAGGTCGGATTGTTCCATGTAACGCAGCGACCAGCGCCGTGCCTGGGCGGCCAACAACATAGCGAGCGTCGTGTCTTTGGGGGGCTTGATGGCGGCGATCGGATCCATGACTACGCCGAGTTGAATCGAAGTGTGAGGCATCGGTATGAATCCCTGTGTTCGCTAGGTCAATAAAGTTCCATTGGTTTCAATAGATTATGCCGTGATTTTATGCTACAACCTTCAATCGTGCGCGGGCTGCCGGATAGTCGCAACCGGGCGTCAAATGCGCACCGTGGCCTGTGCGGTGCGCAGATGCTATCCGGCGGCGGCGTATTTGTGTACGCGTGCAAGCTTAATAATATGGCGGCGTCCTGCGGGGGCCTGAGGCCATGACGCTTCTGGGGAGCAAACAGGTGGAGACGAGCGTGGCGAGCGGAGACACGGCGGGCAGTCTCAAGGGACTCAAGGTCCTGGTCATTGATGACAGCAAAACCATTCGCCGCACGGCCGAAACCCTGCTCGCGAAAGAAGGCTGTGAGGTTCTCACGGCCGTCGATGGCTTCGAGGCGCTCTCCAAGATTGCCGACCACAAGCCGGATATCATTTTCGTCGACATCATGATGCCGCGCCTGGACGGCTATCAGACCTGTTCACTCATCAAGCACAACCAGAATTTCAAGCACACGCCTGTCATCATGCTGTCGAGCAAGGATGGGCTATTCGACCGCGCGCGTGGGCGCATTGTGGGTTCCGAGCAGTATCTCACCAAGCCCTTTACCCGTGACGAGCTGCTCGAGGCGATTCAGCAATATGCACACAAGGCCGGCGAATCCCCGCCGCTTTCCGGCAACGTTTGATTACCGAGGACCTCGCAGATGGCAACCGTACTGATTGTGGACGACTCCCCGACCGAAGTGCACGTGCTCAAGACCTGGCTCGAAAACAACGGCTTCGCCACACTTACCGCGGAAAGCGGCGAAGAAGGCATCCAGAAGGCGCGCAGTGAAAAGCCGGACGCGATCATCATGGATGTGATCATGCCGGGCATGAGCGGCTTTCAGGCCACGCGTCAGCTCACCAAGGATCCCGAGACTTCGGGAATCCCCATCGTCATGGTAACCACCAAGGGTCAGGAGACCGACAAGATCTGGGGCATGCGCCAAGGCGCGGTTGCCTACCTCCCCAAACCCGTCACCGAGAAACAGGTGGTGGGCAAGATGCGCGAAGTGCTGCAGCCCTGAGCATGGCCGCACGCCTCAGTGAAATACGTGATCGTCCTTTCGAGCTTTTGCAGGAGCTCGAACGGCGCGGCCGCGTGGTGGCCTCGGGGCGTGGGCGCGAAGGCGCGCAGCAAGAGGAATGGATGGGTGTGGGGTTCCGCGTTGGTCATGTGCTCCTCGTGGCGGCGCGCGACGAGGTACGCGAGGTGTTGCCGTTTCCCGGCATCACCCGGCTGCCCGGCGCCAAACCGTGGCTGATGGGTATTGCGAACGTGCGCGGACAATTGCTTGCCGTAACCGATCTGAATGCGTTTCTTGGCGGTGCACCTACGGATATCGGACGCAGTGCACGCGTGGTGGTGGTTAACCACAATGAAATTCTGGCGGGCCTGCTGGTCGATGAGGTACGCGGCTTCCGGCGTTTCGTGCCTGCAGAAAAAGTGGCGTCGACGCCCGATGTAGCCTCCGGCATGCTGCCGTTCGTCACCACGGCTTACCGCAGCGGCGACGAGCTGTGGGGCGTGCTGAGCTTGCCGGGCTTGGTCGAGGCATCGTCGTTCCTGAGTGCGGCGGGTTGAGTATGGACGCTGGGCAATTTTCGCAAGTTGCGAATCGGACTTCCTAATTTTCGGAGTGTGATATGCCTGCGACGCAGAGACGTTCTCACAAGGCCTTGTATGTCTTGCTGGTGTTGGCGCTGATCCTGATAGGCGCTGCGGTCTGGGATATGGTGATGACCGGTCGCAATGCCGCGCAGGACATCGGCTTTCTAAATCTCAATTCGCAGCAGGCGGCGCTTTCTCAAACCTTGGTCCGGGCGGCCGACCAGGCGCTCGCAGGCAGCAGCAACGCGTTCCAGGACCTGCAGAACGCGGACCAGGAGTTTGATGTGGTGCTTAACCGCTTGCTGCAGGGCAACGCCGACAGCGGCTTGCCGCCGGCAAGTGGCAGCCTTGGGTCCGAAGCGACGGTGCTGCAGGGTCAGTGGGCCAAAGCCCGCCCCGCGGTGCAGGCGATTCTCTCGGAGCGCTCGTCGGTACTTGCGGCAGCGCCCGCCGCTAACGCTATTCAGCAGGGCCTGCCCGAGCTTGCGCGATCCTGGCAGGCGCTAGTCGCAGACATGTCGAAGCATGGCACACCGGCGGCGGCGCGTGGATTTGCGTCGCGCCAGCCGGCCACCGCGCGCGCGATTCTGGCCGACGCGAACTGGCTCACGCGTGGCGGGGCCGGCGACGGCAGTGCGCTCGCGACGCAGCTGCCGGAGGCTATGCAGAACTTGAGCCGCATTACCCAGGCGCTGGTTGTGGGGAATGCCGAGCTCGGCGTCAGCGCGGTTACGAATCCGGATCTCGCGGGTGCGCTGCAAGGGATCCAGGCGCAAACGGACAAACTGCGCGGGGATTTCACCACCCTGACGCCGCTCGTGGGCGACCTCGTGCAAGCCCAACAGGCCAACCAGACGCTGCAACCGCTCAGCGCGCAAATGCTCACGACCATACAGGCGCTGCAAAGCAGTTACCGGCAACAGACCGGCGCGCGCATCTATCACGCCTACATCGCCTATATTTTGGGTGCCATCGGACTCGCGCTGCTGCTTTTGATTCTCTGGCTGTACGTCATCGGCGCGGAGGCGCGCCGCGCCGCCAGTTCCCAAGTCGAGCAGAACGAGCGTAACCAGCAGGCCATTCTGCGGCTGCTGGATGAACTCGGCGCGCTCGCCGACGGCGATCTCACCGTACAAGCCACGGTCTCCGAAGACATCACCGGCGCAATTGCCGATTCCATCAACTACGCGGTCGAGGCGCTGCGTGCACTGGTGCGCACCATCAACGACACCGCGGTGCAGGTGGACGCCGCGGCACGCCAGACTCAGGCGACGGCCACGCATCTCGCCGAGGCCTCCAAGAACCAGAGCAAGCAGATCACCACGGCCTCCACCTCCGTCGCGCAGATGGCGCATTCCATCGAACAGGTATCCCTGAACGCTGACCGCTCGGCCAAAGTGGCACAGCAATCGGTGCAGATCGCGCATAAGGGTGGCGAAGCCGTGCGCCGCACCATCGACGGCATGAGCAACATCCGTGAAACCATCCAGGAGACCTCCAAGCGCATCAAACGCCTTGGCGAGTCCTCGCAGGAAATCGGCGACATCGTCGAACTCATCAATGACATCGCCGAACAGACCAACATCCTGGCGCTGAATGCCGCGATTCAGGCCTCCATGGCGGGTGAAGCCGGGCGCGGCTTCGCGGTGGTCGCCGACGAAGTGCAGCGGCTGGCCGAGCGCTCCACCAACGCCACCCGCCAGATCGAGACTCTGGTGAAGACCATTCAGACCGACACCAACGAGGCGGTGATCTCCATGGAGCAATCGACCGCTGGCGTGGTTGGCGGCGCGCAGCTCGCAGAAAACGCCGGCACCGCGCTCAACGAAATCGAGAAGGTGGCCAACAACATCGCGACGCTGGTGCAGAGCATCTCCCGTTCGGCGCGCCAGCAGGCGCAGACTGCGACTGAGATGACCGGCATCATGAACGTGATCAGCGAGATCACTAGTCAAACCACCGATGGCACGGTGGCCACAGCGCAGTCCATCGGCAAACTCGCGGCGCTTGCCACCGAAATGCGCAAGTCGGTGTCGGGCTTCAAGCTGCCGAGCAGCGTCGCAGGCCAAGAGCCGCCCGCCGCGGGTGCGCCGCAGGATCTCGAGACCGATGCTGCCTGAGACGGCGGCAGGGTTGAGGTCGGACCAGACACATGAGTGAGGCAGCTTCCGATTCCCTCTTGTGGATCAAGAACGAACTTGATCACACACTGGCGCGTGCCCGTGAAGCGCTTGAGTCCTATGTCGAACGCCCGGAGAACGATGCCGCGCTCGCACAGTGTCTCGAGCTGCTGCACCAGGTGCAGGGCACGCTGCGGATCGTCGAAGTCTACGGGGCGGCGATGCTGGCCGAGGAAATGGAAGCCGTGGTGCAGGGGCTGCGTTCCGGCGAGCTTATGCGCAGCGACGCCGCCTTTGAAGTGCTGGTGCGCGCCATGCTGCAGCTGCCCGATTATCTCGAGCGCGTCATCAGCGGGCGGCGCGACATGCCGATGGCGCTCTTGTCATTGCTCAATGACTTGCGTGCGGTGCGCGGCCAGGCGCTGCTCTCGGAGAGTGCACTGTTCGCCTACAACCTTGCCGGGCGCTCGGCAAGCGTCATGGGACATGCGCCCGCGCCGGGCGCGGTGGATATCCGCAGTCTGGCCGCCAAGCTGCGTGCCAAGTTCCAGATCGCGCTGCTTGGCTGGTACAAGGGCGAGCATAGCGAGCAGCATCTTGCCGAGATGGCCGAGGCGGCCGAAAAACTCGAGCAGGCCGCGACCACACCCGCGGTGTTTGAACTCTGGTGGGTTGTCGGGGGTGTCATCGAAGGGCTGCGCGAAGGCAGCATCGAGGCCGACGTCGGCCTGAAGCAGCTCCTTGGGCAGGTGGACCGCCAGATCAAGCGGCTCGCGGATCGCGGCGAAGCACCGCTCACGGACGACCCGGCCAGCGAACTCGTCAACAGCCTGCTGTATTACATCGGCCGCGCCCAGAGTCAAGGCAAGCGGATCGCGGCCATCAAGGAATCCTTCAAACTCGGCGAGCTGCTGCCGGGCGAGCGTGAAATCGCCGAAACCCGCGCGCGCATTTCTGGACCGAACGCCGGTTTGATACGTACCGTGTCGGGTGCGCTCAAGGAAGACATTGGACGTGTCAAGGACACCCTCGATCTCTACGTGCGCACGCACAAGACCGACGTGGCCGAGCTCGCGCCGCTCGATCCGATCCTGAAAAAGGTCGGAGACACCTTGGGCGTGCTCGAGCTGCCGGACCTGCGGGCGCTGCTCGAACAGCAGCGCACGACGCTCGGCCAGATTCTCGCCGGGCGGCGTCCGGCCGATGGCGCCGCGCTCATGGACATGGCGGCCGGCATCGTCAGCGTCGAAAGCCGTCTCGAAGCGGCCATGCTCGAGCTCCTCGCATCGGGCGGCACACCGGCCCGCGACGCAGGTGCGCCGGCGCTGCAGGAGGAGCGCAGCGCGGTGGTGCGCGGGTCAATCATCAATCTGGCACGCATCAAGGAAGCCATCGTCGAATTTGTGAACGATCCGACCAAGGCGAGCAGCCTCGACCCGCTGCCGGGACGGATCCGCGAAATTCAGGGCAGTCTGCGCTTTCTCGACATGGAACGCGTGGCGGTAGTGCTTGAGAGCGTGCGTCAGTACATCCGTCAGCACCTGCTCGCCGGCAGCGGTGTCCCGCCGCAGAACGAACTCGACCGCATGGCTGATGCCATCGTGAGCGTTGAGTTTTATCTCGAGGCGATCCAGCAGGGTCGTGGCAATCCGCTCTCTATGCTCGACAATGCCGAAGCCTGCGTTGCCACGCTTGGCTTCCCGATCGGCCATGCTTACAGCGATGCACCCGCAAGCCCCGAGCCGGCAACGGACGAGGTGTCGATCCTCGGGCTCGAGAGCTCAGTGGTCGAGCCCGAGAACATCGTCATCGAACCGCTGGCTCCCGAGCTGGCGGAGGCCCCGGCCGCAGAACCGCCGCGGCCCCCTGCGGAACCTGCCGCGGAAGAGACCATCAGCCTCGCGTCACCTCCGATGCCAGCCCCGGTGCCGCAAGCGTCGCTGCCTGCCGTGGCGCCTGCGTCGCCGCAGACGGACGTCGACCCGGAAATTCTCACGGTATTTCTTGAAGAGGCCCAGGAAGAACTCGAGTCGCTGCGCCAGCAATTCCCGCGCTGGCGCTCCAATCCGGCCGACCGGGAGGCCTTGATCACCGTACGTCGCTCGTTCCACACGCTCAAGGGCAGCGGCCGCATGGTCGGCGCGCAATTGATCGGCGAGTTTGCGTGGGCGCTCGAGAACATGCTGAATCATGTGATCGACGGGATGCTGGAACCGTCGGAGGGCATGTTCGAGCTGGTGGAGCGCGCGCTCGGAGTTTTGCCGGCCCTCGTGGAGGAGCTCAAGACCGGCGCTGAGCCAAAGACCGATGTTCGCGCGCTCATGCAGGCGGCCGCGGCGTACAGCCGCGGGGAAGCGGCAAGCGCCGGGACACCAGTCAAGTCTGCCCCACGCAAGCGCGAACATCCGACGCCGCCGGTCGCGAATTTGGACGAGGTTGAGGCCATCGCGCCGGCCGTGAAGCTGCGCGAGATTTTCACGCGCGAGGCCGAACGCCATCTGGGGGTACTCAGCGGGTTCCTCGAGGCCGCAGGCGCGGGCAGCACGAGCCGCCGGGCGCCGTCGGACGAGCTGGTGCGGGCGATGCATACCCTGCAGGGCAGCGCGTCGATGGCGGGGGTTGATGCGCTCGCGGCGCTTACCGAGCCGGTGCAGCGCGAACTGATGGAAATGCGCGCGCGCGCCGACAAGCTTTCGGACTCCGGGTTGGCGGTGCTCGGAGAAGTGCTTGCCGAAGCGCGCGCCATGACCGCGGCATTCGGCACCGGCCGGGAAGTACCCGCGGCCTCGCCGGAGCTGTTGGCGCGTATTGAGCCGGCTTTGCGCCCGGTGCTTGCGCCCGCGCCGACGGCACCGGCGTCGCCTGCGGACGCGCCGCGTCAAGTGACGCTCGCGCAGCTCAAAGGTTACGATCCCGACCTCGCTGGGATCTTCTTTGATGAAGCCAACGAGCTTCTGGATTCCACCGACGAGACCCTGCATCAGTGGTCCCGGAACCGCGGCGATGCGCACTGCGTCACACAGTTGCAGCGCAACCTGCACACGCTCAAAGGCGGCGCACGCATGGCCGGGTTGAGCCCGATGGGCGACCTCAGCCACGAACTCGAAACGGCGTTGACGGACATCGTGGACGGGCGGCTTGCAGTCTCCACGGAAATTCTTGCCTTGCTCAATCGCGCCGTGGACCGCCTGCACCGGATTCTCGAGCAAAGCTATGCCAACAAGCCGATTGTCGACGCCGGCGACCTGATCGAAGAGTTGCGCCGCTTGCACGCGGGCGAGCTCGAGGCCGGGGGCGAGAGCGGGCATCCTGAGGAACCGGTTGTGGTTTCCGCGCCGCCGCTGGCACCTCCGCCTCCGCCCCCGCCGGAAGAGCCCGCGCCGGTGTCATCCGAAGCGGCACCCACGCCGGCTGTGGCGGCGGAAGCCGCCCTCGGTGGCGCCGCGGAGCGGCGCAGCGGTTCGCGCATACAACATGAACTTGTGCGGGTGCGCGCCGATCTGCTCGAGAATGCGCTGAACGCCGCCGGCGAAGTGGGCATTTTCCGCGCACGCCTCGAGCAGGAAGTGCACTCGATCAATTTCAACCTGGGCGAGCTCGAGCAGACCGTCGAGCGCGTGCGCGATCAGCTGCGCAAGCTTGAAATCGAAACCGAGGCCCAGATTCTCTACCGCTTTCAACAGGAAGGCGGTGACCGCGAGCATCCCGAGTTCGATCCGCTGGAACTCGACCGCTACTCGCTGCTGCAGCAGTTGTCGCGCGCGCTCGGTGAATCGGTCGGCGACCTCACGAGCCTCCAGGCTCTGCTGCTTGGCCAGGCCCGTGACGCCGGCGCGCTCCTCGTGCAGCAATCCCGCGCGGGCTCCGAACTCCAGGATGGCCTCATGCGCACGCGCATGGTGCCGCTCTCGCGGCACGCGCAGCGCCTGCGCCGCGTGGTGCGCCAGACCGCAGAGGAGCTGCACAAGCAAGTGGAATTCAAGCTCGCGGGTTCGGAGGTGGAGCTCGACCGCCAGGTGCTCGAGCGCGTGCTTGCGCCGCTCGAACACATGTTGCGCAATTCCGTGGTGCACGGTATCGAGAAGCCCGAATTGCGCCAGCGCGCCGGCAAGCCTGCCACCGGCACGGTCACGGTGCACGTCGACCACGAAGGCTCCGAAGTGGTCATCGAGGTATCGGATGACGGAGCCGGCCTGAATCTGGCCGCGATCCGCCGCAAGGCCGCGGAGATGGATCTGATCCCCGCGAACGCCCAACTGGACCAGCGCAGCACCATGGCATTCATCCTGGAACCGGGGTTTTCCACCGCTCCGCAGTTGAACCAGAGTGCCGGGCGGGGCGTGGGCATGGATGTGGTGGCGAGCGAGGTGAAGCAGCTCGGCGGCACGCTCAAGATTGATTCGGTGGCCGGCCGCGGCGCGAAGTTCACCATCCGGCTGCCGTTCACGCTCTCGATCGTACGGGCGCTGCTGGTGACGGTTGCCGAGCAGCCCTATGCGATTCCACTGCCGAGCATCGAGGGCATCGCGCGCGTGCCGCGCGCCGAGATCGAGCGGCTACTCGCGAGCGACACACCGGCCTACCTGTACGGCGGGCGGCCCTACCAGTTGCAGTATCTGTCGCTGCTGCTCGGCTTCGGTGCCGGGCCGCTGCCGGCCGAGCTCGCCTCCGTGCCCCTGTTATTGGTGCGCACCGGTGAGCGTGATCTGGCGCTCATTGCCGAAGGCATGCAGGGCAGCCGCGAGGTGGTCGTGAAATCGGTCGGTCCGCAAGTCGGCAGCATCCCGGGTATTTCCGGAGCCACGATTCTCGGGGACGGCAGCATCATGTTGATCCTCGATGTCACCGGGCTGGCGCGCAATTCCGCGCACGCGGGTGATGCGCAAGCGCAGACGCGCGCTGCACACGACGAGGATCGTCGCAAGTGCGCCATCGTGGTCGATGATTCCATCACCGTGCGGCGCGTGACCCAGCGCTTGCTCGAGCGCGCCGGCATGCGCGTGCTCACCGCCAAGGACGGCGTGGATGCGCTCGCGCTGCTGCAGGAAAATCGCCCGGACGTGATGCTGCTCGACATCGAAATGCCGCGCATGGACGGTTACGAAGTCGCGCAGTACCTGCGCAACGATGCACGCTTCCGCGAGCTGCCGATCATCATGATCACCTCGCGCGCCGGCGAGAAGCACCGCAGGCGTGCCGAGGAACTTGGCGTGAACCGGTACCTCGGCAAGCCTTTTCAGGAGGCCGAGCTGCTTGACAACATCCGCGCGCTGATCGGCAGTCCGAGCCACGCGCCAGGGCCCGGGGAGTAGCCCGCATGCTACAACCCCAGGACGAGGTGTACAGCCTGCTGATCCCAGTGGCGGGCAGCAAGCTTCTCCTGCCGCGCCTGTGTGTCGCCGAGGTCATGGGGTACACGCGCCCGCAGCCTCTGACGGGTGCGCCAGCCTGGCTTCTGGGTCTGGTGCGTTGGCAGGATCAGGATTTGCCGCTCGTGTCCTTCGAGGGACTGTGCGGCCGGCGCGTCCCCGAGCGCGCCAACCGCACACGCGTCGCGGTGGTTTACGCCATCAATGCGCAGCTCGACCCCCCAGCTTTCGCGCTCATGACCCAGGGTTATCCCTACCTGGTGCGCGTCAACGCTGCGGTGCTGGTACCGGATGTCGAAGAGCCTTACAGCGCGGAGGTGCCAGTGCTGAACCGGGTGCACATGGCCAACGAGCGGCCGGTGATTCCGGATCTCGAAGCCATCGAGGAAAAGCTACTCGAAGCGCTGCCGCAGCGGCGCGCCACCCATTAGCCGCGTTCGCCTACGGCTGCAATCTTCTAGGGGCACGCGCTCAGCGGCCGCGAGGTCGCCCCAACGGGCCTGCAGTACGCTCAAGGCCACGAGCGCTGCGGTTTCGGTGTGCCGCACGCGCGGCCCGAGACGCAAGCTCTGAAAACCGGCGGCTGTGGCCTGTTCGAGTTCGGCTTCGTCCAAGCCGCCTTCCGGTCCGACGAGCAGCAGGATGCTTTCGGGTGGCGTGCGGACGGCGTCGAGTGCGGAACCGGCCGCAGGATCGAGCAGCAGCCGTAGTTCGCTGCGTGGCCGGGCGGCGAGCAATTCCGTGGGGGTCACGGGCGTTTGCATTTTGGGGACGCACGCCCGCCCCGACTGTTCGCAGGCGTGGATCGTCAGTTGCTGCCAGTGCTCGCATTTGCGTGCGGCCTGCTCTGCGTCAAGCCGTACTACGCTACGTGCTGTAAGCAAGGGGATGATTTCAGCTACGCTGAGTTCCACGGCTTTCTGGACGGTGTAATCCATGCGCTCGCCGCGCGAGATCGCTTGCGCGAGCGTGATGTGCAAGGGCGATTCGTTCCCGTTGGCGCGGGCAGTGCCGACGAGCGCGCGTATCGGTTTGCCCTCGATGGCTTCGAGGCGTGCGTCGAATTCATGACCGGCCCCGTCGAACAGGATCAGCGCCGCGCCCGGTTTGAGGCGCAGCACTGTCAGCAGATGTCGCGACGCCGGCGCCTCGAGCCGCAGCGCCTGATGTGCTGCGAGCGGCGGATCCACGAAGATACGGGGCGTGCGCATGTGGGGCCATCATTTTGCGGATTTGCGGCAATCCGGGCAACATTTGTCCATGAACGCATCCTTGCCATCGGCGCCGGGGGACGGGCTCGCCATCGATCACCGTTCGGGGCGGCTCGTGGGCGTGCGCTTCCTCGCGTCGCCACATTGCGACGCGCGTCCACCGGGCACGCCTATCGATCTCCTGGTGGTGCACGGCATCAGTCTGCCGCCCGGCGAGTTCGGAGGTCCATGGATTGAAAAACTGTTCCTCGGCACGCTGCCCGCGGCCGCGCATCCGTATTTTGCGGGCATCGTGCAGTTGCGAGTGTCGGCGCACGTGCTCATCCGCCGCGACGGCGAACTCCTACAGTTCGTCGCGTTCGGCGCGCGCGCCTGGCACGCCGGAGTGTCCGCGTTCGCGGGCCGCCAGGCCTGCAACGATTTCTCGGTGGGCGTGGAGCTCGAGGGCTGTGATGCACTCGCCTACACGGGCCGGCAATACACGGTACTCGCAGGGCTCGCGCGGGCCCTGATGCGAACCTACCCGGATATCACACCCGCGCGCATCGTCGGACACTCGGACATCGCCCCCAGCCGCAAGACCGACCCGGGCCCCGGCTTCGATTGGGCGCGGTTGCGCGCGCTGCTTGCGTAATCTTTCCCGGGCCGCTTTACTAGGCAGGTGAACTTTCTCGCCCTGGTCGTCGGTCTGCTGCTGGATCTGGCGCTGCGCAAATACGAATACCTGCGCGGATCGCGCTGGTTCCGTGCCTATTTCGAGAGCCTGGCTTCCCTTGCACAGGCGACGGGTATCTGGCGTGCAAGTCTCGGCGTTCTGGTGATCGTCATGGTGCCAACCATCGTCACCTTGTTCGTCGGGCAACTGCTGGCGCAAGTCTGGATCGGGTTCGGATTTGCCTTTGGCGTGCTGCTGGTGCTGCTCACGCTTGGGCCGCATGACCTGCACACCCGCGCCAGCGAATATCTCGAGGTGTTGCGCTCCGGCCGGCGGGAGGAGGCGCGCGAGCTCGCGCGCGAGCTGCTGCACACGGAACCGCCGGTCGATTCCGTGGCCTGTGCCGAAGCGATTACGCGCACGGTGTTTGCCGAGGCCAACGACAGGCTGTATGGGATCCTCTTCTGGTTCGCGCTGCTCGGACCGGCCGGCGCAGTGCTCTACCGCAGTACCGATTTTCTGCGCCGCTTGCCTGCGGAGGAGCCACGCTCCACGGAATTCATCGCCGCGGTGGCGCGTCTGCACGGCGTGCTCGCCTGGATTCCGGCGCATTTGGCGGCGCTTGGCTACGGTCTCTCCGGCAGTTTTGAAAATGCCGTGTCCGAGTTGCGCACCTTTTATGCCAATTGCACGCTGCGCTTCCATCAGGTGAGCGACGACCTGCTCATCTGCGCGGGGCTCGGTGCGCTCGGGCCGGACGCTCACCAGAACGGCGCCGAACGCCTGCGCTCGGCGCTGGTGCTGGTGCGCCGCACGCTCATCATCTGGATGGCGGTGTATACACTCATCACGCTGATTGTGTGGGCCTTGTAAAGGCCGCCCGATTTTCCCGAGCCATGCGCGCGCAGAATTCCGAGTCGTCATTTCAGCGCAAGCGGGAATCCATTGATTTGTTCGGCTGCCTCAGTGCTTTTACAGGCGTAACGAAAAGAACAAGATTCCTCCTGTTACTCTCAAGCTTACGGAGCCATTTGCAAGTGATGCGACGATTGTGCCTGATTGGTTTGCTGTGCATTGTTCCGTTGGCTGCTTCCGCGGCAATCTCGCTCACAGGTGCCGACGGCCGGACGGTGAGGCTCGCGGCACCGGCTACGCGCATCGTGAGCCTTGCGCCGGATTTGACCGAGCTGGTTTACGACGTGGGTGCGGGCACGGACATGGCCGGCGCCGGCACTTACAGCAATTATCCTGCGGCCGCGCAGAAGCTGCCGCGCATTGGAAATGCGTCCGGTTTTGACCTCGAGCGCATCGTCGCGTTACGTCCCGATTTGATTCTGGCGTGGCGGGGCGGGACGCCTGTCACGCTCATTGAACGACTGCGCGCGCTCCACCTGCCGGTGCTGGTGATCGGCACACGCGAACTCCCGGACATCGCTGCGAATCTCGAACTCATTGGCCGCGCCACCGGACATGCGGCTGAGGCACACGCGGCCGCGCAGGCATTCCTGACTGGTCTGGAAAAACTGCGCGGGCAGTATGCGGGGCGCAAGCCGGTGCGCGTGTTCTATGAAATCTCCGCTACACCGCTTTATACCGTCGGCGGCAAACAGGTGATCAGCCGCCTGATTCAACTCTGTGGCGGGCGGAACATCTTTGAGGAAATGACGGCGCTGGCTGCCTCGGTGAGCCTCGGCACCGTGATTGCGCGCGATCCCCAAGCCATCGTCACCGGCGATGATCCCGGTGCGGCCGCACGCCTGAAAGAGTGGCAGCGCTGGCCGCAGATCAGCGCCGTTAAAACCGGCAGCCTGTTCAATATTCCCGGCGACCTGTTGGCACGCGCGACGCCGAGGATTTTGGAAGGTGGCAAAGAGCTCTGTACCGATCTTCGGGCAACGGGTCGCGCAGTAAACAAATAACAACGCAAAACTCATCGTCAGCGGCTAGGCGATCGTCATCTTTGCAACTGCGTATCTTGCCTTCAACCGGCAGACCTCGGCTTTAATTTGCAGCCTGTTGAGTCGCCGCTGAAGAGAGGCTGCTGGATTCTCGCTTCCTGACTTTGATTCGAGGCCATACCACACCACTTTCCCGCTCCGTCTGGATATAGTCAGTAGACCACCGTCGAATTCAATTATCGACTTTTGCTTTTTTAATACTTTGATGGAGGCCGAAATTAAAAAGCACAGGTGACGTTTGCTGGCCAGCCCCCATTCCTTCTTAAGGTGTGACCGTAGGTTCTTGAGGCCAAGTAACTCGTTATACTGCGTCTTGTAGGCACCGTTTACGCTTTTTGATCTGTCTCGAAGGATAAATTTCGTGTAGACGTCGTTCAAGTCGTTGGTGGCTGACCAGATGCCCACCCCTTTTTCTCCACCAAGATTGATGCCGAAGCGATTTAATGGCCAAGGGTCCAGCTTTAATGTGCATTCTGGCATCAGCAGCTCTGTTAGCCGTTTCATGCAGTCGAAATATGCCCTTGAGAGATCTCGTTTAACTGCGTCGTTTAAATCTGAGCGCTCCGCTGGATGTTCATCGTGTTTGTCGAATAACCAGCACATGACTTTCCCGACGGAACTTACTGCGTACTGCTTTGGGCCATAAACATCGATAAATATTTCGGGCGCATCCAGTATGTTCGGTGAGGACCATGGGTCGTACTGCATGGCGCCTGCGATTTGCTTCGTCTTGGTGCGGAGTTGTGTTTCTATGTCGGACAAGGGTTCCGCAGAGAAATAAAACATGCTACGCCACTTTGTAGAACAAAGAGTTGAATAATTATTCGAATGCCACCGCTTTGTGCGAAGTTCTGATAGCAGCCCCTTACATAGCCAATTGTCGATCTGCTTTTCAGGGTTATTACATTTTTTCTTCAGAAACTCATATATGTTGTGAGCGGTTATAGTAGTTTCTTTTCTAGCGTTAGCGCTAAAGTAAATTACGTGAAATAGCTGGCGCTCAGTTTGTGCGATAGATTCCGAGAAATCGCTTGCGAGCTCGTTTGCGTCGCTGTGACTGTTGATGCAAATAGACTCGAACGCGCGAGGGATGTTTACACTCCAGTGAAGGCCGCTCATTGGAAGGTCAATGGTTAAATACGCGGCGTGCCTAATCAGATTCCATGCGCTTTGGATTTTCTCGAATTTCGGCTCTCCAGCCGTGTATGATTGCAACAGGAATCTCGCCATCCAGTCTCGAAAGTGGTTTTTCAATAATCCATCAACGCTAAGCTCCCAAGCGAAAAGCTTTTTTACTGCTAGTACCCGCGCCAAAGCTTGGTAATCGCTCTGACCGGTAAGGTTTGAAGCCTGACGAACAAGTTCGTCTCGGTAGCTACGGTCGTGATTTGGCCAAATGAGGACTGAGGCCGGGTCGGTTGGATTAATGTCTCTGAGGTATCTCAATACTCCCTTTTCTGTGCCAAATGTACCGGGGAGGTGGCCGATGTTCCAAGCTAAGGCGAGCATCTGTAGTGCCGCGTTGAGCGAAGAGCATTCCGATTGCGCAAACTTTATCTTACTTGATGATCCGTAGCAGATCAGCTTTGAGGCGAAGTACAGCATCGCAACTGTGTAATCCCAGCGAGCCTGTCTGATTCCGTGGAAAGCGGGTCCTATTGCGCCGAGATGGCGCAGTTTGTTTAACCGCGTGATTTCCTTTTGCGATTGCAGCGCACCATAGAATGCAGGTGCGGGATCGAACAAAGGGATGTTAACTAAGCCAAGTCCAGAAATGTAGTGCTCGATCATTTTCATGGTGGACGCCAGCGAATACCTTCTTACGTTGAGTCTTGTGCCGATCTCTTGTGTTTCCAGAGTACTTCCGCACCGCCATTTTGACGGGCAATGACACGCGCGAGCACGAACAGTAAATCCGACAGACGGTTCAGGTATTTTATGGCCTCGGGATTCTGCCGATGCTGTCGGTGCAGCGTCCAGGCGCGGCGCTCGGCGCGGCGGCAGACAGTACGTGCGACATGACAAAGCGCGGACGCGCGGTTGCCGCCTGGCAGGATGAATTCCTTGAGCGGCGGCAGCGATTCATTGAAGTGATCCAGCGTAGTTTCCAGCCGTTTTACGTGCTCTGCGGTGATGGCAACATAGCCCGGCAGGCAGAATTCGCTAGCCAGATCAAAAAGTTCGTGCTGAATGGGTGCGAGCGCTTGCCGTATATCGTCCGGTAGGGGTTCTGCAAGCAGCACACCGAGCGCACTGTTTAGCTCGTCCAGCGTACCGTAAGCCTCGACGCGCAAGTCGTCCTTTGCCACGCGGGTACCATCTGCGAGGCCGGTGGTGCCGTTGTCGCCAGTGCGGGTGTAAATCTTGCTCAGCCGGTTGCCCATTCTGGCGTGCCTTCCTGCGTTGACCTTGCGGCCGCCATTGTCATCCGCTGCGCGGAATTCTGCCAGTTACGCGCGTTGCGCTCTGCGATCCGCATTGTTCGCGCGGTTCTCGACGCGATGAATTTGAACGAGGTGTCGGGGCGAGGACCATTTCGGAATAACTCAGTCCTCTCGCGCATCGCACGTGCTCCGCCAGTTGGGCACGGGGTCGCCTCAGTGTTGGCAATGCGGGCAGTAATACGTCATGCGCTGGCCAGTGACGCGCGCGACAATTGCATGGCCGCAGCGCTCGCAAGCTTGGCCGGCGCGGCCGTACACGCGCAGGTGTTGGCGGAAATAGCCGGGCTGGCCGTCCGCGCGCGTGAAGTCTCGCAACGTCGTGCCTCCTGCCTGGACGGATGCGGTTAATACCTGCCTGATGGCTTTGGCAAGCGCTGTGTAGCGTTCGCGTGTGATGCGCCCGGCGGCGCGTTCGGGATGGATGCGCGCGAGAAACAAGGATTCACTCGCGTAGATATTACCGACGCCGACGACTACATGGCTGTTCATGATGAAGTTCTTGACCGCAAGCTTGCGTCTCCGAGACTGCGCGTAGAGGTAATCGCCGTCAAAATCCTTTCCAAGTGGTTCCGGACCGAGCGCTCGTAGCAACCGATGGCGCATCGGGTCTTGCGTGGTCCAGAGCAACGTGCCGAAGCGCCGTGGATCGTGCAAGCGCAACGTCAGGCCGTTGGCGAGCACCAGGTCGACATGGTCGTGTTTGCCTGCGGGCGCATTTGCGGGGAGTACGTGCAGGCTGCCGGACATGCCGAGATGCAGAATCACGGTGCCAGCCGCGGTGTAAAGCAATAAATATTTGCCGCGCCGCGTCACGCTGTCGATGCGTTGTCCGGGCAGCGTCTGCACGAGCGCCCGTGGCACCGGCCACCGCAGGTGCCGGTTGCGCACGATCACCGAGCGGATTGTCTGACCGCGCAGATGCGGTTCGATGCCGCGGCGTGCGGTTTCGACTTCCGGCAGTTCCGGCATGGTTATGACTGGCTGTTTGGGCCGCGGAAAGGGCCGCGGTGCGGGCTCAATCGCGCGGCAATTATAGGCGGCTCTTGGCCGGCGGGTGGCGGCTGCTCGCGTGTGCAGGTGGGCTGTGCGTGGTAGGCAGTTTGGCGGTCTCTGTGCTCGGCGCCAGCGTTGGATTTTTGAACTCGAGCAATTCAGCACGCTGGCTCGCGGCGAGCTGATATTCGATGCCAAGATCAGGGCGTGCGAGCACAAAGAAATTTGGATCCTTGAGGATCGCAAAACGTATCGGTGCGGTCTCGCCGCTGATCTGGATCGCAACCTCACCTCCCGATTGTGTGCTGCCTATTTTTTCCGTGCCGATGGCTTCGGCATCCTGCCAGTTTTCCACAAGGGTATTGATGGCGTCGCTCGAAACGGTCGGGTCGGCGGGCGCCAATTGCCATTTGGCGTCTTGGAGCGTGAGGCTGGCATAGGGAAGTTGAATCGCGCTGATGGTGGCACCCTCCGGCAACAGGCGCTTGCTGACCCACCAGTACGGGCCGTGGCCCGCGCGGAAGAACAACATGCCGTTGATGAGTTGCACTTGGCCCCCGCTCAGTACGTAGCGGTAATTATCCACAGGCTCGGTGTCACCCAAGTCGAATTCCGTGCCGTTCAGCCACAGTTGCAGCTTGGGCGGAGCGAGGCCGTATTTCGCGAGATCGGAAGCTTTTGCCGTAAAGCTGCTTTTGACATCGGTGCGCACGCTGTCGAGCAGCGACGTCACCTCAAATTGGTCGGCGCGTACCTTGACGGGCGCGGTCATTTGCCACACGCCGTTTATGCGTGTCAGTTCGACGCTCGCCGTATCCGGCTGCACGATTTTGATGTCGTGCACTGCGGCGTTTTGCAATTGCGTGAGCAGCGCGAATGGCGCCGGTTTCTTCTCGCCGGGCTTGAAATAGAGAACGGCCGCAAGAATCACCGCGATCAAGACGAGCACGGTGTTGAGCCAGAACCGCGTTTTCAGTGTGACACGCATAACTTCAGGCGCGGCGGCGGCGCGACCAGATGATGATGCCGGCTGCGATCAGCCCGATCGGGATCAAGAACAAGAACAGGAGGCTGATCATGGCTTCGTTGCTTCTCGATAGCGTCAGCGTACGGTCCGGTGCCGATTGTGGATTGATGTTGATGAAGCTGTTCTCGTGTGCCAGCCAGTTGAAGATGTTGAGGCCAAGTGTGAGGTTCCCGCCGTTGTTGAGGTAGGCGTTTGATAGGAAATCCCCATTGCCGGTCACGATCACGCGTTGCTCGATGCTTTTTTGTACTCCGGCTTTTCCGGCGGACGCCGGCCGGACTTCGCGGGTCAGGCTAACGCCGATCGGCAGCGGCCCCTTCTGGTCCCCGTGCGCCGGGTCGTACTTCACGTCCCCGGTGAGTGGGCCGGTCTCGAGCCAACTGCGTGGCAGGGTCTCGAGGAAGTTTTCGGCTTGCCACGGGCCGCCGGGGACGGTACTGACCGAAGTTGCGCCGGCATAGAGCGTCGCGGTGTTGAAACCCTGTGTGATGTCGGAGTCACTGGTGTATTTGGCGACCAAAATTACCGTGGGATTGGTGATGCCAAAGAGTTGCGAGTCCGGGTCCACGATGGTGCCTTTGCCGAACTGGACGCCGAGCTCTTTGGCGAGCGGCTCGAGGCCGTACCGTGGGCCGGGATCGCCTAGCCACAAAAGATTACCGCCGCGCTTCACGTAGTTGGTGATGATGTTGACCGCGCCTGGAATCAGGTTGACCTGTGGTCCGGCGATGACGAGTATCGCGGTGTTGTTGGGAATGGTCGGAGTGACCGCGAGATTCAGGGTTTCCACCTTGAAGCCCTTTTGTGTCAACTGTGTGCCGAAATCACCCAGATCGAAATTGTGCTGGCCGAGCGGGTTGCGTTCTCCGTCGCCGGTGAGGAACACCACGTAGTCATCGGCGCCGTGGGCGATGCGCTCTATGGCATTGGTGACGTTTACCTCACTGATCTGGGTGACGTGGTCGCTGCGGCCCTGATAGCTCACAACGAGCTCGCCGTTCGCGGTGATGCCGGCACTGCGCGCGGCCTGCGGGTCGGTGTCGGGATTGATGAACGTGAGTGAGGTATTTTTCTTGATGTGCTGATATTTGCCGACGAACTGGTGCAGCGCGTCGCGCAGCGCCCCGTTGTCGCTGGCATAAGCCGTGAAGCTGAGCGGCCCCTTGAGTGTGTCGAGCAGCTTGACGCTCGCTTCCGAGAGCGAATTGCGATGGCCGTAGGTCCAGTCGGCCTGGTACTCGTAGCGGGTGCTGAGCCAGGCAATCAGGCCGATAATCGCCAGAAACACGATCACGAAGCCCCAACTCTGGCTGCGCATCAACAGGTGCGATTTGCGGGTGACACGCATCAGTGTTCCATGCGGTAGGCATCCAGGCGGCGGATGCTCAGCACCAGAAACGTCAGGATGAACAACAGGTAGTAAATGACATCGGTGGTGTTGAAGCTGCCGCTCAGCAGTGAGCTGTAGTGGCCGACCATGGAGACATATTGGAATACGGGGCTGAAGCTCGCGCTGCTTTGTCCTGCCCAGTTGATGATCCACAGGAGCAGCAGCAGGCCAAAGCTCGCCACCGCCGCAACCACCGGTTGTTTGGTAAGCGTCGAGATGAAGAGTCCCGCCGCCGCGAACGCCCCCAGCATCAGCGCCAAGCCGAGTACCCCGGCGAAGAGCTTGCCGTAATCGAGGTGCGTACCGACTGCGAGCGACAGCGGCATGAGGGTAATCAAACCGAGCATGATCAACAGGAAAAAGAGCAGTCCCAGATATTTGCCGATCACGATTTCCGTCATGCTGATTGGCGCCGAGAACAGCAGGCTCAAGGTGCCGTTGCGGCGTTCCTCGGCGACGAGTTGCATGCTCATGATCGGCACAATCAGGAGCATCACGATGCTCGCGAAGCTGTACATGGGCGCGGCCACGGCGTCGGTGACGCCGGGCGCACCGGGCGTACCAGCCAGCGCCGGGGCGAATTTCAGAAAATTGACCACTTGTACCAGAAACCGCCAGCACACCAGGAACTGGATTACGGCCAGCACGCACCAGGCGAGCGGCGAGAGAAACAGATGCTTGAGTTCACGCCCGGCGATGGTCAGGATCATGCCGCCTGCTCCTGCGTGTTGATCCCGGTTTTTTCGTCGGCGGAAGTGAGGTCCACAAAAATCTGTTCCAGCGATTTGTGCTCGGGCGTGAGTTCCAGCAGTCCCCAGCCGTGTTTCACGACCTCGGCGGCAATGGCCTCGGCGGGATTGGCCACGCCGTCGAAGAGGATGCGCAGGCGTTGCTGACCGAGATCTTCGATGTCGCGCACCCCGGCGATACTGCGCAGGATTTCCGCCTGCGGCGCGTGGCGGCAGGTGAGCAGCAGGCTGGTGGACTGCATGCGCTCAGCGAGACTGGCAAGCGTGTCGTTGAAGACGAGCTCCCCGCGGTGAATGATTTGCACGCGGCTGCACACGCTTTGCACTTCGGGCAAGATGTGGGTGGAGAGGATCACGCCGTGTTCGCGGCCGAGGTCGGCGATCAACGCGCGGATTTCCCGGATCTGGATGGGATCGAGCCCCACAGTGGGTTCGTCCAGGATCACCACAGCGGGCGAGTGGATAATCGCCTGCGCGATGCCGACCCGCTGACGGTAGCCCTTGGAGAGATTGCCGATGAGCTTGCGGCCCATGTCTTTGAGACCACACCGTTCCTTGGCGGAGGCGCGCGCCGCCGATACTTGGTCGCGAGCTACACGATTGAGGCGCGCGCAGTAGCTCAGGTATTCGTCCACGGTCAGGTCGGGGTAGAGCGGAGGCTGCTCGGGCAGGTAGCCGATTGCGGTTTTTGCGCGCTTCGGCTCGTCAAGAATATCCACGCCGTTGATCAGCACGCGGCCGGCGCTCGGCGCCAAGTTGCCGGTGAGGATTTGCATGGTGGTGGTCTTGCCGGCGCCGTTGGGACCCAAAAAACCCAGGATCTCGCCGCGTGTGAGCTGGAAGTTCACGTCGCGCACCGCGCAGTGGTCGTCGTAGTACCGGTATAAACTCTCCACTTGCACGAGGAGATCGCTGTCACTCATGTTGTGATTTACGCAGTCCGTGGAGTGGGGAATGTGCTGCCCGGCAATGCGGGCGCCAATGTTCCAATAGTCGCCCGCCGCTGCCAAAAGTTCCGCAGGCGCCGCGCGGCAGGGTAACGCCCGTCCGGCGGGCAGGCAAGGCGTTTGGCGACGATCCGCCGGGCTCCTATAATCAGTACCAGCTGTCTACTACGTTTTCCGAGGTACCGCAAATTGTTCCTAATTCATGGGTTGTTTGGTTTGCCGGGCTGGGCGGCCTTCATCGTGGCGCCGGTGTTTATCCATCTGACGATTGTTTCCGTCACCCTGTTTCTGCATCGCGACCAGACACACCGTGGTCTGGAACTACACCCGGCGGTACGGCATGTGTTCCGTTTCTGGCTGTGGCTCACGACAGGCATGGTGACGCGCGAGTGGGTCGCGGTGCACCGCAAGCACCACGCACACTGCGAGACTGACGACGACCCGCACAGTCCGCGCGTCAAGGGACTGTTCAAGGTGCTGTTCGAAGGCACCGAACTCTATCGGGCGGAAGCGGCGAATCCCGACACCATCGCGACTTATGGCCGTGGCACTATCGACGACTGGATGGAAAGGCATGTGTACAGCCGGCACACGCGGCTCGGGGCCGCCTTGATGGCGGTGATCGATTTGGCGCTCCTGGGTTTGCCGGGGATCACCGTCTGGGCGGTGCAGATGCTCGCGCTTCCGCTGCTGGGTGCCGGCGTGGTCAACGGCGTTGGCCATTATTCCGGTTACCGCAATTTCGAGTGCAAGGACGCGGCTACCAACATGTTGCCTTGGGGAGTCATCATTGGCGGCGAAGAACTGCACAACAATCATCATGCCTTTCCGGGTTCTGCGCGGTTTTCACAGCGTCCCTGGGAATTTGATCTCGGTTGGAGTTACATCCGGCTGCTGCAGAAGCTAGGCCTTGCCAAGGTGCGGCGCGTGGCCCCGGAGCCCGTGATCGTGGTGAAGCACGGTCCGGTGAACGTCGACACGGTGCAGGCAGTGATCGTGAATCGCATGCATGTGCTGCGCCAGTACATACGCGAGGTCATCGGGCCCGCAATACGCAGCGAACGGCAGAAAGCCGGCAGCGAGTCCCGCGGATTGCTCGCGCGTGCCCGCCGTCTGTTGAGCCGCGATGAAACTCTGCTTGATGCACGCAGTCGCGTGCGCTTGCAGGAGACTCTGGCGCGCAGCCCGCGGCTGCGCACCGTTTACGAATTTCGCCGCCGTCTGCAGGCGCTCTGGGAGAACCAGACACTCTCGAATGACCGGCTGCTCCAGCAGTTCAAGGACTGGTGCGCGCAAGCCGAGAACGCCCACATCGTCGCCCTGCGTGAATTTGCCGAGCGGCTGCGCGGTTACACCTTGCAGCACGCCTGACCCGGCAATTCAATTCGGTTATCCGCAAAAAGCCCGCTGGCGAAGCGGGCTTGCCGCACGTGGCAAGCGGACGGACCGAGATGTCTGCCCTGGATCGCGAGTGCAGTCGAGTGAGTGCCACAGTCGCCCACGTGCAGTACGGCTGGTCCGTATGCGCAGCCTCGACACAGAGCAATCAGAGTAGCCAGCGTCCTTGGCAGGCACAAAAAACCCGCGCTTGGCGGGTTTCTGTCGTATTCGATCTTGGTGCGATGCCTTTGCTGAGATTTCCGATTATTTGATTTTGGCTTCCTTGTAAGTCACGTGTTTGCGAGCCACCGGATCGAACTTTTTGAGTTCCATCTTGTTGGGATGTAAACGGCGATTCTTGGTGGTTGTGTAGTAATGGCCGGTGTCAGCCGTGGAAACCAGTTTGATCTTTTCACGCATACTTCGGGACCTCAGATTTTCTCACCGCGCGCACGCAGATCGGCGACCACCTTATCAACGCCGAGCTTGTCAATCGTGCGCACACCCTTGGTCGTGACACGCAACGTCACGAAACGCTTTTCGCTTTCCAGCCAAAAGCGGTGACTGTGCAAGTTCGGCAGGAAACGCCGCCGCGTCTTGTTATTGGCGTGCGAGACGTTGTTTCCGGTGACCGGGCTTTTTCCCGTGACTTGGCAGACTCTCGACATACGCAAATCCTCTGGAAAACCACAGGTCGGATGAACGGAAGGGGCGGTATTCTAGCAGCCGGTCCCGGTTTCGCAAGGCATGCCAGTCATAGCAGGCCGCGTTCCGCGAAGGAAGTGGCTTCGCCGTCGCCGACTACGAAATGATCCAGCACTCGTACGTCCACGAGAGCCAGCGCATCTTTGAGCCGTTGCGTCAGGCGTCGATCGGCATCAGAAGGCTCAGCCACGCCCGAGGGGTGGTTGTGGGCAAAAATCACGGCGGCGGCATTGTGGGTGAGGATTCGGCGCACGACCTCGCGTGGGTGCACGCTTGCGCCATCGAGCGTGCCGTGAAACAGCTCCTCGAAGGCTATGACTCGATGGCGGTTGTCCAGATATAGGCAGCAGAAGACTTCGTGCGGCCGGTCCCGCAGCTGGGCGATGAGGTAGCGGCGAGTGTAAGCCGGATCGGTCAGCGGCGCACCGCGACGCAGGTTTTCACCGAGGTGGCGCCGCGCCGTCTCCAGCGCCGCTTGAAGTTGCGCGTATTTTGCCGGACCGAGGCCCGGCGCCGCGCAGAGGCGATCCTGGTCTGCCGCGAAGAGCCCACGCAGGCCGTCGAATTCCACAAGCAACCCGCGCGCGACATCCACGGCAGTCTTGCCGCGCACCCCGGTGCGCAGGAGGATGGCAAGAAGCTCGGCGTCGGACAGAGCCTGTGGCCCCCGCGCGAGCAGTTTTTCCCGTGGCCTTTCGGCCTGCGGCCAGTCGTTGATAGCCATCCGTGGCGCTCCATGGTGTGAAATCCGTGCCAAGTTTGGCGAGATTTGATCTGCGGGTAAACCCCGTCCCGGGGGAACGCATTAGCCGCGTGGCAGCTTTTTATATGGCGTCCCGTCTCCTGCGGCTGGCCTTGAAGCGCAGGTGGCGCGCAGGGAACGCAAGGGATCCGAGCATATTCCAAAAGTGAAATGAGCCTGAACAGTGTGGTTTGAGGGTGGTCAGGCGGCCTGATCGTTTTGGATGGATTGGAACAATTTTTTGCGTTCCTGGTTGAGCGGGTTGGCGGCTTGGTTGTCGGTCATGGAGCAGGCCTGGCGGTCGAGGGCGGGGAAGCTCAACCCGGGCTTGAGGAAGCTTGCGGCCTCTTGGAGGGCTTTGAGCTTTTCGTACGGCGTATTCAACTGTTCGTAGCGGTAGCAGCGGCGTTGACGGCCTTTGGCATCGAGGAGGACTTCGGGGAAAAAGCAGGGCCGGTGGTAGTTGAGGTACGGGGTGAGGAACTCGCCGAGGAAGGTATCGACGATCTGGGCGTAGCGAGCGGGGATGTAGCTGTAGCCCAAGTGTTTGCGCACCACCGAGGCGTTCTTGGACTCGACCAGGGCGTTGTCGTTGCTGTGGAGGGACCGGGACTTGGTGAACTCGATACGCAGCTTCTCGAGCAGGGCCGCCACTCGGTAGTTGATGTACTCCGAACCGTTGTCGCCATGCACGCCCTGGATCGGGAAGGGGAAAGCCTCCAGCGCCTGCTGCAAGGCGGGAACGAGGAAGCGTTCGCTGATACGCTCGACGGCGAGCACGACCTCGAACTGGGTAACGGCATCGACCCGGTGGATGACGTACAGGCCTTTGAGGCCATCGAAGTTGCCTTGATGCACGGAGTCCACGCGTAGATAGCCCGGCTGCCCGTGGGGCTGGGGGCGGCGCCGTTCGCCGATCGGCACCGAGCGCGCCGCGCGGGTCGGCTCGTAATGCCCACGCCGACGGCGATAGCCGGCGCTCGCCCGCAAGTGGTACAGGTGCGCTACCGAGATGCGAGCCAGGCGTTCGTAGGCCGCCTCGTGGAAGACATTGAAGGCGCGCTCGGCGAGCTTCTTGGTGGCCGGCCCCGAGAGCGGCCCGTGCAGGCGGTCGAGCTCGACCAGCCGGCGCACATCGGCCTCGGTGTAGCGCCGCGTGAAGGGCTTCGCCGGCGGCCCACGCCGGTCCACGATCTGCCGCTCGCGCCGCCACTGCCCAATCAGACGCGTCAGTTGCGCCCGCGAGTCACCGCTGAGCTTGAGCGCGAAGGCGCGTACCAAGCCCCTGTCGGCGCGCTTGAGCGTTCGGTAGCGGAACTGGCGCAGCGTCGCCGCGAGCCACACCTGTCGGCCGGCCTCGGGCGGCGCGGAAAACGTTACCTCGGCACTGCCGTCGAGAAACGCACGAACCTCGCTCAGCGAGGATAGAGATTGGGTATTGAGTGTCACGAGCATGCTCCCAGCATGACCGTTCAGGCTCATCTGTCATTGGAATCACGCGACCTCCTCCAAGCTCATGTGCCATTGGAAGAGGCTATCCGTTGACCGGCTGTGGCCGGTCTGTATAATGCGCGGTCTGCCTCGGGATTCCCGAGGCCCGCTCTTTAACAGTACGATCAAGTAACTTGTGTGGGCGCTCGCGTCAGGGTTTGCGATGGCAATCCTAAAGACAGCGAGTGGCCCAAATCAAGAACAGTAGTTCAAAGATTTGGGGTCCGACTCGTTGGCTAGTTTTACTAGCTATCAATTGAAGAGTTTGATCCTGGCTCAGATTGAACGCTGGCGGCATGCCTAACACATGCAAGTCGAGCGGCAGCATGATGTGTAGCAATACACATTGATGGCGAGCGGCGGACGGGTGAGTAATGCATAGGGATCTGCCCAGTAGCGGGGGACAACCCGGAGAAATCCGGGCTAATACCGCATACGCCCTACGGGGGAAAGGGGAGGACCGAAAGGCTTCCCACTATTGGAGGAACCTATGCCCGATTAGCTAGTTGGTGAGGTAACGGCTCACCAAGGCGACGATCGGTAGCTGGGCTGAGAGGACGATCAGCCACACCGGAACTGAGACACGGTCCGGACTCCTACGG
>JBOIBB010000139.1:0-19922 GCA_050739335.1 Gammaproteobacteria bacterium
CTCGGGACTCGGGACTTGGGACTCGGAAGAGCAAACTGGCGCCGAATCCGCATCCGTGTTTAGTGGTGCAAACGACGACCGGCGATTACGCGCAAACAAGCTGGCGCGATGAGAAACACGACGAACCACCAGATCTGCTTCCGCCGCGAGACAACCCAAGACTGTCAGGCCGCTGTTGCTCCGAGTCCCGAGTCCCGAGTCCCGAGTCCCGTTCGCTGTGGTATTCATCATCGCAGCCCCCAGTACCACAACCCGCCCAGCAGCAGGATCAACCCGACGATCATCGCGAACGCGTAGTGGTAGAGGAACCCAGTCTGCAGGCGGCGCACCACCCGCGAACTGCGTTCGGTCACGAATGCAGCGCCGTTGACCGCGCCATCGAACAGGCCGGCATCGGCGCCCTTCCAGAACGCACGGCCCATCTTCACCCCTCCCCGCGCGAACAGGTTGAACTGCACTTCGTCGAACCAGAACTTGCGGACCAGCATCCGGTACACCGGCAGGAACATCCGCGCCGCGCGGTCGGCGATCTGCGGATTGAACTGCCATATCCAGGTCGCGACCAGGAAGCCGGCAAACGCGATCCAGAAGGAGGGGCTGGCAAAGCCGTGCACGAACATCGGCACGGCACCGTGGAACTCCTCGCCCATCTTCGCCAGAACATCGTGGCCCGGCAGTACCTTGAGCGCACTACCGAACCAGTTGCCGTACAGCAGCGGTTGGGTCACGAACCAACCGATGATCACCGAGGGAATTGCCAGCAACACCAACGGTACCGTGACAACCCAGGGCGATTCCTGGGGCGCATGTGCCAGCACGCCCGGTTGATGGTGATGCTCGTCATCGTGCCCGTGCTCGACCCTGAAGCGTTCCTTGCCGTGGAAGGTCATGTACATCAGGCGGAAGGTGTACAACGCGGTCACGAACACGCCCAGTAGCACGCACCAGTATGCGTAGGTGGCGCCAAAAATGTGCGACTCGCCGACCGCGTCGATGATCTGGTCTTTCGAGAAAAATCCCGAAAACCCCGGCGTTGCGACCAGTGCCAGCGAGCCTGCCCACATCGTCAAGTAGGTGATCGGCATGTACTTGCGCAGGCCACCCATGTATCGCATGTCCTGCTCGTGGTGCATCGCGATGATCACCGAGCCCGCACCCAGGAACAGCAACGCCTTGAAGAACGCGTGCGTCATCAGGTGGAAGATGCCAGCCGCATACGCCGACGCGCCCAGCGCCGCGACCATGTAGCCGAGCTGCGAGATCGTCGAGTAGGCGATGACGCGCTTGATGTCGTTCTGCACGATGCCGACCAAGCCCATGAAAAACGCGGTGGTCGCGCCCACGATCAGCACCACCGACAGCGCGGCCGGAGACATCTCGAACAACGGCGACATCCGCGCCACCATGAAGACGCCGGCGGTGACCATGGTCGCGGCGTGGATCAATGCCGAAATCGGAGTCGGGCCTTCCATCGAATCAGGCAGCCACACGTGCAACGGCACCTGCGCCGACTTGCCGATCGCGCCGATGAACAGCAGGACGCAGATCAGTGTCGCCAGCGACCAGGGATGCCCGCCGATCACCTCGATGGTCCGGCCCTGCAGTGTCCCTGCTTGCGCAAATACGGTGCCGTAATCGAGCGTGTGGAACGCGTATAGCACGCACGCGATGCCGAGGATGAAACCGAAGTCGCCGACGCGGTTGACGATGAACGCCTTGAGCGCCGCGGCGCTCGCGGTCGGACGGTCGAACCAGAAACCGATCAACAGGTAGGACACCAGACCCACCAACTCCCAGCCGATGAACAACTGCAGGAAGTTGTCGGCCATCACCAACAGCAGCATCGAAAAGGTAAACAGCGAGATATAGGCAAAGAAGCGCTTGTAACCAGGATCTTCGGCCATGTACCCGATGGTGTAGATGTGGACCATCAGCGACACGAAGCTCACCACCGTCATCATGAGTGCACCAAGGCGGTCCACCATGAAGCCGATGTCAAAGTGAATACTGCCGACCGCGCCCCAGGTATACACGGTGACGTTGAACGGGCGCATGCCGCCGAACACCAGCATCCACAACACGTACGCCGAGATCGCCGTGGACGCGGCCACGCCGAGGATCGTAAGCACATGCGCAGCGGAGCGCGGGATAAAGCGCATGCCGCAGCCGACGACCACCGCAGCCGCCAGCGGCGCCAGCAAGACGGCGATCAAAAGACCGTTCATAAGCGGATCCATTTCAGTGTTTCAGACTGTCAATATCGTCGACGTTGATGCTGCTGCGGTTGCGGAACAGCACCACCACGATGGCCAGGCCGATGGAGGCCTCGGCCGCGGCCACCGTCAGGATGAAAAACACAAACACCTGCCCTGCCAGATTGTCGAGGTAACGCGAGAACGCGATGAAATTGAAGTTCGCGGCCAAGAGCAGCAACTCCACGCAGAGCAACAGCAGGATTACGTTCTTGCGGTTCAGGAAGATGCCGGCGAGGCCGATCGCAAAGAGCGCGCCGCTGAGCGCCAGAAAATCGAACAGTGTGATCACGGATGCTTCTCCGGACTGCGGGTGGCGCTCGGCATTTTAACGATGCGCAAGCGGCCACGTTTGGCGTTCACGCGCACCTGACGGGAAATATTCTGATGGCGCACGCCCGGGCGGCGGCGCAAGGTAAGCATGATGGCCGCGACGATGCCGACCAACAGAACCACCGCGGCGATCTCGAAGGGAAAGGCGTACGTGGTGTAAATGGTCTGACCGAGTTCCTGTGTATTGCTGAACGCCGCACCGTGCGGTATCGGCGTGCCGAAGCTCACGCCCATCTCCCGGCTGTACACCACGTAACCGATCTCGGCGAGCACGATCAGCGCCACCAGCACCCCGAGCGGCGCGTAACGCACAAAGCCCTGGCGCAACGAATGACTGTCGGTGTCGAGCATCATCACGATAAACAGGAACAGCACCATGACCGCACCGACGTAGACCAGCACCAGGATCAGCGCGAGGAATTCGGCCTCGAGCAGCAACCATAGCCCGGCGCTCGCCACGAAGGTCATCACCAGAAACAGCGCTGCGTATACGGTGTTGCGCGCGGTAATGACACCCAACGCGGAGCCGATGGTCAGCGCGGCGAGAATGATGAATACGACTTGCTGTACCACGCCCCTGCCCCTCAGCGATACGGTGCATCGGCGGCGCGGTCGGCCGCGATCTGGGCTTCGTACCGGTCACCGATGGCCAGCAACCGCTCCTTGGTGTGGATGTTTTGGCCGCGCTTTTCCATGTGAAAGTCGGTGACATTGGTGAGCACGATGGCGTCCACCGGGCAGGCTTCCTCGCACAGCCCGCAGTAGATGCACTTGAACAGGTCGATGTCGTAGCGGGTGGTGCGTCGGCTGCCGTCCTCGCGTACTTCGGAGTCGATGGTGATGGCCAAGGCCGGGCACACCGCCTCGCAGAGCTTGCAGGCGATGCAACGCTCTTCGCCGTTGGCGTAACGCCGTTGCGCGAGCAGCCCGCGGTAGCGCGGTGACTTGGGCGTGTGTTCCTCGGGATAACGGATCGTGACCTTGTGGGCGAAAAACAGCCTGCCGGTCAGGGCCAAGCCTTCAAACAACTCGACCAGCAACAGGCTGCGTACCCAGCGAACTAGAGCTTGCATGACATCACGCGAACCACGGAGGTACCTTGAAAACTACGGCGATGCTCTCGAGCACCAGCCAGACGATGGTGATCGGAATGAACACTTTCCAGCCGAGCCGCATGATCTGATCGTAGCGGTAGCGTGGAAAGGTCGCCCGAAACCACAGGAAGCAATACAGAAAGAAACAGGCCTTGAGCGCGAACCAGATAAAGCTGGTGGCGGTAAGGAATCCCAGAGGGCTCGCAGCGAGCGCGTGCCAGCCCTGAAAGGGCGAGAGCCAGCCGCCGCAGAACAGGATGGCCGCGAGCGCCGACACCAGAATCATGTTGGCGTACTCGGCGAGAAAGAACGCGGCGAACGCCGTACCCGAATATTCGACGTGAAAGCCCGCGACGATTTCGGATTCGCCCTCCGCCACATCGAAGGGCAGACGGTTGGTTTCCGCGACGCCCGAGATGAAATACACGAAGAACATCGGCAACAGCGGCCAGGCATACCAGTGACCGATGTTGCCGGCCTGGGCCAGCACGAGGTCATTCAGATTCAAGCTGCGCCCGGCAATCAGTACGCCGACCAGCGCAAAGCCCATGGCGATTTCATACGCCACCATCTGCGCCGCCGCGCGCATGGCGCCGAGAAACGCGTAACGCGAATTTGAGGCCCAGCCGGAAAGAATGATGCCGTACACGCCGAAGGAGCTCACCGCGAGCAAATACAGCAGCCCGGCATTGGCGTTCGAGAGAATCACGCCGTTGCTGAACGGAATCACCGCCCAGGCTGCCAGCGCGGTGGTGATGGAAATCACCGGCGCCACCAAAAACAGGAAGCGGTTGGCATTGGTGGGCAGAACCACTTCCTTGAATACCAGCTTGAACACATCCGCGAAGGGCTGCAACAGGCCCCAGGGTCCCACGCGATTCGGACCCATGCGCACTTGCATGAAGCCGATCACGCGGCGCTCTGCATAGGTCATGTAGGCCACGGCGAGGATCAAGCAGATGATGACGATGATGATGCCCACGATCGAGCGGATCGTGAGCTGCAGGTCAAAAGGCAGCGCGTTCCAGTCGCTCGCAAGCGTCTCGAATATGCCCATCAGGCACGCTCCACCGAGATCGTGGCCGACAGCGGTGCGAAACCCGCAGTGGCGCGAATCCCGGCCGGCAGCACCGCCTCCCCCGCCCGCACGCCCGCGTCGAGCTTGACGGGCAGGGTCACGGTACGTTCGTCGTAATGCACACGCGCCGCTGTCGACTCGCTAAGCCCGAGCTGCTTGGCATCCGCGGGCGCGAGGCGCAGCCAGGCAATGTCCGCGTCACGCGTCTGCTGCAAGGGTTCCGCACGGCGTACCAGCGGATCGGCCGAATACAGGGATAACTCGGCGAAAGCCTGCAAGCCCTTGCGGACGGCCTGAGGCGCAAGCGACCTTGAGCCTCGAAACGCATTGTCCGGCTGGCCGCCCGCCGTCAGGCGCTTGAGCTCATCACGCACTTCTTCCGAAGACTGATATTCAAAGCCTTCGAGTTCACAACTGTTGCCCAACACGCGCAGGATCTTCCACGCGGGGCGCGCCTCGCCGAGGGGCATGATCATGCCGGTGAAGGTCTGCCACTGGCCCACGCCATTCACGAAAGTCCCGGAACTCTCGGCAAAAGTACCGGCCGGCAACAGGACGCTGGCGTAATCCTTCATCGCGTCAGTCGCGTAGGCACTGATCGCCACGACCGCGTGCGCTGATTTGAGCGCCTTGAGTGCCCGAGCGCTGTCCCAGCAATCGAGTTCCGGTTCGACACCCATCAAAAGATAGGCTTTGCGCGGTTCAGCGAACATGGTGCGGGCATTCCGGCCGACGTGCGGCGCGCGTTTTCCGCCCGGCAGACGGTGTGGCACCGCGCCCGCGAGCCAGGCTCCGGCGCTGTTCGCGCCTTCGCTGATGTAGCCAAGCTTTGCGCCGGTTACCTCGGCCAGCGCAGCGGCGAGTGCCCGCAGGTCCGCGTACTCGGGATGTTGGAGTGCGAGATGCCCCAGCAATATGGATTTCTTTCCGTTGACCGCAAGCTTGTCGGCAACGCCCTGATGGGTTGCGGTAACTTGCTGTGCGGCGACAATGGCCTGCAAATGCTCCGGCGCGGCGCGTCCCTTGAGGGCCGCCTTGAGCACCGCCGCGAGGTTCGCGACCATTCCGTGCGTACCCACATTCAGGTAGGCCGCCACCGGGAACAGGAGTTCGTACTGGCGCGGGTTCAGGAACATGACCGCGGCACCGTGCTCACCCGCCATTTGCTGGTTGTGCGCGGTGAGTTGCCAAGTGAAGCTGTCGCTGCCCGACTGGCTGCCACGCATCGCGGCCATGCGTATACGATGCGCGAGCATCGGTGCTTCCTTGCGAGTGTTCGAGCCGATCACGAGCAGCGTGTCGAGTTGCGCCAGCTCAACCAATGATTGTCCAAGCCAGGGAAACAGGGGCTCGAATTCATCGTCGCGGAAATCCGCCTGCCGGAGGCGCGTGTCAAGGTGATCAATGCCGAGTGCACGTGCGAGCTTCTGCAGTAGATAAAGTTCCTCGCTGGTGGAATTCGGCGAGGCCAGTACGCCGGCGTCGCCCTGCGCGCCGCGCAACGCGGCGGCGGCCGCCGTGAGTCCCGTCTCCCAGTCGCATTCGCGCCAGGCGCCCTCCTGCTTGAGCATGGGTGTGAGTAAGCGCTCGGTCGACTCGATACCGGTATAGCTGAAGCGGTCGCGGTCCGAGATCCAGCACTCGTTGACCGCGTTATTCTCGCGCGCCACCACGCGCATTACCTTGCCGCGCAGCACGTGCGCATACAGATTGGAGCCTACGCAATCGTGAGGTGACACGCCCTCGATCTCGGTCATTTCCCAACCGCGACCCTGCATCTTGAAAGGCTTGGAGTTGAGCGCGCCCACCGGGCAGATGTCGATCACGTTGCCGGACAGCTCGTGGTCGACACTACGCGCGATGAAGGTGCCGACCAGCGAATGCTCGCCGCGCCCGGTGTCGCCCAGCTCCTGGATACCGGCGATTTCCTGCCCGAAACGGATGCAGCGCGTGCAGTAGATGCAGCGTGTCATGAAGGTCTGGATCAGCGGTCCGATATCGTTGTCGCGAGTGGCACGCTTGCGCTCGGTGAAGCGCCCGACGTGTCGGCCGTAACCCATGGCGAGATCCTGCAATTCGCACTCTCCGCCCTGGTCGCAGATGGGGCAGTCGAGCGGATGGTTGATGAGCAGGAATTCCATGGTGCCGCGCTGCGCATCGAGTGCCCGCTTTGAACGCGTGAACACCTTCATGCCCTCGGCCACCGGCGTCGCACAGGCCACGAGCGGCTTGGGCGCCTTCTCCACCTCCACGAGACACATGCGGCAATTCGCGGCTACCGACAGCTTTTCGTGATAGCAAAAGCGCGGAATGTAAATGCCCTCGCGGTCGGCCGCGCGGATGATCATTTCACCCTTGTGCGCCTTGATCGGCTTGCCGTCGATCTCGATGTTGACGAAGGTCTCTGCCATGCTTGCTCTTCAAGCGTCCGGGCGCCGGGCGCCCGGACCGACCAGGCAGCAGCCATGGTCGATGTGATACTGGAATTCATCACGAAAATGCCGCAGAAAACCCTGTACCGGCCAGGACGCCGCTTCACCGAATGCGCAAATGGTGTGGCCCTCGATGTGCTTGGATACGTCCACCACCATGTCGAGGTCTTTCTGTTGTCCCTGCCCGTGCTCGATGCGCGCAATCACCCTATGCATCCAGCCTGTGCCTTCGCGGCAGGGGGTGCACTGGCCGCAGGATTCCGAATAAAAGAAGCGTGAAATGACTTCAAGCGCGCGCACCATGCAGGTGTCTTCGTCCATTACTACCACTGCGCCCGAACCGAGCATCGAACCCGCCTTGCGCAGCGAATCGAAATCCATGTCGCACCGCAACATGATGTCGGCGGGCAATACCGGCGCCGAGGCCCCGCCCGGAATCACGGCTTTCATGCGCTTGCCTTTCCACACCCCGCCCGCCATGGCCAGCAATTCCTTGAAAGGCGTGCCCAGCGGTACTTCGAAATTGCCGGGATGTTCCACATGGCCGGTAACCGAGAAAATCTTGGTACCGCCGTTGTTGGGCTTGCCAAAGGCCGCAAACCACTTTGCACCATGGCGCATGATGCTGGGCACCGAGGCAAAAGTCTCGGTATTGTTGACCGTCGTGGGACGGCCAAACACGCCGAAATTCGCCGGAAACGGCGGCTTGTAACGCGGCCAACCTTTTTTGCCCTCGAGCGAGTCGAGCAATGCGGTTTCCTCACCGCAGATATAAGCACCGGCGCCGAGGTGCGTGTGAATCTCGATGTCGACACCGGAGCCAAGAATATTTTTTCCGAGAAAGCCATTTTCGTGGGCTTCGCGCAGCGCCTGCTCGAAGCGCGAGTAGGGTTCGTCCAGGAACTCGCCGCGCATGTAGTTGTAGGCCACGTGCGTATGCATGGCGTAGCAGCCGATCGCCATGCCCTCGATCAACGCGTGTGGATTGAAACGCAGGATGTCACGGTCCTTGCAGGTGCCGGGCTCGGATTCGTCGGAATTGCACACCACATACGACGGCGCGGTCGGCGTGCGCGGCATGAAACTCCATTTCACCCCGGTGGGGAAGCCCGCGCCGCCGCGGCCGCGCAGTCCAGAAGCCTTGATTTCTTCAACCACCTTTTCAGGCGGAATCTTGTCCTCGAGAATCTTTTTCCAAGCCTCGTAGCCACCTACTTTCAGATAGTTTTCCAGCGTCCAGGGCTGCGCGAACTTGAGGGTGCTGTAGCAAACCTCGTTCAGCGCGACGCTCACTTCAGCTCCTCCAGGATGGCGTCGACCTTCGCGGGCGTGAGGTTCAGGTAATACTTGTGATCGACCATCATCATCGGCGCGTCCTTGCAGGCCGCCAAGCACTCCTCCTCGCGGCGCAGGTAGCAGCGCCCGTCCGGCGTGCTCTCGCCGGTCTTCACGTCCAAGCGCTTTTCGAGGTGCGCCACGATGTCCTCGGCACCGCGCAGCATGCAGGAAATATTGGTGCATACCGAGATGCTGTGCCGCCCCACCGGTTCGGTCGCGTACAACGAGTAAAAGCTCGCGACCTCGTACACCATGATGGGCTGGAGCTCCAGATAAGCAGCCACCGCGTCCATCAGCGGCACGGTCAGGTAGCCTTGGTTGTCGTGCTGGACCTCACGCAGAGCGACGAACACCGCCGAGCGCTTGCGCCCGGCCGGGTAATTCTTCAAGGCTGCATTGATCGCCTGCCGCGCATGTTGAGACAACACCACCGCTTCCGCTTCTACCGCCATCACCGATCCACCTCGCCGAACACCAAATCCTGCGTGCCGATAATCGCCACCAGATCCTGAAGCATGTGACCGCGCACCATCTCATCCAGCGCCGCCAAATGTGCGAAGCTGGCCGCCCGGATTTTCATGCGGAAGGGTTTGTTGGCGCCATCCGAAATCAGATAAATTCCAAACTCCCCCTTGGGTTGTTCAATCGCGGCGTAGACCTCGCCTTCCGGCACGCAATAGCCTTCGGTCACGTACTTGAAATGATGAATCAGCGATTCCATGTCGGACTTCATCTGCTCGCGGCTCGGCGGCGTCACCTTGTGATCGTCGAGCCACACCGGGCCGGGATTGTCCCGTACCCATTGGATGCACTGCTTGACGATGCGATTCGACTGGCGCATCTCCTCGATATGCACCAGGTAGCGGTCGTAACAGTCGCCGTTCACGCCCACCGGAATGTCGAACTCCATACGGTCGTATACTTCGTAGGGTTGCTTCTTGCGCAAGTCCCACTCGATGCCCGACCCGCGCAGCATCGGCCCGGAGAACCCAAGTTGCAACGCGCGCTCCGGTGAGACCACGCCAATGCCCACCGTACGTTGCTTCCAGATGCGGTTGTCGGTGAGCAGCACTTCGTACTCGTCGACCAGCTTGGGAAAGCGCTCGGTGAAGTCCTGGATGAAATCCAGGAGCGAGCCCTCGCGAGCCTTGTTCATGCGGCGCATGTCGGCCTGACTGCGAAAGCGCGACTTCTGGTATTGCGGCATGTGCTCCGGGAGATCGCGATACACCCCACCCGGACGATAATAGGTGGCATGCATGCGCGCGCCCGAAACCGCTTCGTACATGTCCATGATGTCTTCGCGTTCGCGGAAGCAGTACAGAAAGACCGTGAGCGCCCCGATATCCATGGCGTGCGAACCCAGCCACAGGAGGTGGTTGGTTATGCGCGTCAGCTCGTCGTACATGGTGCGGATATATTGCGCGCGCAACGGCGGCTGGATGCCGAGCAACTTTTCGATCGCCAGCACATAGGCGTGCTCGTTGCACATCATGGACACGTAATCCAGGCGGTCCATGTAGCCGATGCTCTGGTGAAAAATCTTGCTCTCGGCAAGCTTCTCGGTGGCACGATGCAACAGGCCGATGTGTGGGTCGGCCTTGGTGACCACTTCGCCGTCCATCTCCAGGATCAGGCGCAACACTCCGTGTGCCGAGGGGTGCTGCGGCCCGAAATTCATGGTGTAGTTGCGGATCTCAGGCATCTTTGGGCAACTCTTGGAAGGCCGGCTCATAACGTGCGTCGCGGCGGATCACGCGTGGCACCAGGACCCGCCGCTCGATCTGCACCGGCTCGTAGATCACGCGCTTCTTTTCCGGGTCGTAGCGCACCTCGACGTTACCGGACAGCGGGAAGTCCTTGCGGAACGGATAGCCCACGAAACCGTAATCGGTAAGAATGCGGCGCAGATCCGGATGGCCGTTGAACAGGATACCGAACAGATCGAAGGCTTCGCGCTCGAACCAGTTGGCCGCTGCCCAGATCGCGGTCACCGAATCGACGCGCGGGGGGTCCTCGGTGCAATAGGCGCGCAGCCGCAGCCGCTGGTTGTGCTGGATCGACAGCAGTTGGTAAACCGTGGCGAAGCGCGGCGTGTGGCGCGCCTGCATGCTCCAGGCATGTCGAATGGCGGCGCGCGCGAAGCCCGTGGCCGTAGAGCGCTGCGTGAGCCACTCGTCTTCGCCGTAGCCCAGGTAATCGACGCCGCACACGTCCATGAGCTGTTCGAAACGGAACGGTTCCTCATCCCGCAGTACGCGGCAGACCTCGCGCAGCTTGGCGGCCGGCAACTCATAAGTGCGCTGGTCCACGCTGGTCGGCACAAGGGTCAGCAAACCACTGAAACGCGCTTCCAGTGCGCCGGCCAACTCGTCGGTTGCGGTACTCATGCATTCACTCGGTTAGCGCGCAATAGTGTTGGTGCGCTTGATTTTCTTCTGTAGCTGAATGATGCCGTACAGAAGCTGCTCGGCGCTTGGCGGACAGCCGGGCACATAAATGTCCACCGGTACAATGCGGTCACAGCCACGTACCACGGAATAGGAGTAATGGTAGTAACCGCCGCCGTTCGCACACGAGCCCATGGAGATCACCCAGCGCGGCTCGGGCATCTGGTCGTAAACCTTGCGCAAGGCCGGGGCCATCTTGTTGACCAAGGTGCCGGCCACGATCATTACGTCGGACTGGCGCGGGCTCGGCCGGAAGATCACGCCGAAGCGGTCGAGATCGTAACGTGAGGCGCCGGCGTGCATCATCTCCACCGCACAACAGGCCAGGCCGAAAGTCATCGGCCAGAGCGAACCGGTGCGCGCCCAGTTGACCACCGCGTCGACGCTGGTGGTAACGAAGCCGCCCTGCTCGCTGCGTGGCTGGCGCCCTATTCCCATTCCAGCGCCCCCTTCTTCCACTCGTAGATAAAACCCACCACCAAGATCGCGAGGAAAACCATCATGGCGAAAAAGCCGAACAGACCCAGACCATGCAGTGCCACGGCCCAAGGGAACAGAAAGGCAATTTCCAGATCAAAAATAATAAACAGGATGGCGACTAGGTAATAACGTACGTCGAACTTTGCACGGCTGTCCGCGAACGGCTCGAAGCCGCATTCGTAGGGAGAATCTTTTTCGCTGTCGGGGTGGCGTACGCGCAGCAGCGTACTCGCCACAAAGCCGGCGCTCACCAACACCGCGCCGAAGGCTCCGCCGAGAATCAGAAACAGAACGATAGGTATGTAATTATGAAGCATGCTCTCCTGCCAGTGATGGCACTACCAGCCGCCTCGCGGGACCGTTATCGATCAAAAGCTGGTGCCGACGGGGAGACTCGAACTCCCACGGTGTTACCCACTACCACCTCAAAGTAGCGTGTCTACCAATTCCACCACGTCGGCATTGTGAGTGCAGGATACCGGCGCTAGTCTCGGTCCGCAGAGGCGGCCAATTTTAACTTATCGACGGCTGAAAAGGCGATACGCAAACGGGTTGCTTTGCGAACTCAGCCGGATTTGCCGGAACCCGGAATCCGTGAACTCGAAGACGCGGGCTTTGACGCTGCCGGAATTTTTCCTGCGGCCGGCGTCGCCGGTGCACTGGCGCGTTGCTCAGCCGCCGCACGCTCCACGATGCTTTGCGGTGTTGCGGTCACGTGTTGCGAAAGATACGCCATGGCCAGCGCCAGGGCGAAAAACAACGTTGCCAGAACAGCGGTGGTGTGGCTTAAAAAATTAGCGGAACTCCCCGCACCGAACACCGTACCTGAAGCACCACTGCCAAACGCCGCCCCCGCATCGGCGCCCTTGCCCTGTTGCATCAGGATTAGGATCACCAAGGCCACACACACGAATACCAGGGCGATTTCCAGAATGGTGTACAGCATGAGTCCACTCAGCTCGTTGGGCCTTCGTCCGCAGCGCGGCAAATGGCCAGAAACTCTTGTGCGTCCAGCGACGCACCACCTACCAAGGCGCCATCGATATCGGCTTGCCGGAACAGGCCGCGCGCATTCGCAGCCTTGACGCTGCCGCCATAAATCACGCGCAACCCGGCGGCTATCTTAACATCATCCCGCGCCACCCTTGCGCGGATGAAGGCATGCACGGCTTGAGCCTGCTCGGGAGTCGCGGTACGGCCGCTACCTATCGCCCAGACGGGCTCGTAGGCCACCACCGACTGCGCGAACGCTCGGTACCCGGCGGCGTCCAGGACGGCTCCGAGTTGACGCAACACCACAGCCTCGGTGGCGCCACGTTCGCGCTCGGCAAGCTGCTCGCCGACACACAATATCGGTATCAAACCGGCCGACTGCGCCGTCACGAATTTGCGCGCCACCTGTGCATCACTCTCGCTGCACAAGCTGCGCCGCTCGGAATGCCCCACAATCACGTAGCGGCAGCCGCAGTCGGCAAGCATCGCGGCGGACACCTCGCCGGTGTACGCCCCTTCCGGTCCTAAGTCACAAACATCCTGAGCACCGAGCGCCAAGCCGCTTCCATGCAGGATGCCGGCGAGACTTTCGAGGTATACATAGGGCGGGCAAATCAGCGCATCCGAGGCTGGCGGTGCCGCCTTGGCAAGCCCTTGTACCAGGGCCGCGGCCAGGCTTCGCGCGCGCGCGCCGCTGCCGTACATTTTCCAGTTCCCGGCAATCAGCATCCGGCGCATCGTGAATCCAGGCAAACGAGCAAGACCACGGTCAATGCGCGGTCGTGGCGCGCACCGCGCACGCGATACTCTCGGCAAAATTTTGCAGGCTCAGCGGCTCCTCGCCTTCCACCATGATGCGGATTACGGGCTCGGTGCCCGAAGCCCTGAGCAGTACCCGGCCGTGACCGTGCAGACGACGTTCGACTTCGCCGATGGCGGCGCGGATCGAAGGATGGGCAAGATCGACGCGCTCGTCGGTGCGCACGTTCACCAGCGTCTGCGGATAATGGTGCACCCGCGCCTCGCAACGCCCGAAGTCGTAATCCACGGCCTGCAAGGCCTCGAGCACCTGCAGGGCCGAGATAATGCCGTCGCCCGTGGTGGTGCGGTCCAGACAAATAATGTGGCCGGAGTTCTCGCCGCCAAGCATGCCGCCGCGCTGCTCGAGCATGGCCAACACGTGCCGGTCGCCAACCTGCGCACGCAAAAACTCGATGCCCACCTGCTGCAGCGCCTGCTCGAGACCCAAGTTGCTCATTTGGGTACCGACCACCGGCCCACGCAACTGCCCCAAGCGTTTGCGGGCGAGCGCGATGATGAACAACAACTCATCGCCGTCCACCATCCGTCCGGCGTTGTCCACCATCAGCACGCGATCGCCGTCCCCATCGAAGGCTATGCCAAGGTGTGCCCCGGTTTCCAAAACTTTTTTCTGCAGATTATGCGGATGCGTCGAGCCGCAATCGCGGTTGATGTTGAGGCCGTCTGGCTGCGTACCGATGCTGGTTACCTGGGCACCCAGCGCCGCGAACACTTCGGGTGCCACCCGATACGTGGCGCCGTTGGCGCAATCCAGCACGACGCGCAAGCCGGTGAGGTCCAGGTCGCGCGTAACACTGGCGCGGCAGAATTCCATGTAGCGGGCGGCGGCATCGGCCATCCGGCGCGCGCCACCCAGGGATGCCGAGTCTACGGTGGTAAAGGGCTCCGCGGTCTGCGCCTCGATGCGCAGCTCGACGGCGTCGTCGAGCTTGCGGCCCGCCGCGGAAAAAAACTTGATACCGTTGTCCTGGAACGAATTGTGCGAGGCGCTGATGACTACGCCTGCCTGGGCATGCGTCGCACAGGTCAGATAGGCTATGGCCGGCGTGGGCATCGGCCCGAGCAACTGCACGTCGACGCCAGCCGCGGACAGTCCGGCTTCGAGTGCGGACTCGAACATGTAACCCGAAATACGCGTGTCCTTGCCGATTAGCACCGTGCCGCGTTGGCTGGCGGCCAATACCCGGCCTGCAGCCCAACCAAGACGCAATACGAAATCCGCGCTCATCTGCGGACTGCCGACCTCTCCGCGGATACCGTCGGTGCCGAAAAAGCGGCGCTGCGTGTGTGATTGGCTGCGGTCCATGGCTGGCACGGATTTTAGCATTGGCGCGTGCACACCGCGGCGGCCACCTTGAGTGCATCGACCGTAGGTTGCACGTCATGCGTGCGTATCAACGCCGCGCCGTTCAACACGGCCACGACGGCTGCGGCCAGGCTGCCGTAGAGGCGCTGGTCGGCGGGTGCACCACCCAGCAATTTGCCGATGGAAGACTTGCGCGATAAACCGGCAACCACGGGCAGGCCTAACTCCGTCAGCGCGCCGAGCCCGCGCAGCAGCGCAAGGTTATGTTCGAGAGTTTTGCCGAAACCGAAGCCGGGATCGACTAGCAAGCGCCCGCGATCAATGCCGGCGGCCGCACAGACAGCGACGCGCTCTTCCAGGAACTGGCGCACCTCGGCAACCACGTCGCGATACTGCGGGTGGTGTTGCATGTCGCGCGGCTCGCCCTGCATGTGCATCAGGCATACCGGCACTCCACAGGTGCGCGCCGCCTCAAGTGCGCCCGGCTGGCGCAGGGCATAAACATCGTTGATCATGCGGGCGCCTGCCGCGACCGCTGCGCGCATGACGGCGGGCTTGCTGGTATCAATCGAGATCGGTACCTCCGCTTCCGCGACGAGGCGCTCGATCAGCGGTATGACGCGGTCCAGTTCCTCCGCCGCACTCACTGCCTGCGCTCCGGGCCGGGTGGATTCACCACCGATATCGATGATGGCGGCCCCTGCACGTCGCATCGCGAGAGCATGGCGCAGCGCGGTATCCAGGTCGAGAAAGGCGCCGCCATCCGAGAATGAATCCGGCGTGCGATTCAGCACGCCCATCACGCGGGGCTGCGTAAGATCCAGATGCTCTGTGCCGAGCTGCAATTGCATTGCTACGCCTGCCACTGCGTGCGGTCGCCAAAACCGGCTACCCATTAACCACTCGGTAAAAAAAGCCGGCATGGCTTGCCGGCTTCAGGAATCGTAAGGCGATGCTCGCCTCAATGTTGGCCGCCGTTGCCGCCGCCTTTTGCGGTCGCCGCCGCCGTGGTGCTGCCTGCAACCGGTATGGGCGTAATCTTGGTGCGCGTCGGCTCGGGTAGCCCGCTCTGGTCGCCATCGTCCCAGCCCTTGGGCGGCCCCGGCTGCTTGCCGTTCATGATGTCGTCGATCTGCCCACTGTCGATGGTCTCATACTTGATCAGCGCCTCGGCCATGCTGTGCAACTTCTGCATGTTGACCTGCAGAAGCTGACGCGCACGCTGATAGTTGCGGTCCACTAGGGTACGCACCTCGACATCGATGGCGTGCTGGGTGTCACCGGAGATCTGCTTGTGGCGAGTCACCGAATGCCCGAGGAACACCTCGCCTTCTTCTTCGCCATAGCTCAATGGTCCGAGTTTCTCGGACAAACCCCACTTGGTAACCATGTTGCGTGCGATCTGGGTCGCGTGTTCGATATCATTGGCCGCGCCTGTGGTCACGCAATCTTCGCCAAAGATCAGCTCTTCGGCCACGCGCCCGCCGAACAGGCTCGACAACTGGCTTTCGAGGCGCCGCTTGCTGTAGCTGTAGCGATCATCCTCGGGCAGGAACATGGTGATGCCGAGCGCGCGCCCGCGCGGAATGATGCTGACCTTGTAAACCGGATCGTGGTCCGGCACCAGCCGTCCAACAATGGCGTGGCCCGATTCATGAAAGGCGGTGAGTTTCTTCTCGTCTTCGCTCATGACCATGGAGCGGCGTTCCGCGCCCATCATGATCTTGTCCTTGGCTTTCTCGAACTCGCGCATGTCCACGTTACGCCGGTTGGCACGCGCGGCAAACAGCGCGGCTTCGTTCACCAGGTTGGCCAGATCAGCGCCCGAGAAGCCCGGGGTCCCACGCGCGATAATCGAAGGCTTGACGTCGTCACCGAGCGGCACCTTGCGCATGTGCACCTTGAGTATCTGCTCACGGCCGCGCACGTCAGGCAGAGGCACGACTACTTGGCGATCGAAGCGCCCAGGGCGCAGTAGCGCCGGGTCGAGCACGTCGGGACGGTTGGTGGCCGCGATGACGATCACCCCCTCGTTGCCCTCGAATCCGTCCATCTCGACGAGCATCTGGTTCAGGGTCTGCTCGCGCTCGTCGTGGCCGCCGCCGAGTCCGGCACCGCGATGTCGACCGACGGCGTCGATTTCATCGATGAAGATAATGCACGGCGCGTGCTTCTTGGCCTGCTCAAACATGTCGCGTACGCGCGAGGCGCCCACGCCCACGAACATTTCGACGAAGTCCGAGCCGGAAATCGAAAAGAACGGCACCTTGGCCTCGCCGGCAATGGCTTTGGCGAGCAGCGTCTTGCCTGTACCTGGTGAACCGACCATTAATACGCCGCGAGGGATACGTCCGCCAAGCTTCTGAAATTTGCCCGGGTCGCGCAGGAACTCGACGATCTCGCCCACTTCTTCCTTGGCTTCCTCGACGCCGGCCACGTCATTGAAAGTTACCTTCACCTGGTCCTCGCCCATCATGCGCGCCCGGCTCTTGCCGAAGGACATCGCGCCGCGCCCGCCGGCACCGCCCGACATCTGCCGCATGAAGTAGATCCACAGGCCGATCAGCAACAGGAACGGCGCCCAGGAAATCAACATTTGGACCAGCAACGAGGTGTGTGCCGGAGGCTTGGCCTCGATTTTGACGTTGGCGTTGTTTTTGCGCAGGCTGTCCACCAGAGGATCGGAATCGATGGTCGGGGGGCTGTAAGTGGTGAATTTTTCGCCCGAGGACAACGTGCCGCTTATCTGCTGGCCATCAAAGGTGACGCTGTTAATGCTGCCCTGCTGCACGTCATTCAGAAAGGAAGAATAGGCGATCGCCTGGCTCTTGCTGCTGCTCGAGGTAAAGCTGTTGAACACCGCCAGCAGCACTACCGCGATCAGGATCCAGATCAACAGGGTTTTGAGAAAATCGTTCAAATTTCGCTATCCTCGGCGACTCTGGCGCCTATGGCCATTCTAGCATCCACCGGACTCGCCCCGCGGGCCCTGCGCCAGCAGGTACAACTCAGGGCTGCGGTTCCGCGAAGCCTGCGGTTTGCGTACTGCGACACTGCTAAAGCTACGTTGCAGCCTCTCTAGATAGACGTTGAATCCGGCTCCCTGGAACACTTTTACCAGAAAGTGGCCGCGCGGAGCTAGCATCGACAGGGCGAAATCGGCCGCAAGCGCCGCGAGATTCATGGCGCGCGGCTGGTCCACTGAAGCCTCGCCGCTACTATTGGGGGCCAGGTCCGACAAAACAAGGTCCACCGGGCGGCCGGCGAGGCGCTTCAGAAGCTCCCGCAAAGCAGTTTCTGTCGTGAAATCCCCCTGGATGAAACTCACGCCGGCGAGCGGCGGCATCTCCAGCATATCGAGCGCCAAAACCAGACCTTGGCCGCGGAGCACGCTGCTGGCATATTGGCTCCAGCCGCCTGGCGCGGCGCCTAAATCGACCACAGTCATGCCAGGTCTTATCAGACGATCACGGCGTTGAATTTGGTCAAGCTTGAATACGGCGCGCGAACGCCAGCCGTCCGCTTGTGCACGTTTGACGTAAGGATCGGAGAAATGCTCCGACAACCAGCGGGAACTGCTGGCGGAACGTCGCGGCACGCTCTGAACTCAGCCGGAGCACAGCCTGTGGAAACGCGCGGCCAGCTTACTCATAGCGCACCGTCACGATTTCGAGTTGGCGCTCGCCGCCGGGGGTCTTGGCCACGGCCACATCGCCCTCGCGCTTGCCGATCATCGCGCGTGCCAAGGGGGAATTCACCGAAATCCGGCCGCTTTTAATCTCGGCTTCGTCCTCGCCAACAATCTGGTAGGTCGATTCCTTGCCACTGTCCTCGTCCGCCAGCACCACGGTTGCTCCGAACACCACTTTACCTTTGGCATCAATTTTAGTGACGTCGATAATTTCCGCACTTGCGAGCTTGGATTCAACGTCGGCAATACGGGCTTCGATGAAACCCTGCTGCTCCTTGGCGGCGTCGTACTCGGCGTTTTCGCTCAGATCCCCGTGCGCGCGGGCTTCGGCGATGGCCTTGACCACGCGCGGGCGTTCCTCGCTTTTGAGGCGCTTGAGTTCCTCGCGCAGGCGTTCCGCACCACGCACAGTCAGTGGAACCTTGGTCATCCCGTGAGCTCCCGATGCAGATCCTGGAGCTTATTTACACCCGCCGCATCAATATAGTCCAGTGCAATCACCGTGGCCTTGGCCGCGGCGATCGTCGTGTAATAGGTAATCTTGTGTGCGACCGCCTCGCGCCGGATCGAATAGGACTCGAGAATCGCCTGCTTGCCTTGGGTGGTGTTGACGATGAGGCTTACGCCGCTGTTCTTAATCAAGTCCACCACATGCGGCTGGCCCTCGCGCACCTTGTTGATGCGCTCGCAGGCCACACCGGCGGCCCGCAGTGCCGTGCAGGTACCGCCGGTGGCCACCAAGGTAAATCCGCGCTGCACCAGCGCGCGCGCGAGTCCCACGACCGCCGGCTTGTCGGCGTCGCGCACCGAGAGCAAAGCTTTGCCGCCCGCCGGAATCACCGTCCCCGAGCCCAACTGGGCCTTGGCGTAGGCCTCACCGAAGCTGCGCCCCGTACCCATGACCTCGCCGGTGGACTTCATCTCCGGGCCAAGGATCGGGTCCACGCCGCGAAACTTGATGAACGGGTACACCGGTTGCTTCACCGAGAAATAGCGGGCTGCGGGGATCTTGTGTACACCCTGCGCGGCCAGACTCTCCCCCACCATGCAGCGCGCCGCAACCTTGGCCAGTGGTATGCCGGTGGCCTTGGACACAAACGGTACGGTGCGCGACGCGCGTGGATTGACCTCCAGAATAAAGAGCTTGTTGCGCTGGATGGCGAACTGGGCGTTCATCAGGCCAACCACTTTCAACGCGCGCGTGAGCCCGGTGACGGTCGCGCGGATTTCTTCTTGCATGGCCGCGGACAAGGTATTCGGCGGCAGCGAACAGCCGGAGTCGCCGGAATGGATGCCGGCCTGCTCGACATGCTCCATGATGCCCGCGACCAGCACCTGTTGCCCGTCAGCCAACACGTCCACGTCCACTTCGATGGCATCTTCGAGAAAGCGGTCCATGAGCACCGGCGTGTGATCCGAGACCTTGACAGCGTTGCGCACGTAATTCACCAGATCTTCCTCGTCAAACACCACTTCCATCGCGCGCCCGCCGAGCACGTAGGATGGCCGCAGCATCAACGGAAAGCCGACTTCGCGCGCGAGGCGCAGCGCTTCCTCTTCGCTGTGCGCACTGCGTGCCGCGGGCTGCCGGTAACCCAGCCGGTCGACCAGCGCGGAGAAGCGTTCACGGTCCTCGGCGAGGTCGATCGAATC
>JBOIBB010000140.1:0-21115 GCA_050739335.1 Gammaproteobacteria bacterium
ACGTCGGCGGCATGACCCGTGACGTGCTGATCGGCGCGGTACCGCCTGCGGCAATTGCCGACTGGAAGTACCTGGCCGTCTCCGTGCTCGCCGGGTTGTTGACGTTCTTCTGGTACCCGACGACGAACCGCATGAGCCACGACATCCTGTGGTTCGACGCGGTGGGCCTGGCTTTTTTTGCGGTGGCCGGCGCCGAGAAGGCCCTCGTATACGGGATCAATCCAGTGATGGCCGCGCTGCTCGGCATGCTGACCGGCATCGGCGGAGGCATGTTGCGCGACGCGCTGGTCACGCAGATCCCGGTGGTCCTGCGCGCCGACCTGTATGCCATGGCGGCACTTGCCGGCGCGATCGTGGTGGTGGGCGGCCATCTGCTGCACGTCTCGCCTGTCGTCGCGACGATCGCCGGCGGCGCCCTGTGCTTCGCGCTTCGATTCGGCGCGATCCGTTACGGCTGGCATTTGCCCTACGCCCGGGTACCACTGGCCAAGACGGGTGAATCGGACACATCCGATCGCCCGCACGACGATGAGGAGCACTGACATGGGAGCCTTCGTATTGCGCTGTGGCAGGGTATTCGACGGTGTTTCGGATCATCTGGCCGGGCCCACCGAGATTCTCGTGGAAGGCGATCACATCGCCGGGGTCGCGCCCTCGGTGCGCAAGCCTGCCGATGCGCAGACGATCGACCTTTCCGATCGTACCGTCAGTCCGGGGTTCATCGATGCGCACGTCCATTTGACAATGGATGCCTCCAATCTGGCGCAGCAGACGCTGCAATCCTCCGCGGCCAAGGCGCTGAAAGGTCTGGGCATTGCCCGCGAGTACATGCGTTACGGCTTCACGACCCTGCGCGACATGGGCTCGGCCGATCCGGAATTCCCGACCGTCGACTTGCGCAACGCCATCAACAGCGGGCTGGTGGAAGGGCCGCGCCTGATCGTCGCGGCGCACATCATCAGCTCGTCGGCCGGGCACGGCGACTTGCGCGGGTTCTACGCGTCGCGTTGGGACCTTCGCGTTTCCGCCATCGCCGACGATGCAGGTGCGATCAAGGCGCTGGTGCGGCGCGAGCATACCTTCGGCAGCGACTGGATCAAGACCACCAACACCGGCGGGTACTTCAGCCCCGGTGACGACCCGGCGCGCGTGACGTGGTTCGACGACGAGATGGACGTCCTCGCCGCCACGGCCCGGCAACTGGGCATGCCGGTTGCCGTGCACACCGGCGCGGCCGACGGTTGCAAGCAGGCCATCCGCGCGGGAGCGCGCAGCCTCGAGCATGCCTACCTGATCGATCGCGAGGCGCTCGCGATGGCGAAGCAGGCCGGTGCGTTTTTGGTGCCGACGATGCAGATGACGCGGGAAGACATGCGCGCCCTGCAGGCCCACACCTTGCCGTGCCAGGCGGTCTGGAAGTTCAGCCGCGACAACCGCCAGATCATCGAGGCCCAGCACCTTATTGCCGAAAGCGACGTGGAAATCGCCTACGGCACGGATTGCGGCATGTTTCCGTTCAGCCACGGGATCCTCGAGTTTCAGGCCATGGTGGCGGCAGGCCTTACACCACTGCGTGCCCTCAAGGCCGCGACCAGCGTCGCGGCGGAATTGCTCGGCCAGGACGACATCGGCGTGCTCGCGGTCGGCAAGCACGCCGACATCGTCGCGATGCCGGCCGATCCGATCGCCGACATCGGCGTCACGGCCAAGGTGGACTTCGTGATGAAGAGCGGCCGCGTTTATCGAGGCCCGGGTGCGCAAAGCCTCGTCAGCGTGCAATGAGTGGAGCCACGCAAAAGAATCGCGCAATCTTGCGCAAGCGGAGTGACTACGATGAACAATCCATTGCTGGATTACTCGGGAAAGGCCGTTCTGATCACGGGGGCAGCCAGCGGGATCGGACGCGCAACTGTCCTCGCGTTCGCCCGACAGGGAACCAGGATTTGCATTGGCGATGTGAGTGCCGGCGCTGGCGAGACGGTGGACCGGATCAAGAAGGGCGGCGGTGATCCTATTCCTGGGCTCGCCGGTTAATCGGCAGATCACTGGCGAAGTCATTCGCGTGACCGGAGGGCGGCACAGCTAAGCTGGATGGGGGATAGTAACGCAACCAGTGGTTCCGGTTAGGAACCGTTGCATGTCCGCTATGCGGATGCCTGATTCAGCTAGACGAGGACCAGAGTTGGCCGATCCAGGACGGACCGGGCACCACTCGCGCTGCGCGAAGCGTCGCGCACAAGGGCTCAAGCATCAACCCGTCAAATCAAATCAGCCGCACGCGTCAGGTAGCCAAGTCCCCGGCTACTTTGACATCCCGGGGTCCGGCATCTTGAATTCCGGCGGTGGCGTATTGCCCGCGAGATAACGCACGAAGTAATCCCAGCGCCGGCGCATCACCCAGGGCGAGTCCGCGCCGTACCCATGGTGTTCGTTCGGCAGCACCAGCATGCGGAAGTTCTTGTTGGACTTGATGAGCGCGCTCACCACGAGAAACGTGTTGCCGATCGGCACGTTGTCATCGATCGAGCCGTGCACCAGCATGAGATGGCCCTTGAGGTTTTTGGCAATATCCTCGTTGGCCTGATTGTCGTAGTTGGTGCTGCCGTCCGGGTTTTTGACCAACAGGCCCTGGTATTTCTCGCCCCAGTCATTCTCGTAGTCGCGGTTGTCGTGGTTGCCGCTCTCCGCCCAGCCGACCTTGAAAAAGTCCGGGTAACGGAACATGGCATCGGCCGTGGCATTGCCGCCGCCCGAGTGTCCCCAGATGCCCACGCGATTGAGGTCGATCCACGGATAGCGCGCGGCGAGTTCCTTGATCCCGGCCACCTGGTCCGGCAGGGTGTTGTCTCCCATGTCGCCGTACCAGTAACGCTGAAAGCTCGCCGAACGCCATGGCGTGCCCATGCCGTTGATCGCGACCACGATGAATCCCAGCTCGGCCATGGCCTGATGATCACCACTCGCTGGCGCAAAGCTGAAGCTGAAGATCGAGCCAGTCTGCGGACCCGGATAGATATAGTCGACCACCGGGTACTTCTCCGCCGGGTTGAAGTCGGTCGGCTTGTACATCATCCCGTAGAGCGTGGTCTTGCCATCGCGCGCCTTCACGGTGAACGGAATCGGCGCAACCCAGCCCGCGGCCTTGAGGCGCGAGATATCGGCCCGGGCGACCGTGGTAATGACACGCCCGTCCGCGCTTGCGCGCAGCACCGTCACCGGTGGCTCGGTCGGGGTCGAATAGCTGTCCACGAAATATTTGCCATCGGGCGACATCGTGATGCTGTGGTCGGCATCCTCCGGCGTGAGCAGAGTGGTCTCGCCGGTTTGCATATCGACTTTGAAGAACTGCTTGTAATACGGGTTCACGCCCGGCGTGCGGTCATTGCCGACAAACCAGAGGGTGTGTGTCGTGTGATCAATATGCACCACCTGATCGATGTTACCCTTGCCGGTCGTGATCGGCCGCACCTGCTTGCCGGTCTTGAGATCGTAGAGGTACAGGTTCAACCAGTTGTTCTGCACGGTCAGCCAGATGGCCTGATCGGTCGCCGGAAGATACCGCCAGTTCGTCCACTCGAGGCCGCTCGTGTAGTAATCCTTCTGGGTGTAATGGAAACCCGTACGCACCTCGCCCGATTCGGCTTTGGCGATGCGGAACCACTCGTGCTGGCGATCGCGCGCCGTAGTAACGAACGCCAGGGTCTTGCTGTCCGGAGCCCACTGGACGTCACTCCACTTGTAGGCCTCGGCCTCACCCGCATCGCAGGCCAAGGTGTCGCAGGAAGTGGACAAGCGTTGTTCGGGTTTCATCTTCAGCGGCACGATTCTTTTGCTCGCAATATTGATGATCACGGGTTCGATCATGAATACCTTCTTGTCACCGGGCAGCGGGTAAGGCCAGGCATCGAGAGTCGGATGCCCCACCCCCCTCGTCACGGTATACATGTCGGGGATGCCGCGCTGGTCCTGCCGGTAGGTCGCAATCTTTTTGGAATCCGGTGACCAACGCACGATGGCGCCGTTGCTGCTGTGGACCCAACCCGCATTCTGGGTGGCGTAACCGTAATTCTTGATCCCGTTGAAGGTAAGCTGGGTTGCCTGACCCGTTTCGACGTTGCGCACCCACAAATTCCAGTCGCGCACAAAGGCCACCAACTTTCCGTTCGGCGAAAGCGCCCCGTTCGCGGGAGACAGTGCCCGCCCCGGTACGCCGTCGAGTTTCTGTGCCGTGCAGACGCCCGCGCCGGCCAGGTCACACCGGTAGTTGGTCCCCTGGAACTGCACTGCCAGCTCGCCGCCCGGCAAGCGGTGAAACTCAAACCCGAAGCCGAAGGCCTGCGGCTTGACCGGCTTGCCGGTAACCTTGGCGAGAGCCGCGCTGAGTTTCTTCAAATCGAAGACCGGCGCCGCGCGCCCGTCGAGCGCATCCATTTCCATCACGCGATCGCCCGCAGCGTCATGATCGAAATACCAGAAATGCGTGCCGTCGAGCCAGGTGACGCGCCGCACGTCATGATCCACAAGCGGCGTGGTGTTCTGCGGCAGGAAACGCACCGCACGCGCGTAATCGGTATCGGTGAGCTGGCGCGCCTGTACAAGTGGCGTCGCGCACACCAGGACCAGCAACACACCTGCAAGCCAATACGTCTTGTGCATGGCACGCACTCCGGAGTAAACGATGGATGGGACGTCAGTGAACGCAAACTATACAGACAAAAGGGCCCGCCGCTGCGCGGCGACTCGCGCAGCGGCGGGCAGTCTGTCGCCCGGCCGGTTCGGTTCCCGGCCGGGCGATGTCGCGCGGTGGTCTAGGGCGCTTTCGCCGTGCGCATACGCTCAACGATCGCAAGCGACCGGGTCACGTGCTCGGCCGGCGTGAGGTGATCGGCCATCGAGGACAAGGTCGCGACGATCTTGCCTTGGCGATCCAGCACGAAGGTGGTGCGGGGGAAGAAGCCGTGGTTGATGGCGACGCCACGCACGTCCTTGGCACCCTTCACTTCCGGCGCCATGGTGAGGCCGTACTCGGCCGCGATGTTGCCGCTCGGATCCGACGCCACCGGGAACTTGCCGGCGCAGTAGCTCGGATCGGACGAAAACGCGTTGATGCGTTTGATCGAATCCGCGGACACGCCAATGATGGTGGCACCTGCGGCCTCGAACTTGGCTTTGTTCACCGCAAAGGTATGCGCCTCAATATCGCAACCCTGGGTAAAGGCGGACGGGAAGAAGTACACCACCACCGGCCCCTTCTGCAGGGCGTGTTTCAGTGAGAAGGTGAAATCCTTGCCCGCCAGGCTCGCTTCGGTGGTGAACTCCGGCGCATGCGCGCCGGGCTGCAGGGCCGCAAAAGCCGGTAATGCGAGCAGCGCACACAAGGCGCCCGCAATCATGGAGCTGAAAGTACGTTTGTTCATGGGAAATTCCTCCGGAAAGTGCTGTCACGCTAGCACAAAACCGCTTGGGGTACAGATTCAAAGTGCCTGGACATCGGCAGTCACTCGGATGAGACAGGCCCACGGCATGCGAGTTCAGCCGCCCTGCGGGCAAAGGGCTGCGCCCCAACACTACAAATAACGCAACAATGCCTGCAAGATCGCGGCAACTTCCGGCATTGGCCGGAACTCCGCACCGGCGGCGTTTCATACCTGCAGACGGTCACCCGGGCGCGCCACCAGTACATAGAGCGCGGGCACGATGAAAATGCCGATCACCAGGCGCGAAATCATACCGGCCACGATCACCAGCGCAAACGGGCGTTGAGAGTCGGTGCCCACGCCAAAGGCGACAGCCGCCGGCAATAGCCCAAACGCCGCGACCAGAGCGGTCATCACGATCGGCCGCAGCCGCAACAGGGCGGCCTCGTGGGCCGCCTCGGCGATGCCCATGCCGCGCAGGCGCAGTTCATTCACGCAGGATATATAGACCACGCCGGTGAGCACCGAGACGCCGAAAAGCACGATAAAGCCGATGTCCGAAGATACCGAGAATTCCGTGCCGGTGAGCCACATGGCGAGGATCGCGCCCACGGGCGCCGAGAGCAGCACGCTCACTACGGTAATGAATGGGAATTTGAAATTGCCGTAGAGCACGAACAGCAGGCCGAAAATCACCAGCACCGTGATCGGCAAGATCACGCGCATTTCGGCCACCGACGCGGTGTAATCCTTGTACTCGCCACCCCATTCGAGCCGGTAGCCCTGCGGCAACGTGACGTCTTTGGCGACTTCCTGAATCGCCTGGCCGACTGCATCCGAAAGCGCGCGGCCCTGCACTGCAAACTGCACGCCGATGTAGCGCGAGCCGTTTTCGCGGTAGATGAACGATGCGCCGTTTTCGACCCGGATGTTGGCGAGCTCCTTCAGGGGGATTTCCTGGCCGTCCGGCGTGTTCACCGGAATGTCGCCGATGGCCTGCGGGTTGTCGCGGAAACGCTTCTGCAGCCGCACCACCAGCGGGAATTGTTCTTCGCCCTGCACCACTTCGCTCGCGACGTCACCCCCGATCGCCGTGTTGATGAGATTGTTGACGTCGTCAACGTTCAGCCCGTAGCGCGCAATCTTGGCGCGCTCGATGTTGATCGCAAGGTTCGGCTGTCCGAGTTCGTGTACCAGGGTGATGTCGGTAATGCCGGGCACCTTCTGCATCAGCGCCTTGATCTCCTTGCCTTTCGCCTGCAACACCTGCAGGCTCGGTCCGTACAGCTTGGCGGCGAGCGCACTCTTCAGCCCGGTTTCAGCTTCATCCACCGCGTCCTCGGCGGGCTGCGTGTAATTGAACTGAATACCCGCAAACTTCTGCGTCAGCTTGGCGTTGATGGCCGCTATCAGCGCCTGCTTGTTGCGGATTTGCGGATCGTGCCAGGTGGAATACGGCTTGAGGCCGGTAAAAAACTCGTCGTTGAAAAAGCCGGTGGAATCGGTGCCGTCATCGGGGCGCCCCAACTCCGAAGTTACCGTGGTGACCATGGGAAACGAGCGCAGCACCGCACGAATCTCGGGCGAGATCTCCGCGGCCTTGTCGAAGGAGATCGTGTAAGGCATGGTGGCCCGCACCCAGAGCGCGCCCTCGTCGAGATTCGGCATGAATTCCGCACCGATACCACGCGTCATCAAGACCGCAAGCACCAGGAGCAAAACGGTCACTGCCGTTACCCGCCACGGCATGCGCTGCGTACGCTGCAGGGCGCGCACATACCAGGACTTGAACTTGTCGTAGAGCCAATTGCGCCGCTCGCGTACGCCCTTGCGCATGAACACCGCGCAGAGTACCGGCAAGAGCGTGAGCGTCACGATGAGCGAGCCGATGAGCGCGAAGATCATGGTGTCGGCCATCGGCTTGAAGAGCGTGCCGGAGGGGCCGGTCAGGAAGTAAATTGGCAAAAAGCTCGCGACGATCACCGCGATCGCGTACACCAGCGGGCGGTCGATCTCCGCGGCCGCGCTCAGGATCACATCCTGGATGCGGTACTCGGTGCCGCGGCGCAGGGCGAGTTCCCGGAAGATGTTCTCGACCATGAAGATCGCGCCGTCGACGAGAATTCCAAAATCCACCGCGCCGATCGAGAGCAGGTTGGCCGAGGCATTCTTGAGGTCGAGGCACAGGAAGGCGAACAGCAGCGCGAGTGGCACCGTCACCGCCACGATCAGGCCGGCGCGCAGGTTGTAGAGGAAGAACACCAACACCACGATGACGAGTACCAATCCGAGCGTGAGGTTGTGCAGCACTACGGCCTTGGTCTGTTGGATAAGCGTGGTGAGGTCGTAGAAGGGGTGGATCTTGACGTCCTTCGGGAGGATCTCGGCGTTGAGTTCCCGGGTCTTGGCCTCGACACGGTGCAGCACGTTTTCGGTCTTGCTGCCGGTGAGCGCGAGGATCACGCCCTCGACCGCGTCGTTGTCGTCCATGTAGCCGAATTCACCGAGGCGCGGCGCAATGCCGATCTTGACTTGGGCCACGTCCTTCACGAGCACCGGCGTGCCGTTATGCACTTCGAGCACGATGTTGCCGATGTCCTGGAGGGTGCGGACGCGTCCCAAGCCGCGCACGTAAAAGAACTGCCCGCCCTGCTGATAGAAACCGCCGCCGCCGTTGCTGTTATTGGCGGCAAGCGCGGCTTCCACTTCGCCCACGCTCAGGCCGTGACCGGCAATCTTCACCGGGTTGAGCAGCACTTGGTACTGCATGTTGCCGCCACCGAAGGCGGAGTCGTCGGCCACGCCTGGCACCGAGCGGTAGGCCGGCCCGATCACCCAATCTTCAAGGGTTTTCAACTCCATGGGGGAGCGATCGGAACTCTGCAAAACATAGCGGTACACGAGCCCCGAGGGGGGTGACATCGGGGATACCGACGGCGCCACACCGTTCGGCAAAGTGATGCCCGGGAGGCGGTTGAACACGCGTTGACGCGGAAAATACGGATCAACGCCATAGCCGAAAGTCAAAGTGACGTCGGACAGACCATAGAGCGAAATCGAACGCTTGCTGACCATGCCGGGAATGGCGTTCAGGCCCTGTTCCAGGGGCACCGTGATCAGGCGCTCAACCTCTTCCGCCGAATGCCCGGGCCACTGGCTGATGATCTCCACCATCCGCGGCGACAGGTTCGGATAGGCATTCATCGGCAGGATTTCGTAGGCCCAGACACCCGCGGCGGCAATCGCAAGCGCGAGGAGCACCGTCAGCAGCCGCTGCTCGAGAGCAAACCCGATGATACGGTTGATGAACGAAGGCCGGCGCGGGCCCTCGCCGGAAGGCGGCATAGTGCTCATTGGGTTTGAATAAAGTGCAGAAAGATCGCGCCGTCCACGACCACCTTGTCGCCCGGCTTGAGGCCTTGCGGGACAACGAAGCGCTTGCCGATGCGCGCACCCAGAGTCACCGGTCGGCGGGCGTAACTACCATCCGGCTTAACCACGTATACGAACGGCAGATTCTGGTCGTCGCGAAGCACGGCCGACACCGGGATCAGGAGACCGATGAGCGTCTTTTGCGAGCGGATGTGCACCTCGACGTACATCTGCTGCTTCAGCACACCCGCAGGGTTCGCGACCGCGACGCGCGCCGTGACCGCACGGGTGTCGGGATTCACCACGGCACCCACGTTGGTCACGGTCCCGGCAATTGCCGGCCCGCTATCACCGGTATCAATCTCGGCCGGATCGCCCACTTGCACCTGGGCGATGTTCTGGCCGAAGACTTGCGCCATAACCCACAGCGTCGAGGTGTCGGCAATGGTGAAACACGAGGTGGTGCCGGCGGCCAAGGTCTGTCCGGGAGCAATGGACTTCGCGACCACCGTGCCCGCGATCGGTGCACGAATAACGCCCGCCGCTACACTCAGTTGTTTCCCGGCACGCAAAGCGGCGATCGTGCCGGGATCCATGTGCAGCGCATGCAAGGTTTGCAGGGCGGCATCGCGATTGGCATCGGCACCGATGGCCGCGGCCTCGGCCGCGGCATTGTCGCGAGCGGAAATCGCCTGATGCTGGAACAAAATACGGTCATTGCTCGCGACCTCGTCCGCCGCCTTGGCCGCAATCAACGCCGAGCGGTAAGCGCCGACGGCGGTGGTGAAATCCGGCGATTCCACCAGCGCCAACGCCTGCCCTTTTTGCACCTTTTGTCCGAGCGTCACCAAGAGCTTGGCCACAGGTCCGGAAAAAGGCGCCAACACCTCGGTGGCGTGGTTCTGATCGAAGTTCACGACGCCGGTGGTCGTGAACTCGTTGCGATACTGCGAGGCGGCAACCGTTATCTCCTGAATGCTGCGTTGCTGCTCGGGCGTGAGCATCACGTCCTGTGGCGTCGTGGAAGCCGTGGATGTCTCGTGCTTGCCCGAACAGGCGGCGAGCGCCACGACCACGAGCAGCAGCACACCCAAGTGCAGCAGCCCGGTACGCGCGAAAACCATGCGATTAAGAAACTGCATACGCTCCGATCCTCATTGCTGGCTGAATTGCGGCGCGTGCCACCAGCCGCCACCGAGCGCCTGGTAGAGCGCGGCGGTGTCGGCGAAACGCTCCGCTTCGGCTTGGATCAGGCCGATCTGCGCCTGTTGATACGATTGCTGGGCGGCGAGCAGCTCGAAGCTGCCGATCGCACCGTGCTGCAACTGCAACTGCGAAAGCTCGAAGGTCGTCTTGGCCGCGCGGTCCGCCGTGGCGGCGGCTTGCAGGCCCTTGGCGTCTTGTTGAAGAGCGACCAGGGTGTCCGCCACATTTTCAAAAGCCCCGAGCACGGTGGCGCGGTATTGCTGCGCGGCTTCCACGTAAGCCGCTTTGGCCGCACGTTCCTGATGCAGGAGCGTGCCGCCCTGGAAAATCGGTGCGGCCAAGGTCAGGGCCAAGCCCCAGAAACCGGTGCCCGACGCGAACACCTTGGAAATGGCGAGTGCCGTGCTGCCGACGTCGGCGCTGAGCTCGATGTCGGGCAAGCGTTCCGCCGTGGCAATGCCGACCGCCGCGCTCGCCGCATGCAGGTCGGCACCCGCCTGGCGCACATCGGGACGTTGCACCACCAGCGCCGAGGGCAGGCTCACCGGTAAATCCTGTGGCAGCTGCAGATCCGCAAGCGTGAGCGTAGCGGCCGGTGTTTGATCCGGGAATTCACCGACCAGTACCGCGAGTGCGTGCTGCGTGGCGGCAAGTTGCTTCACCAGCGCCGGTAATTGCGCTTCGGTTTGCGCAAGTTGCGACTCCTGCGCCGCTACGTCCAGACGGCTCGCGTCGCCGTGCTGAAAGCGCAGTTGCAGGATATCGAGACTGCGCTGTTCGAGCGTGACGAGCGTCTGTGTCGCCTGCACCTGTTCACGCAAGGCCGCGGCTTCGACCGCCGTCACGACCACGTTCGACGTGAGCGTGGTCCAGGCCGCAATCAACTGAAAGCGTGCCGCCTGTTCCTGGGCCTGTAAGGATTCGCGTGTGCGCCGGTTGAGTCCGAAGACATCCGGCGCGTAGGAAATGTTGAGTTGCGGCGTAAACAGGTTGTACTGGAATTCTTCCGGCACCTCCGGGAAGTTGGGCACCGGCGCAAGAATGTTGGAGGCTTTCTGGCGGCTCGCGGCAAAACCGGCGGACACCGCCGGGAAGAACGTGCCGCGCTGCGCGAGCACGTCTTCGTGCGCAACCTGCACCGCCGCCTGCGCGGCCTTGAGGTCGTGGTTACGCTGCAGCGCCTGTGTGATCAACGCATTGAGTTGCGGTGAATGAAACAGCGTCCACCAGTCAGCGGGTATATCCGCGCCCGGCTTGAACTGCTGCGCGGCGCCCGCGGCCACTCCCGGCGCCATTGCGGTCGGCGTCAGTGGGCGCGCCGTATAACGCGCAACCCGGGGAGGCGGCGGCGGCTTGAAATCCGGCCCGGCGGCGCAGCCCACCACGGCGAACGCCGCGAGGAGCGTAATGAGAAAACGTGTCATGTCCTGCTTCTTCACTCTCCGGCGCAGCTCCGAAAGGAGTGCCCGGGTCAGTCGAATCCCCGTCGCGCCCAAGCGCGCGGGAGTCAGCCGCCTAGGCGGCTTGAGTTACACGAGGGAAGTAGCAGGAACGGGTGGGGCGCGTGCCGGCGGCCGAAGACCGAAGGATGGCAGGACATGAGAGGTGCGGAGCGTGAGCAGGGGATGACGGTACCAGCCGGCGAAACTTGCGCTGGGCGTCACATCGACATGCAGCAAATCGGGAGCGCCGTGCGCGGTGACATGGCAGACCGGGCACGCGAGTTCGGCGGCGAGCGTCTTGTGATGATGCGTCACGCCGACCGAGAAAATGCCGACCATGCACACGAGTGCGACAGCCAGCAAGCAGCGCCGCCAGCCTGCGTGGCGCAGAACGGGCAGAAAATTGCGACTTGTCAGCCTGACATTGGTCATGCTTGGGAACAAATCAGGATGTACGCCTTGAAACCCGCGCGGGCACCATGCCCCGGCTGCGCGCTAGCCTAGCATCATCCGGAGTCCGTGAACCGCGCTCGGATGTAAAAATTTGTAATCGGCCGAATGCCGAGTTTGTCGCGCTTTCTAGCTGCGCGCGTCTGGCCAGCGTGCGCGACACGCATGTGACTTGCGCAATCAACTCGCTGCACGCCGCGCGACCCGTACGCTCGTTGGCAAAGCGCGATCCAGCCCAGCCTTTAGATCCGCGAGCAGATCCTCCGCCGCTTCGATGCCTACCGAGAAGCGCAAGAGCTGCGCGCTGATGCCGGCCTCGATGCGCGCGGCTTCATCCATCGATGCATGCGTCATGCTGACAGGATGAGCAATCAGGCTCTCGACACCGCCGAGCGACTCGGCGAGCGAGATGCAGCGCAGCCCGTGCAGAAATGCACGGATTTCGGCCTCGCCGCCGCAGAGTTCGAAACTCACCATGGCACCAAAGTTGCTCTGCTGGCGTGCGGCGAGCGCGTGACCCGGATGGGTTTTCAGACCGGGATAGTAGACGCGCTGCACGGCGGCGTGCTGCGCCAGCAGCTCCACGACGGCGGCGGCATTCTCCAGATGCACACGCAGGCGTGCGGGCAGGCTGCGCAACCCGCGCAGCGTGAGGTAGCTGTCGAAGGGTGCGCCGGCGAGGCCCAGGCAATTTGCCCACCATGCAAGCTGATCGTGCACGGCACGGTCGCGGCTGATCACCGCGCCGCCCACCACATCGCTGTGGCCGTTCAGATACTTGGTGGTCGAATACAGCACGATGTCCGCGCCGTGTGCGAACGGCTGTTGGCCGAGCGGCGAGAGAAACGTATTGTCGACGAGCAGCAGGCCGCCGCCCGCGTGCGTCAAATCCGCGAGCCTGCGGATGTCGACGATGCGCAGCAGCGGATTGCTGGGGGTCTCTACCCACACGAGCTTGGGTTTATCGGCAAACGCCGTCTGCAGCGCCGCGCGATCGGTCTGGTTGACCACGCGCAGTTTGAATTGCCCCTTCTGCGCGAGTGCCGTGAACAGACGATAGCTCCCGCCGTAACAGTCGTGGGGCACGACCAAGGTGTCGTCGGGCGCGAGCAACTGCAGCGCGAGCGTCACCGCTGCCATGCCCGAGGCGGTGACCACGGCATCCGCGCCGCCTTCGATTTCGGTGAGTGCGCGCGCCAGTGTGTCACGCGTCGGATTGCCGCTGCGCGTGTAATCGTAAGTGCGCTTTTCGCCAAAACCTGCAAAACTGAAATTGGAGGACAGATAAACCGGCGGTACCACCGCACCGAACTGGGTATCACTTTCGATGCCGGTGCGTACCGCGGCCGTGGTGGAATGCCGCGCGCGCGGCTCAGTCACGGGCGACGGCGGCGGATTGTCCTTGCTGGTCGGAATCATCGGGCTCTCCAAGTTGCACTTCGCTGCAGCGAAGCGGTTTCACATCGGAAACCTTGCAGAGAGCCTCAGGTAAGCGGCCGCGCCCCTAGCAGTCGGACACACGTCGGCTGCAGTTCAAGCGGCTACTCATCTTTCAGCGGACCTTGCGGTCCCCGCAGGAGTTGGCACCTTCGCGAAAGGGTTGGTTTCGCGGGTTGCCCCGGCTTCAAAGGGCCTTTCCCTCAGCCGGTCTCGATGAGGAAGCGGGCATATTCTCGGCAAATCCTCGCGCGACTGTCAATGACCAAACAGAATGCCCTTATGACGATTGGCAATAAAACTCAGGCAAGCGTGACCAGCACGAAGCGCGTGTAGTTCTCGGCGCGGTCACCGACGTCATCGAGCAGCACCCGGCCGCCGTAGATTTCCGCAGCGCGCGCATTGGCGAGGGCCGCCGCGTCCGGTCGGCCGGTCTCCAGGACTTCGCGCACGGCGCCCGCGGTATCGTGGACCTCGCGGGCTTGCATGCGTGGATATTCCGCGAACAGCTTGCGGCATTGCGCGAGCGCCACCGGATGCGACCACACTTCGCGCACATCCGCGAGCTGCACGCGCGCGCCGGCGATCAGTGCCAGTACTATGGGCAGCGAGAGTTCGCCGACAATCGTTACGCGGGTCTTCTCGAGCCAGGCGCGGCATTGCGGCACCGGCCCGGCCAGCGTGTTTTCAAGAGGCACTACCGCCCAGTGCACGCGCCGCACTTCCACGGCCGCGAATAGCGCAGCAAAGTCACGGCAGGGGAACAGCGGCACCACGGCGCCGACCAAGCGGCGCGCCGCATGCTCGCTGAACGCGCCCGGTTCACCCTGATAACCGCAGAGCTCGCTCATGCCGCGACACGCTCCGCTTCCAGGGTCTCGTCGATGATGGCGCGGAACACGCGCTCGAGGCTCGCGGCCGGCAGCGTGGCGTCGGCCATGGCCGCAACGCGCGCCAGCACTTCGGCCTCGCGCTCCGGCGCCTTGAGGGGCAGACCGGCCGCGAGTTTGCGTTCCCCGAGACGGCGCGCGACGCGCACGCGCTCGCGCAGCAGCCGTACGAGCGCCGCGTCCATGCTGTCGATACGCGCACGCCAGGCGTGCAGATCACCCGCCGCCGCCACACCCTTGGCCGGTGCGAGCGTGCGCCCCGCGAGCGGCGCGAGACAGGCAAGCTCATGCATCATGGCGGCGAATTCCTCGAGGTGCAGCGACTGCGCACCGTCCGAGCGTGCATGTTCGGGGTCCGGATGCACCTCGACGATCACGCCATCCGCGCCGGCCGCAAGCGCCGCGCGCGCGAGCGGCGTCACGAGCTCGCGCCGCCCGGTGCCGTGGCTCGGATCCACCAGCACCGGCAGATGCGTCCACTGCTTGAGCAGCGCGACGGCATTCAGGTCGAGCGTATTGCGCGTCGCCGTTTCAAAACTGCGAATGCCGCGCTCGCAAAGCAGCACTTCGGAATTGCCGGCTTGCACGATGTACTCCGCGGCAAACAAGAACTCCTCGAGTGTGGCCGCGAGCCCGCGCTTCAGCAGCACCGGCTTGCCAACCTGGCCAAGCGCCTTGAGGAGCGCAAAGTTCTGCATGTTGCGCGCGCCGACCTGGAGCACGTCCGCGTAACGCGCGACGAGCCCCACGTCGAATTCACTGATTACTTCGGTGACCACCGGCAGGCCTTGCTCGCGCCCGGCCGCCGCCAATAGCTGCAGGCCCGGCTCGCCCAGCCCCTGAAACGAATACGGTGACGTGCGCGGCTTGAAGGCTCCGCCACGCAGCAACTGCGCGCCGGTCGCGGCCACCGCCGCGGCGGCAGCCCGCATTTGCGTTTCGCTTTCGACCGCGCAGGGGCCGCCAATTACGACAAAACCGTCGCCGCCGATCTCGAGCGATCGCAATCGTATCCGGGTACCCGCACGCTGCGGATGACGCGCCACCAGCGGGTGGCGCGCGGCGCGTTCCGCAGCGTCGGTACTCGACGCGTTGGAGAGTGGTTGGGTGGACATCGCGGTTGCCTCGTAGTTGCCTGTGAGGAACCGGAGAAGACGAAAAGGCCCGCTTCCCCAGTTCGGGAAAGCGGGCCTGGTTTTGGTTTATCTGTCGATTTCGCCTAAGCCACTATGCCCTCTTCCCCGGGTGGAGGAAAAAGTAAAAGTAGAAGCCGTAGGCAAAACGCCGATCCATGGCGCGGAGCATACGGAGGTGATCAACGCCTGTCAACGCGACACTCAGTGGCTCCTTAATACCGGGCAGGCGCCGCTCAGGCATTCGCGGGCGTGGCACGCGCAAGCGCCGCGGCTTCGTCCTCGGTAAGTTCAAGCCTGACCGCCGCCACGTTTTCTTCGAGATGCGCGACCTTCGACGTGCCCGGAATCGGCACCATCACCGGACTGTGCTTCAGAAGCCAGGCGAGCGCGATCTGTCCGGGCGTCGCGTGATGCCGGCGGGCGATTTCCGTGAACGGCGAACCGGATTGCGCGAGACGTCCGGCCGCGAGCGGTGCCCAGGGTATGAAAGCGATGTGGTGTTGTTCGCAGTAATTCAGCACAGCTTCGTAGCGCCGGCTGTGCACGTGATAACGGTTCTGCACCGAGGCTACCGGGAAAAACTTTTCGGCGGCCTCGATTTCCTCAACGTTCACTTCGCTCAGCCCCACGTAACGGATATAGCCTTCGGTGAGGAATCTTTTGATCACGTCAAACTGCTCGTCGCGCGGCACCTTGGGATCGATGCGGTGCAACTGCCAGAGCGTGATTTGTTCGACACCGAGCCGGCGCAGACTCAGCTTCACCTGCTGCGTAAGGTATTCGGGGCGCCCGAGCGGCACCCACTGCTGCGGACCCGGCCGCACCTGCCCGCCCTTGGTCGCAATCACCAGGCCGACCGGATACGGATGCAGAGCTTCGTGGATCAGCGCCTCGGAGATATCCGGGCCGTAAGCGTCCGCGGTATCGATGAAATTGATGCCAAGTTCCGGCACACGGCGCAAGGTACGCAGGGCCTCCGCGCGGTCGAGCGGCGGGCCCCAGACGCCTGCACCGGTCACGCGCATGGCGCCAAAGCCCAGACGCCGGATCGGCAGTTGTCCTCCAAGCCGGAATTCACCGGCCGCCGCAGCATTCACGCCAGTCATCACGCTGTTCCTCAATCGTCAGTAGTGAAATCGCAAGCGGCATTTTAGTGCCGGTCGGCTCTGCGTGTTGCACGAGTGCGCGGCCGCTTCGCGCGTGGGTCAACGCCTGCCGTCGGCCAGCGCGGCGCTTCGGGCCACTGTAGCGGGCCGGAGCGCGCGTCCAGTGCGCACTCAATCGCGGCGCGCTCCAATTGCGGCGCCAGCAGACAGATGAAATCCAGCACGTATTCGCGCAGCAGGCGGCCGGGTTGCAGCACCACCCAGGTCGTGCAGATCGGGAACAGACCGGCGGCGGGCAATACACTCAGGTCTTCGTAATCCTCCGGGCGTATCGCCATCTCGGCGAGAATCCCGACACCTAGACCCTCACGTACATAGGTCTTGATGAGATCCGCGTCCTGCGCGGTCATCGCGAATTGCGGTTGCAGGCCGGCCGACATAAAGGCGCGCCGCAACGAGGAGTTTTCCCGCAAGGACGATTCGTAGCTCACCAGCGAATAGCGCGCGAGTTCACGGAGCCCGGGCGTGCCGGGCTCCTTGCTGAGTGGATGTGCGTGCGGCACGGCGATCACCCGTTCCCAGCGGTAGACCGGCAGACTCACGCCACTCTGCGGCATGCCAATGGCCGTGCTGGTGATCGCGAGATCCGCCTTGCCGGACTCGAGGAACTCGACCACCTGTTCGTCACCGCCCGGATACACATGCACGTGCACACCTGCGTGGCCGCGATTGAAGCGCGCGATTTTCTCCGGCAACACAAAGCGCGCCTGGGTGTGGGTGGTAGCGATGCGCAACTCGCCCGCGGTCTGGGCGCGCAGATTGGCGGCGAGCGCGCGGATGTTGCGGGTTTCTTCCACGATGCGGCGCGCGCGCTCCAGCACCTGGCGGCCGGCGGGAGTAACCGCCACGAGTTTTTTGCCGTGGCGCGTGAAAAGCTGGCAGCCAATCTCGGCTTCCAGTTGCCGCAATTGCTTGGACAGGCCCGGTTGGGTGGCGTGCTCGCGGGCCGCCGCGAGCGTGATATTAAGGCCGGAGTCAGTGATCGCGATCAGGTCACGAAGCTGTGTCAGTGTCATGGTCATCGCTCAAGACGTTGCAGTCCAGATAAACCCCGTTGGCGCTACGCCGCGCGCCGCACCGGCAGCCACACATGAGATACCCCGGCGAGGGACGAATCTTGTGCATTGGGAGCTTGAACCTGACAACGGCGCTCGCTGGCAGCGCCGTCGGAATATAGCGCCGGGCCTCGGCAACTAGAATATAACCAAACAGTATAAGAACCAAGCTAGATATCATTTCCGCTCCCGCGCACACGCACCTAGCATGGTCGGCGCCGGACAGGCGTCATCGTCGCTCGCCCAGTACGCCGGTTTTTATCCCGTCACGTCGAGTTTCGCGATGCTTACCGCAAGGAGAATTGGATCATGGCTTTGCAACTTGGCCAAACGGCCCCGGATTTCACCCTCGATTCCACTCAAGGATCGGTCACGTTCAGCAGTTACGCACGCGGCCACTGGGTGGTGTTTTTCTCGCACCCCAAGGATTTCACCCCGATCTGCACCACCGAGCTCGGCGCGTTTGCACACCGCAAGGCCGAATTCGACCGGCGCGGCGTGAAACTCCTCGGCCTTTCGGTCGACCCGACCGACAGTCATAAAAAATGGGCCAAAGATATCGCCAAGGTCGGCGGCACCGAGCTGAATTACCCGATCCTCGCCGACCCCGAACTCGAGGTCGCCAAGCAGTACGGCATGTTCCATCCCGAAGCCGACCCCAAGGTTACGGTGCGTTCGGTGTACATCATCGACCCGCAACGCAAGGTGCGCACCACGCTCACCTATCCACCAAGCGTCGGCCGCAACCTCGACGAAATCCTGCGCACGGTGGATGCGCTGCAGCTCACCGACCAGCAGCCGGTGTCAACTCCGGTCAACTGGAAGCCGGGCGACGAATTCGTGGTGTCGCCCAAGATCTCGGACTCTGATGCCGAAAAGCAGTTCACCGGTGTGCGCAAGGTGACGCCGTATCTGCGTTACGCCAAGTCGGCGCGGGCGTGATCGAAGCACGCGCGGACTTCGCCGCGGCCGTCGGACGCACGCCGCTCATGCGTCTGCGGCGCGCGTCCGCGGCCACCGGCTGCGAGATTTACGGCAAGGCCGAGTGGCTGAATCCGGGCGGTTCCGTCAAGGACCGCACCGCGCTCGGCCTGCTGAACGACGCCGAACGTCGCGGCCTGATCCGCCCGGGTGGCCTGCTGGTCGAGGGCACCGCCGGCAACACCGGCATCGGGCTCGCGCTCCTCGGGGCCAGCCGTGGTTACCGCACGCTGATCGTGATGCCGGAGACGCAAAGCGCGGAAAAGATCGCGGCGCTGCGCCTGACCGGCGCCGAAGTACGCCTGGTGCCCGCGGTACCGTTCAAGAACCCGCAGAACTACGTGCACATCGCCGAGGCGCTAGCTGCGGAACTCGCGGAGCGGGAGCCCGGCAGTGCCTGGTTCGCGAACCAGTTCGACAACACCGCCAACCGTGACTTCCACGCGGCCACGACCGGAGTGGAAATCTGGGAACAGACCGGCGGCGCAGTGGACGGCTTTACTTGTGCGGCGGGCACCGGCGGCACGCTCGCGGGCGTCGCCGCCGCACTCAAGGCACGCAAGCCCCGAGTGCGCATCGTGCTCGCGGACCCGGCGGGTTCGGCACTGGCGAATTTCGTTAATCGTCGCGAGCTTTACGCCGAAGGCAATTCGATTACCGAGGGCATCGGCTCGAGCCGTATCACCGCGAATTTCAAAGACGCCAAAATCGACACGGCCTACAGCATTCCCGACTCGGAATCGCTAACGTTGCTGCACGCGCTGCTCGCCGAAGAAGGCCTGGGACTTGGTGGCTCCTCGGGCGTGAATCTGGCGGGCGCCATCCGGCTCGCGCGCGAGTTCGGACCGGGACACGTGATCGTGACCATTCTCGCCGACAGCGCCGCCCGCTATCAGGCGAAGCTTTTCAATCCGGCATTCCTGAGGGGAAAGGGGCTGCCGGTGCCCGGATGGCTCGAGCACGCCGCAAGCGCCGAGCCCCCGGTGCGCGTCCAAAACCGGACCATCCCCCGCGTTGCTGCCGGCATCATTGCCGAACTCTCCTGAGCCGCCTTACACGCGGCTCATGGAGACGCGGGCGGTGACGCCGGTGATTCAAAAGCGCTGACGTTTGTCACTTGCCGGGCGCGCGACACGCGCCTATCTTTAGTCCCATCGCGAGCGCGGGGGAATCGTCATGCGGGACGCAGAATCCAAGGACAGTTACCGGCACTGGGGCGGCGCCACCACGGGGATTGTCGTCATCCTCATCGGTGTTGCATTCCTGCTCTGGAACTTCAACGTACGCCTGCCGTTCATGCGCTATCAGAACTGGTGGGCGTTTTTCATCCTGATCGGTGCAGTCGGACCGCTGTCTTACGCGTGGCACCGCTACGGTGAAAAGCAGCGCTTCGACGGCGCCGTGTTGCACTCGCTGGTTTCGGCGGCCGCCATCATCCTGGTAGCGCTCATGTTCCTGCTGAACCTCGACTGGAGTCTCTGGTGGCCGCTCTTCATCATCATTGGCGGCTGTTACATGCTGGCGAGCCATTGGAAGCGCAGCGCGAGTCTTCCACCAAGCTGACCATCAACGGGTTTACCGCGGCGCGAGTTTGAGTGCGGCCGCCACAATCGGCTTGGCCCATTCCGGCGTCGTCGGCAGCTTGTCCGGGTTCACAATTTTGCCGTCGCGCAGATGCAGAATTTCCACGGGTTGCGGCCGCTTGCCATCCGCCGGGTCGGCTTCACCGCTATTGTCGAAGACGACCAACTCGGTCAACTTCGGCAGCAGCCGGATCAAGTTGAGCCGGCTGCAGTCGTAGCGTCGCCGGATCAAATCCTCGGGGATCGCATGGCCACCACGCGCCGCGCGCGTGCGCACCCGCGCAATACAATGCTCCGGGCTGTTCAAGCCGACATACCACACACGCAGTTGCGAACCTGGGCCGGGCGCAGACATCAGGAGTTTGGTAATGGTGCGTCCGCCGAGCGTGGTCTCAAACCAGTAATCGCTCCGCTCACGGATGGCATCCTGAAGCTGCTGCAAGCCGAGCTTCCACGCGAGACTGTTGGCTTCTGCCACCGGCAGCCCGGGATGTGTCGCCAGGATCTTGTGTGTGGCTTCGTCCGGATTGAAATACTCGCCGCCCGCTCGGCGCAGAAAAGCCCCAGCGATACTGCTCTTGCCCGCGCCATTGGTACCCGCCAGTACGCCGATGACGGGTGGCGCCTTAGCCACGCTTGCGGATGCCCGCCTCAGCCGCCTTGCCGAGCTCCGCTCCCGTCGCTTTGAACAGGGTACGGCCCGCCATGCGCGCTTTCGGCTTGCGCATCCCGGCCACCAGAGTTTCGAATTCCGCTCCGAGCGCCTGCAGAGGATCGGGCACGCGGGCGAGCATGGCCTGATACTCCTCCACCGACAGCAGTACCGCGCGTGCAGTGTCGTGACGCGTGATCAGAACGCCGCCTTGGGTCAGCGCCTGCTCCAGCACCTTGCCGAAAGCATTCTTGGCGGTGGTCGCGGTCACCGCCGCGAGCCTTTCACCGCGGCTGTTGCGCAGGACTTTTGCCGGCATCTCGACGTC
>JBOIBB010000141.1:0-37256 GCA_050739335.1 Gammaproteobacteria bacterium
GGCCTGGATGCGGCACTGGATCGCGGCGGGTTGCACGAGCATCGAGGCCATACTCGCCACGGATGCCGCCGGCAAGTTCTGCGTCGGCGACTCGCCGACGCTCGCGGATTGCTGCCTCGTGCCGCAGGTGTACAACGCCCGCCGCCTGGGCCTTGACCTCTCGCCCTATCCGACGCTGCTGCGCATCGATGCGGCCTGTCGCGTATTGGAGCCCTTCCGCCGCGCCGTTCCCGAAGTGCAGCCCGGCGCGCCCGCGCCGGCCTGAACCGACCCGATCCGCCGCGCACACGCCGCGTTCAGCGCAGCGTGCTTGGTGCCTGGCTTGTTTCCTCGCGCAGGTTCGCGATCAACGGGCAGGACACCCTGCCGTGGCGTCGCCGACATTGATCCACGAGTTGGCTGAGCGTTGCTTCGATGCGCGTCAGGTCTGCGAGTCTCGCGCGGAGGTCGGCGAGGCGCGCGCCGGCGATGGCGGCTGCCGCCGCGCAATGCATGCCGTCGTCGAGCCGGAGGAGGTCACGCACCTCGTCCAGGCTGAATCCGGCACGCTGCGCGCGTTTCACGAAACTCAGGCGTGCAACGTCGGTACCGCTGTAACGGCGGATGCTCCCATAGCGGCGCGCAGGCGTGGGCAAGAGGTGCTTGCGCTGATAGAAGCGGATGGTCTCAACGCCCAAGCCCGTGACGGCAGCCAGGCCGCCGATGGTCAGAACTTCATCGCCGGTGTGCACAGCGCTTGACTCCGTAGTTGACTGCGGACTTAAGCTTAGCGCAGTGCAAACCACGGTGCCCGAAGTCTCATGTCGCTCATATTGGAATCGGTGATTACCTGCCCGAAGTGCGGCCACGCCCAACGCGAAACCATGCGCGTGGACGCCTGCCTGCGATTTTACGAATGCACGCAGTGTCACGCATTGCTGCGGGCGAAGCCCGGGGATTGTTGCGTGTTCTGCTCGTATGGCAGCGTTCCCTGCCCGCCAGTGCAGTGCAGACGCCCGGAAACCCGGCGCGAACAGGTTTAATGCCGCTCGCGCCGCCGTCGGGCGTTCAGTGCTGAATAATATCCGCGCGTGGGAATTTCGGTTGACGTTTGCTGTCGTGCAGATCCTGGATGCCGACGCCGATCGCGATCAGCATGAAGAAGATGATCAGCGCAAAACCTGAAACGGTCGCCACGCTCCAAGAGGCGTGACGCAGCATGCTGAAGGCCGCGGCTGTGACCACGGCGATGCCGATCGAAGCGCCCACCCGCTGGCTGGTCGAAACGAGTGCACCCGCGCTTCCGGCGTAGGCGAGCGGCACGCGCTCGAGCGTGAGTGTCTGATTGGGGCTGACGGCAGCGCCCTGGCCGATGCCGAAGACCGCGAGCGTCGCCATGAGCCACCAGACACTCGCCGCGCCACGTGCGTGCAGGATCACGACGAGCACGCTCAACAGTAAACCCGCGACCGCCAGTGTTTGCCCGCCGATCACGAGCGCACGGCCCAAGCTCACCACGCGCTTGCCGGCCCAGTTCGCCGCGAACGCCGCGACGATGGCCGCGGGCATGCCGACCAGACCGGTCTCGAGCGCGGATTTGCCGGCGCCTTCCTGCAGGTAGAGTGCCACCAGTACCCAGACGCTGGTCATGCCGAGGAAATAGAGCGTCTGGATCGCGAGACCGTTCGCGAAACTGTGGAACGTAAAGAGCCGCAGATCGACCATGGGCAGATGTCCCGCGCGTGCGTAGCGCCGCTCCCACCACACCCACGACGCCGCGAGACCGAGCCCGCCGGGCACAAGCAGCCAGATCCAGGCCGAGGCGTGGAACTCGACGAACGGGAACAGCACGGCCAGTATCGCCAGGCCGGCGAGGATCGAGCCGACCGGATCGAGGGCGCGCAGCAGATGCATGGGCGTAGCCGCGTCGCGCGCATGCGACGCGTTGCCGAAGTGGATGAGCGGCTTCGGAAACCAGGCCCAAGCGAGCACCAGGCCCACGATGCCGAGCGGCACGTTGACCAGAAACGTGAGCCGCCAACCCCAGTACGGGCCGCCCAGCTCGATGAGTGCTCCGCCGAGCGTCGGCGCGATGGCCACCGCGAGGCTCGTGGCCGCGCCGAGATAACCGAAGGCCCGGCCGCGCTCGGCGCCGGAAAAATACTGCTGCACCATGCCGTAAACCTGCGGGCTCATGCCGCCGGCGCCAATGCCCTCGACGAAGCGCGCGAGGTTCAGCCACTGCGGCGTCGGCGCGAGGCTCGCGGCGAGGGAGGCTGCGGTGAATACCACGAGGCCGGCGATGAACAACCCGCCGCGCCCGAGAAGGTCGCCCGCCCGTCCGGCCGCGATCAGCACGACACCGAAGGTGAGCGCGTAGCCCGAGAGGATCCATTGCAGATCGGAAGGCGTGGCGCCGAGATCGTGCTGGATTGAGGGCAGCGCCACGTTCACGATGCCGACGTCGATGAGTGCCATACAGAACCAGATGATCAGGACCGCGAGAATGCGCCGGTGCGCGGAGTTGAATGCCTGGTCAGCGATGGATGGCATGGTATCGGCGTAACCGGTGCATTGCGCAGTGCGCCCACACTTTTTGTTTCGCACCGCGGGCGGGAGGCGCAATCGCCGTAGGCGCCGATCGCCGCTCGCGCACGCGCGCTACCGTTCTGGAACCTGTCGGGTCAACCGTCGCTATGCTTGGCGTTACGGAGTGTGCGCGGACTCATTCCGCGCGCGGAGCGCCGCTGTGACCGAGCGCGGCGTATTTCTTTTCGCAGGCGCGCAGCGTGGTCTCATAGGCCTGTTGCGGAGTCACTTGCGGATGGGAGTACGCCTCGTACACGACGCTGTAGGCCGTCTGCGGATAAAACACCCAGGCGACGTGCAGGTGCGCGGAGAACTCTTCTGCAAGCCGTGCATAGGCGAGAGTCCAGGGAAGCTTCTGTTTCAGGTCGTTCTGGACGCTCTCGCGTGCGCGACTCGCGGCGACGCAGAAGGCCGGAGGCGCAGGAGCTGCTGGAGGAGCTGCGTAGACGCTCGGTGGCACCGCCAGCATCAAAAGAGGAACGAGTGGCCAGATCTTCATGCTGCAAGCGCCGGTTGTGGACGGGTCGAGGCGGCGAGCGTGCGCCGTCCGTCGCGATTATAGGCTCCGAGGTCAGCGTCGCGCTTGCGGCATCGCACGCTGCGGCCGGGCTAGGGCATTACGTGCCTTGAACCGCGGCGATGATATCGCGCAGCCGCCGGTAACCCTCGACGAGCCGCGGGCCGGGGCGGCCGAGGAAGGCTTCGCTCACTGCGTGGATCCGCTTGGCGGCGACCGCCGGCACCGCTTGCCAGCCGGGACGGCGGCACACGATATCGGCGCGGTAGTTCTCGACCGGCACGCCGCACCAGCTCATGACCACGGCGTCGGGGGCAGCGGTCACGACGTCCGCATCCTTGAGCTGCAGGCTCTTGGCATCGACTTCGCCCCAGGGGTTCACGCCGCCGGCGCGCGTGATGATGTCCGTGACCCAGGACTGGCGCGCCGGAACGATCACCGGTTTCGGCCACCATTCGACGAGGATGCGCGGGCGGACCGCGCCGGGCTCGACCTGCGGCATTGCATGCTCCATCTCCTGCACAAGTTTAGTGCTGCGTTCGGGCACGTCGAGCGCCGCGCCGATGCGCCGGATGTCGCCAAATACATCGGCGAGCGAGCGTGGGTCGCAGACCAACGTGCGCAGTCCGGCCGCCTGCAATGCAGCGACCACGCGCTCGTGGCCGGGTACGGTGAGCGACGTGAGTACGAGATCGGGCTTGAGTGCACGCACCGCGACGACATCGAGGTCGAGATCACGGCCGGGGTGCGGCAAGGGCCGAACGATCTCCGGCGGGTAATCCGAGTCCGCGTCCACGCCGACAAGCGCGCCGCCGCAGCCGAGTGCACAGACAATTTCGGTGTTGGAACAGGTGTGCGAGAAGATGCGCATGGCCCGCCCGTTAGCTACAGGCGCCGTGACGTCTGCTCATCTGTACGCGGCGGCCGGGGCGGCGACATCGAGATTCCAGTTTCCAATTATCCCGACGTCCGATCCCGAGGCGCTCGGTCCGCCCGGTCCGTAGGACCAGACGTCGAAAGTGCCGTGGGCGCCGGGATACTGATATTGATAGGCATGGCCCCAGGGATCGAGCGGCAGCACGTCGAGATACGGCCGCCAATTAGCGGGGAGCGGATCCAGCGTGGGTTTGGCGACCAGTGCTTCGAGGCCTTGGGCGTCACTCGGGTACCGATGGTTGTCGCGACCGTAGCTCTGCAGCGCCGTGGCAAGCGTGTGGATTTCCTGCCGGGCCGCCGCAATGTGGGCAGGATCGGGCCGGCCGAGGAGGCTTGTCACGATGACCGCGCCGGTAATGCCGAGGATCGCAACCAGCATGACCACTTCAAAGAGCGCGAGTCCCGCCGTGCGCGCGCGTACACGGCCCGAGAATGCCCGGGCGGGAGGGCGGTGCGTGAGCTTGCTCGTAGACGGGAGCATGGGTGTTGCGATGGGTCCGGGGGCTGCATGCGCCGCATCGGCGCGGGATATTGAGACGGATGTGAACAGCTACTGCGCGGCCATTATATATAGTGTGTGCGTTGTCCGTATTGATGGATGCCGCTCCCGGCGAGAGTTGTCTGCGTATCGGAGAGCCCGTGTGCTAGATTGCCTGCAACCCCGGGAAATTCTCCTGAAGCGCGCTCGCGGAGCGGCAAGCGTGCGCGGAATGGCGAAAGTGTCCAATGACACCCCGTGAAACGTACACACAGCAGCTTGCGGCCTGCGCCGCCCGTGCCGAGCGCCTGGTACGCGCGTGCCAACGCCTTGGAGTTGTGCGCTTGGTGCTCGCCGCCGTCATCCTTGTGTGTGCGTGGTTTGCCTGGCATGTGCATTGGCTGTCGCCCTGGTGGTTGCTGCTGCCCGCTGTGGCTTTTGCCGCGGTGCTCGCCTGGCATGCGCGGCTGCGTAAGTGCCGCATGCGCGCCGAACGGAGCGCCGATTTTTACCGGCGCGGCCTCGCGCGCCTCGACGAACGCTGGGCTGGCGGCGGCAACCGCGGCGAGCGTTTTGCGGATCCGCAGCATGTCTATGCGGCCGATCTCGACCTCTTTGGCGAGGGCAGTCTCTACGAGTTGCTATGTGCAGCGCGCACCGCGATGGGCGAGGAGACCCTGGCGCGCTGGCTGCTCGCGCCGGCCCCGGTCACCGAAATCCGGGAGCGCCAGGTGGCGGTGCGCGAACTCGGTGCGCGGCTGGACTTTCGCGAGCGGGTCGCGGTGTTGGGGCGCGCGGGTCCGCCACGCGCCAAGCCCGAAGGACTTGAGGCTTGGGCGGCGTCGCCGGAGCGCCTCGGCAAGGCCTGGATACGCTCGCTGGCCTGGTTGCTGCCCGCGTGTTTCCTCGCGGCACTGGCGGCCGGATTCTTGAGCAGCCTCTGGCTGGTGCTTTGGATCGTTCTGATTGCCGAGATCGCGGTGCTTTTCCTGGTGAAGGCGCGCGTGCAGGCGGTGTTGTCGCCACTCGAAACCGCCTTCGATCGGGATGACCTGCAGACTTTTGCCGCATTGCTGCAAGAGATCGAGCGCGCCGATTCCACCTCAGCGGCGCTGCGCGCACTCGCTCAGGAACTCGGCGCGGGAGGCGAGCGTGCTTCCACGCACATCCGGCGGCTCGCGACCGTGGTAGCGTACTCGGAAAATCGCAAGAACCTCATGGTCATGTGGGCGCAACTGCCGCTGCTCTACGGCGTGCACGTGGCGCTCGCGGCCGAACGCTGGCGGCGCGCCTCGGGCGCGCAGGTGCGTGCCTGGCTTGGCGTGGCGGGCCGTTTCGAGGCGCTGGCATCACTCGCGCAGTACAGCTTCGAGCATCCCGACGGCGCGTTTCCGGAAATTCTCGCGGGGCCCGCCTGTCTGCGCGCGCAAGCGCTCGGGCATCCGCTGTTGCCGCGCGCGGTCTGTGTGCGTAATGACGTGGACCTGTGCGCTCCGGCGCGGGTCTGGCTGGTGAGCGGTTCCAACATGTCGGGCAAGAGCACCTTGCTGCGCGCACTGGGATTGAACGTAGTGCTGGCCATGGCGGGGGCGCCGGTATGTGCCGCCAAGCTGGAACTTACACCGTTGCAGGTCGGGGCCAGCATCCGCGTCAACGATTCCCTGCGCGAGGGCGCCTCGCGTTTCTATGCCGAGATTAAACGTCTGCGCGAGCTCGTGCAGCTTGCCGCGCAGGCACCGCCCCTGTTATTCCTCATCGACGAGATACTGCAGGGCACCAATTCGTATGATCGGCGGCTCGGCGCCCAAGGCGTGCTGCGTGTCTTCGCAGAGCTTGGCGCCATCGGTCTCGTCACCACCCACGACTTGGCACTGACCGCGATCCAGGGTCTGGGTGAGGGCGTGCTTTGCAATTTGCACTTCGAGGATCACCTGGAGAATGGCCAATTGCGTTTTGATTTCAAGCTGCGCCCGGGTGTCGTCACCCGGAGCAATGGGCTTGAGCTCATGCGTGCCATGGGGCTCGAGGTGTAAGCCTGGATGCCGTCTGCCCGAGCGCCGCCGTCCGTCAAGGACGGGAGTGGCAATGTGCGCGCGGCGTAAGCCAGGGTACGCTCGCGCCTGGGCAAGACGCGCGGAGTGGACCAGGCCGCGTAAGAAGTCTGCGTCTCGAGAACGCAGGTGAATCTGTACGTTCCGCTGCACGCCGTTTTTGCCGGCAACTGAAGCAGTTTAATCCGACTGTTTCTTTCTCGAGGTCCGGCTAACGTGGCGCCTTTTCGCAGATCCAGCCGTCCGGCAACTTCGCGGCCTGTAGTGCCTGCACGAGCGCAGTGTCATGCCGCGCGGCCACGAGCCGGTCGGCGGCGGTGTAGATGATCTTTTCTTCCTTGGGATTGTGAATCTGCAGGAGCTGGAACAACTCGCTGCAGGTATCGTGCAATGCCGCGACCGGACTCGCGGACATACAGGCTGCGCTCAGCGTTTCCATAGGCGGCCACATCTGGCCATGCTCGCGCTTCATAGCGATGATCGCCATCACCGCGCTGGTCTTGGCCAGTGCCGGAAACAGGATTTGTTCTTCCGCGTAGAGGTGCAGGCGCAGCGCAGCCAACGACGGGGCGAGCGCGGAGGCGGTTCCGGTGCCGTCAAGAATGGCGTGGATCTCCGTGTCGATGGCGCGGTGCTGGGAGGCGAACAGTTGGCTGGGTAAGGAGATGACCATTTTTTGTCCGAAGTTACGGATGGCAGCGAGAGGCTAGCAAATGCGCGGGCTTTGCGACTTGATCCGAGGCAAACTGGTCTGGCTCCGCTACCGTCGCGGACTTTCAGTTACACCGGCGCGAGCGCCTGAATCGGCGTGTGCGTGCGAGGAGCCTGCATTTTAGGTAATCCGCAAATTCCATTTTCCCTGATGTAGGTTTGGCGCACTTCGGATAGTTGACGAATAACGTCAGAGAGACCCCGACTCTACGTCATTCTATGCGTGCTTTGGCGAACAAACTGTTTAGCCGTGCTCACACTACACGCGATTAGCAATTCTACGGCAGTGTGGAATTGGAACGTTGCCCCGTATCAATTGACACAGTGTGCTGTCCTTGGTCGTGAGGAACATATACCTGCACGATCCCCGTGCAGGAACTACCGACACTGTTGACAGCCTTGAAAGCAATGAAATAAATGCGTCCAGTGCCAGTTCCGGAACGCTCGGCTCTCACTTGTGCAACGGGAGTACCGACTCCGGCTCCGTATGGCCACTGCCTGGTTCCATGACAGGCTCATCTTGCTCGATTCCTGTAACTGTTATCGTGAGAGACAAATTGTTGGGATCAGTGACTCCGGTGATGCCGACGCTCACCATTTTATGGTTGGGCGGCCACAAACTCGCAATCGTCGGACCCGCCTTGCTGCAAACTGGGTTAGCTGGTGCCAGCGCCATCACAACCTGTTTGATCTGGCAATTATTCTTGTAGGTCGTGTCAGGAGGGTGGTGGAAATTTGAAGATGGCGTAGTCTCCGATTTGTAAACAAACACATTACGGCGCGACCAACGCCGAGGAGCCTACGCCATGGCTAAAGATCGCACGGGCTTGAAGGGTTCGGCACAGATTTTGGATTGGATGGATCCGTTGGAAGAGGCGCTGCGCGAAGGGGTGCAAAGTTACCTGCGGGAGCTGTTGGAACTGGAGGTAACAACGGTGCTGGGGCGGCTGCGCTACGGTCGCCAAAGCGGCGCGACGGGCTATCGCAACGGGCACCGGCGACGCGAGCTGGTCAGTACGCTGGGGCGCATGACGGTAGCGGTGCCGCGAGCGCGCGTGGTAGGAGCGCAGGGATCGGCCCATGAGTTTCGCAGTGCGCTGCTGCCGCGTTGCCGGCACCTGACAAACCGGGCGCTCAGCGTGATTGCCGGGGCGTATCTGGCGGGGGTCAATACGCGGCGGGTGCGCCGGGCGCTCGCCTCGCTGTTTGGCGGGCCGGTGAGCCGGGACACGGTGAGCCGCGCCTGGCACAAGGTGCAGACAGACTTCACGGCGTGGAACGAGCGCCGGCTTGAGGCGGAGCCGATCGTACGGCTGATCCTCGACGGCACGGTGGTCAAGCTCAGGCTGGATCATCGGGTGACCGCCCTGGGGATCCTGGTGGCACTCGGAGTACGCGCGGACGGGCAGAAAGTGTTGCTTGCGCTCAAGGCCATGGGCGGGGAAAGTGAGGCCGCCTGGCGCGCACTGCTCGAAGGGCTCATCGCGCGCGGGCTGGCACCCCCCGAGCTTCTCGTTGTCGATGGGGGTCAAGGGTTGCATGCGGCACTCACGGCGCTGTGGCCCGAGGTGCCGGTGCAGCGTTGCACAGTCCACAAGTTACGCAACCTACTCGCCCACGTACCGAGGAAACTGCAGGCGGAGCTCGCTGCCGACTACACCGACATGATCTACGCGAAAACCGCCCCCGACGTACAAGCGAAACGTAAAGCTTTTCTGCGCAAGTGGCGCCTCAAGTGCCGCTCCGTCGCCGAGAGCCTCGAGGAAGCCGGCGCAGAGCTCTTCACCTTCCTGCGCTATCCCACCGAGCAGTGGCGATCGTTGCGGACCACAAACGCCATCGAGCGGCTACACGAAGAGTTCAAGCGTCGCATCAAAACCCAGTGTGCGCTGCCCTCCGCCGACGCTGCGTGCATGTTGTACTGGGCACTGGTAGCGAGCGGCGAGATCACGCTGCGCCGAGTGGATGGCTGGCAGCACCTCACGGCCAAACCCGCCGCACTTGATCTCGCGGCTTGAACGGCTCCATCATGACAACGGACGGAGATCGCTTTCCAAGAATTCCCACCACCCTCCTGACACGATCACGCTAACCCCTCCCGCCCTCTATATATAGGACGTCGTTTACGTGACGCTTACACTCCAAGAGTGTGTTCAAGGCGGAGTCGTGAAAAACTCAATGCGCTTGGCGTCGAATAGACCGACCGCAAACGTGCGACCGTCCCGCAGGAATACCAGCTCACGCGGAAACGCGGAAGCCGGTTCACTCACGGCGGTGATGTTCTTGGTAGTAGCTCCTCCGGTACCCAGCAACCCGACGACTTCGCGCCCCGCCGGGTTGTACTTCGTATCTGCGAACCGGTTGGCAAGTGCTATCCACACCTGCTTCCCGTCGGGACGAACCGCGATACCGACCGGACCGCCGCCGACGTCGAAACTCGCCACGTTCATGGAGCCGCGTCCGGCCAAGCCGCTGGCGGCAATGCGCAGGACGGAGTTGCTACCGCGCGCGCTCACCCATAAGTAATCGCCATCCGGCGACACCGCCACCCGAACGAGATTGCAATCCACCTGCAGACCGCCACTCACACTGTTACGCGGATCCTTGGCGGCTTCCTCGATATCGATCCGCAGCAGCACTCCGTGTGCATGCCAGCGTGCACGCTGAGTCTCGGGACGACAGGCACGAGAGAAACCCATGCGTGGCGAGGCCGCCTCGCTCGTCGAGTGCAGCCATTTTCCATTGGGCGACAGCGCCAGACCAACCGGACTGATCCCGGTCGGAACATACCCGATCCACGGATTACCCTTGAAACCACTTTCTCGCCATTTGGCCAGATCGTACACGCTGAGTTGGCGGTCGTTCTCATCGCTGACGAACAACAGCTTGTCATCGAGGCTGGTGATTGCGTACACGGCGCCGGCACGGTAACCGTTGGGAAGGGTGCCAAGCAATGGATCGCCGGATGGCAGTTCGAGCTCATCTGCGCTGTATGCGGCGATGCCCGCATTCCATGCGGTCACGATCAGCAGCTTGCCGTCGTGCGTCAAGGTCTCGCCGGCACCGCCATCTGAAAGGGGTACCACGCGTGCAACGGAGAACGTGCCTGCGGAATTGTGCAGAACGGCCAACGCACCGGTTTGCTTGCCGGTCCACATCGACACGAACATCCAGCATCCATCCGGCGTTACCGCCATGCCGAACGGCAAGCCCGGAACCTGCACGATGCTGGCATTTGCCGGTGCCGGGCAGGCCGCTGCGCGGACCACAACCGGTGACGACAACGATAAAGCCACCCCAAAAAATGCAAGCAGTGCGAATCGCATGCGACCTTCACGGGTTGGCGGCCAGTAGCGCTTGTAACGGTATCGGAATAGCGAACCTGCACTTTACGTCGGTGCCAAATCCAGGCCTGCAGATGCCCCCGATTAGCGGAGATCTTGCTTCGATGAACATTGTTTGTCCGTGGACAAACGCCCGATAGATCCAATTCCGACCTTCGACACATCCCCACACTCTTGCTTGTACCTTGCCACCCACTCGGCAGACTGAGAATCACGTTGTACGTGGATCAATGGTGGCCCTTTGATTCTGGAAGGGTTGAGCGGCACGCTCATGAACTCCGCTACGCGTTCGATACTGGCATCGAGGTCCACCAACAAATCCTCGTAGTACACACGACAGACGTCCGTGTGCGTCATAGCGAACAATTCAGACCAGAAATCCAACTGCAATTGGATTGACTCAATACATTTTGAAATATGCTTTGCATCGTACTCATATGGTTTTTTTGGTTTGACGGACGCAAACCAAGCGTTACCGCCAATTGCCTTACTGTACGAAACGGCCTGTTCCAAAACGTTGGAGCGCGTCAGAAATACAACCTTAAGAGGTGCTATATGAGGTAGCCACTCGGGTACGATGCTGGTTATTTTCGTATAGTTCGCGAAGAACATCTTGTAACCAAATACGCCATTACGTGATGTCCTGCGTTGCTTGACCCAGCTCCAGTAACCCGCGACATCCGTTTCCTGGAAGTCCGGGCGCTGCATCAGGAGTTTCACAAAGCTCGGGTTCAAGTACTCCATCGGAGCACCCAACAGACCAGTTCGCCACAGCTCTGTTGCAAAAAACGTGCTACCAGAGCGTGGCAGTGTCGCCAGCATATATTCGCAGTGTGGCTCCGCCTTAAAAGGAGTGAAATCACATACTTGAGAATAGAGTCGATTGACCGGGACCATCACCGCACCTCGCTTATTTTGAGGCCATTTACTTATCAACCTTTACTGATTGCACGGTCATCGTCAATTCTAATGGAACTTTTCCGCTCGCTGACATCTGTCGGTTCGGAAATATTCCATGTAATGTTACTTTGTGCCCAAGTGCCTCTTCCATCTCGGAGACAACCCCGGAGTACATACCACCTAGCTGAATATCGTACACATGAAGTATGTTGTCATTCCAATGGTCAGAGAGGATGTCGACAGGCTTATGGAGGTGCAGGTAGAAATAAGGCATTCGGCGATTACCGCCATGCCAATAACCAAAATCCGGATAATGGCCGCTTGGGCTATACGGATAGGTTATGACTCCCTCACGCAAGTACCCTGTCAGCGTCGCTTCTCTGCCAGACTCGGGGTTGATCACTGTCGCAGCGGTATCGGTACCGAGCGAGCTCAGTGACGAGTTCTGTGCTGCTGCGGTAAGAGTTAGGTCCGCCGATGCGATCACGGCTACAAGAATCACACATGTCTTTACATTCATGTACGCACTCCTCTTCAAGTCGATGGCTAGGTAATAAGTTCTCACTAAATACATGCACTCAGAATACAGCGGTCTATTGCACCTAGGCCCGGCGCCTGGAGGTAGCTGGTACCGGTCCAGGCGCCGGACTCCTCCGGAGTCACTCACGATTTCGCGCGCCGAATATATACATGACGTACTACAAAGTTGAACTTTGGCGAGTCGCGCGCTTGTTGATTGCCCTTAGAGTTTCAGCCCGAAAACCTTCACATGTTGGTTTGGCCTTCTGCATTCCACACCGCGTCAAGAAACACATCAAACTCTGACTGACCCATTTCCTTGGGAGTCACAAAGCTCGGACTATAATCGTATCCGTGCGAAGACATGTACTTCTCCACGTTATCGACCCAGTCTGTCTGTTGATGCGGATATTTGGCATTCGCGGAAACCCACTGAAAACCAATTTGAGTTATCGTCTTATTTCCATAATTATTACCGGTGTTTTCGTCAAGCATCTTGGCCGCCGCGACCGAACCGATATACTCGCTCGTATATTTGATTAACTGATGCGCGCTGTTCTCAACGTCCCCAGGATTGTTGTACCCGTTGTTCGACGTAAAGCCTTGGCGTGGTACGTAGTATTGGCCATCTACAAGCGTCTCCCCGTAGTGGCCCCCGCTCCCGCCACCACCACCTCCATGACCACCAACAGGAGGTTGTTTATAGCCGCCCCCGCCACCACCTCCTCCGCCGCCCGAGCCACCACCACCAGCCGTCACCGTGACCGGTGTTATGGGTATTGTGGACATCGGGTGTGCGCCAACCAAGCTTGAATGGCGTTTCGCCAACCCACCTGCGATTTGTTTAATTTCCTCAGCCGTTACTGCACGCATGGTCTTCTCCTTCGTGAGTAAATTAAATGCCCACCGGACTTCCCGGTGAGCAAACTTGAGCAGCCGCATCCGTGCTTCGCACGGTTGTTGCTGCCCGCCCGTCATGATGGGCATCGGAAGCAGCCCCAAATGCTACAAACCGGGCACGCCCTTTCATACACACCATCACTCTGTCCGCTGCCGCTATCGTTTCTCGTCGGTGCGCTACCGTAACAAGAGTGATATGCAGCGAGCGAAGCATCTCGTTGATCCTGCGCCCGCACGCTACGTCAACATGACTTGTGGCTTCGTCAAGCACCAGCACCTTCGGCTGCTTATACAGGGCCCGCGCCAGAAACAATCGCTGGCGCTGGCCACCGGAGACGGCGGATCCCATATCGCCGACCGTGGTGCGGTAACCCATCGGCATTGCGACGATGTCGTCGTGAATTTGCGCCAGGCGTGCGGCCGCTTCGATCTTTTCCTGCGTCGCAGCCTCGTCGTGGAAGCTGATGTTGTCGGCAATCGAACCCGCAAACAGGGTGTCGTCCTGCATGACAGCGCCTACCATGCCACGCCACACGCGCTTGCCCAGTTGTTTCAGGTCCGCACCGCCGATATAAATGCTGCCTTGCTGCGGATCGAGCAAACCGAGCATCAGCCGCACCACGGTGGTCTTGCCTTGCCCGGAGGGGCCAGTGATCACGACAGATTCACCAGCCTTGATCTCGAAGGTGCAGTCCTTGATGACCCAGCGTTCGTCGAGCGCATAGCGGAAGCTGACCTTGCCGAACCGAATTGAAGGCTCCGGTTCCGGGCCGACCCAATTGGCTTCGGTGTGTGCTTCGGGCGGAGTCAGCACGATGTCGGCGAGGCGCTCACCCTGCAAGCGCATCAGCTTCAACTGGACCACGTAGTCGATCAAGTTTGAAGCTGTGCTGGTGAATTGGCTGGCATAGGCAACATACGCCATCAATTCGCCGGCGCTGAACTTGTGGCCAAGTGCAAGGTATGCGCCAAGCCACAATACGCCGACATGCTGTGCGCCTGACGTAATGCTGTTGATCGAGCCGAATATCAGGTTCAGCTTCTGTACCGCAATCGAGGTATTGAGGCTATCCGCGGTAGCGTTGAGATAACGGGCCGTGTGCGCCGGACCCTGGTTGTGCAGACGGATCGTCTGCGCGCCGCGCACGGCTTCCATGAATACGCTTTGCTGCTTGGCGCTGGTCGTGATTTGCGAAAGGTTGGACTCGAAGTACACCCGGTAATAGAGCACGCGCATGGCGGCGTAAACCGCGAGCGCCAGCACGACAATGCCGGTCATCAGGGGACTGTAGATCAGCATCACGACCAGCGTGAGCGTCGCCATGACGCCATCCAGGATCACGCCGACGAATCTGGTGGTGAGCGTTTGCTGGATCGCGCCAACGGAGCCAAACCGCGAGACGATATCACCCAAGTGCCGTTTCAGGAAATAGTCCTGGGGGAGCCGCATCAGGTGCTGAAAGACGTTACCGGCCCAGCTCAGGTTGAAATGGGTCCCGAGCCACATTACCGTCCATGTGCGCAACGCCGAGACGACCGTCTGCATTGCCAGCAACAACAGGAAGCTCAAACCCAGAAACGTCAACAAATTGCGGTCGCCATCGGCCAATACTTGATCGATGGTCATCTGCAAGAACTGCGGCCATAGCAGGCCGATCAGTTCCAGCAACAGCGCGAGGCTGAAGATCACGGCGAGCGCCTTGCCAAGACCTTGGATCGACCCTGCGAGGGTGCGCAGCGATACGGGCGGCGGAGGCGCCTTGCGCTTGAAAGCCGGCCCCTTGCTCAATTCCACCGCGACGCCGGTCCAGTGAGGGCTGATCTCATCGAAGCGCATCCGGCGCTCTCCGACCGCGGGATCATGAATCATCGCACGCTGCCTGCATACCTGACGCAACACTACGAAGTGGTCCAAATCCCAATGCAGAATGCAGGGCATCTGCAAACGCGGCAGGTCATCCAGGTCCAGCCGCAATGGGCGGCAGGCCAACCCAAGGGCCTGTGCGACTTCGATCAGACGCGCGAGCGTGATCCCTTTCAGCGAGGTCGAAAATTGTGCGCGCAAACCTGGCAGGTCCACGTGCTGGCCGTAGTAGCCCGCAATCATTGCAAGGCAAGCCAGTCCACATTCGCCAGACTCGCTCTGGCGAATCATCGGCAGGCGCCTGCCCCAACCGAAGTGGAGGCGCGGCTCCCTGTCGTTATCCGTCATGAAGTCATGGACGTCGCCGCGGCCGCCGGCGATCGTGCCGCTGCCGGATGCCTCTTTGGTTCGCAGGGTGGAATCGTTAGCCATCAGGTTTTCCCATCGCGCTTGGCAACCCCGTACAACGGCTCGAAGATCCACTGGATCATCCGACGGCGGTCAAGCAACAGGTCGGCGTTCAGCGACATGCCCGGCAGTAAGGCGTGTGGCTTGCCATAGGCCTCGATGCTTTGCGACGCGAGTTCCACCTCCACGCGATAGAGCGGTGCTGGCGGCGGCGCTTGACCCAGCAGTGCAGTCAGTTCGGCAGGAGTCAGCGCGCTGCGTGAGACGTTGACCACGGTGCCACGCCGCACACCGAACTTCTGGTAAGGAAACGCCTGATAGTGCAACACCACAGGGGTGCCGATGTGGACAAACCCAATCGCGCTGCTCGGCACCAGCAGTTGCGCCTGCAACAATGACCACTTGGGCATGATCGTCACCAGCGCTTGACCGGGCTGCACGGCTTGACCCGGTTCAATGAGAACCGCCGAGACGGTACCGGTCGCCGGTGCCCGCAATATGTCGGCCCAAGCCGCCGCGTTCTGAATCAGCGCCTGTTGAATCTGAGCTAGCTGTTGTTGCAGGCCATTCAGCTTGGCTGACGTACTAGGCGGAAGTTCAACCAGTTGATCGCCCACGCTGGCCAGTTGTTGCTCAGCCTGGGAGCGCTCACGTTCCAGCTCATCCATCTCGGTTTCGGCGCTGGACACCTGCTCGCGCTGTTCCTGAACCTGTAGCGCGGAGACGTAACCCTTACCCACGAGGGTCTGGAATCGCCGAAGGAGGTGAGAAAGCTTGCCTGCCTCGTCTTGCTCGATCACGAGCTGCGCATTGAGCTGGCCGATCTGGGTACGCAGCATGCGTTGCTGCATGTGGAGGTCCACAGCCTGTTCTTTAGCCACCGCGCGGGTATCGACAAGGTCCGATTGCAGCTTGTTGCGCTGCTTGCCCAACTGGGTGTTGATCGCGGCGGAGGTGTCGCCCATCGAGGCGCTGTTGCGGTCGCTGGAGATCGTCAACAGTGGCGCACCGGCGCGTACCTGCGCGCCTTCGGACACCGCGACTTTGGTCACGGTGCCGGCGTCGCGAGCAGTGATGTTGAGCAACCCCGCCTGCGGAACCAGGGTTCCGGTAACACGTTCACGCTGCGTGTAATGGCCGAGGAATAACCACAGCAGGATCGCTACAGACAGTCCGGCCGCCGCCACCCCCCACACTTGGTGCGAGACCGGCGTCGCCATCCGGATGGCACCCAGCCCCTGTGGACTTTGTGCCTGTAATACTTGTTGGCGAAACAGACCGCTCATGATCCCCCCTCCGCACGAGCGCACTCATCGGTCCCTGAACTTCAAGGCAATGTATACGGCGCGCGGAGGGGGCCGGCAAATGGTAATTCGCTATAACCATATGCATAATTCGTATATACCTGACGGAGCCATGAATACCGAGTGCTAGCAAATATTGGCGACCTGCTGGCTCGAATCTGAGCGGCACGCCCGCCCGCGTTCGACGAGACCTTTCCCCGCACCCAAAAGCGAATCGCTCCAAAATGCCTAGATGCCGTTTTGCTCAAATAGTCCTGCACCGCTATCGCTAAAATTGGTAACGCGACGCGAGTTTCATGAGTGAGCCGATGTGCGGCGGCCAAAAAAACCATGACGGCTGTCTTGTTATCGCCGATTCTGTTGGAAAACCCGACCATTCTCGGAACGTGAAACGGCGGGCATTGTCGAACTCTGCCGACACAGATCGGGAGCAATGCGAAGATTGGGACGCCAGAGAATTGAGCAAGCGCCGCTGTACTACTTGTTTAACCTCGATGCGCACGTTCCCAACAACCACCTGCTGCGCTGCGGGATCACCAACGCCGACACCGTCATCCACCGTGCCTCACAGCACGATTGCGAACGTTGCCCGCTGAAAGCGCAGGACTGTCTGAACATACCGCTGCGCAAGATCACGCGGCACGTCAACGAGTCCGCGCGCGAGGTCGCGAGGCAGATTGCGAAGGCGCCCGCCTACGTGCGGTGACGCCGACAGCGCAAGAAGGTCGAGGTCTTGTTCGCACACCTGAAACGTATCATGCGCTTGCGACGATTGCGGTTACGCCGGCTGTGCAACACGCCCTTTGGCTGCGATGCACCGGGCTGCGTACTTGAACGTGCGCGTGCAATATCGGTGCCTGTGGCGCATGCAGTAGACTGCGGGTGGCATGACACGTGTTGTGCGGGCGTGCGGCGCGGCTTGGCAGAAACGGGTCCGGAGGCTTGAATGTCGAGGCAGAGGTTTCGCGTCGGATGGCTGCTGCTCGCCGGCGCCTTGTGCCTCACGGGCTGCGGGAGCGGCGCGCGCGGGGTGTCGGGCAACCCGGATCCGGGCGGTATATATAGTGGGACTTTCACCGACGCGCACGGCGCGCGCTCGCAGGTGGTCGGCATCGTGACCGCGAACGGGCGTGCGGTGATCTTCGATGCCGGGACAGGTACGCAAGTGGCCGGACGTTTTGCGGTCCGGGGTGACCGGATCGCCGGGATCTTCACCGCGTACCCGCCTGCCGGAGCCCAGTTTGCCGGCGGCAAACCGCTGGTGTCCCTCAAACTTGCCGGCACTCTCGAGCCGGGGCGCACGCTCAGCGGAACGTACACCGGCGCGGGCGAACAGGGCCGCTTCGCGCTCACGGACGATGGAGTTTCCTACGACCGGGGCTCGGCGCTCGCGCTGCTCGCCGGCGGCTGGGGCGGGATGTTGCCGGACGGTGCCACCATCACCTTGAATGTGCGCGCCGACGGATTGTTGAGCGGCGTGAGCGCGGATCTCTGCTCTTACACCGGTCGCTTCGGCATGCTCGATGCACAGTTCAACGTGTACACCCTCGAGCTGACCGCGACCTGCCCGCACGCGAGCTACACCGTGTCCGGCCTCGCGACTATTGGCAAGAGCCGGGTGGTCGACAAACCCGAAGTGTTCTATGCGGTCGCGAACCCCGAGCTTGGGCTCGCGGGGAGTCTGACGCAGCAGTAGTCCTCGGGCCCGCCCGACTCAGCGCGCCCCGAGCCGACCGCACGCACGGTCCCGATTCGGCAGGCGATCGCCAAATTCGTTGCGCAGTCGCTGCCATTCCATGCGCAACCAAGGCGTGAACTGTGCGGGGCTCGTGGCCATCTCGCGGTCGAGCGTCTCGGGCGTCACGTAACGCCAGGCCACAATCTCGTTCGGGTTGACGTGTACCGGTGCCGCCGAGGTTCCGAGATACACCCAGCAGAGTTCGGTTTCCGAGCCGGCCGTACCGAATTCGGCGTGATACTGGAACTTGTAGACGAACTCGAGCGGGCAGTGGAACCCCAGTTCTTCCCTGAGCCGCCGCTGCGTGGCGGTCGGCATATCCTCGCCGCGGCGCGGATGGCTGCAGCAACTGTTGGCCCAATAACCGGGCCACAGTTGTTTGCCGGGGGCGCGCTGCTGCAGCAAAAACTCGCCGGCCGGGTTGAACACGAACAATGAGAACGCCCGGTGCAGGATGCCCTTGCCCTGATGGGCCTCGGCCTTGCTCGCGTGGCCGATTTCCTGGTCGCTGGCGTCGACCAGGATTAGGCGTTCGGAATCGAACGAAACAATGCGCTGTGGATCGGCGTCAGCCAAGGTTGGCCTCCATCGCCTGGTAGCCGGCATCCTGCAGTGCGCGGATCACTTGGGCGCGGTCCTCGGGGCAGAGCGCGATCATGGCGCCACCACCGCCACCGCCGGTGAGCTTGGCGCCGAGCGCCCCATGGTGACGCGCAATCTGGATCATCTCCTCCAGTTCCCAACTGGATACCTGCAGTGCGTTCAGTTGGCCCTGGCAGATGTTCATGAGCTCGCCGAACTGTACCAAGTCCCAGTCGGCAATGGCCTGGACGCCCTGCAGCGCCAGCGAATCGATTTCGTCGAAGATGCGCTCGTAGAGATCGTGGTTGCGTTTCCAGGCTTCGCGCACCTGGGTGACGGTGCGCGCGGTGAGCGATTCGACGCCGGAGAGCCCGATCACCACCGGCAGCGGTTGCGGGAACTTGAGGGTCTCGATGAGCGGCGGATCCCCGCGCTGGTAAAGCAGCGGCCGTCCGTAGGTGGCTACGGTGTTGTCGATGCCGGAAGGCGTGATGTGCGCGATACGCTCGCACTCGAAGGCGATGGCGCTTATTTGAGCGTCGCTTAGTCCGAGCTTGCAGTGCTGGTCGAGAGCGCGGATCACGGCCACCGCGAGTGCGGCGGAACCGCCGAGCCCGTTGGCACGCGGAAGGTTCGGGTAGACCTGGATGCGCAGCGCCCGCTCGCTCAATTCCAGCGTGCGCAGGATCAGGTCCAGCGACTGCTGCAGTGAGCCCTGCGGCTTGCCGCCGGCCTGCAGGCGCTGCTCCACGCCCCAGCGCGGAATCAACATCCAGGTGCCGTCGCTGGAATCCTCGGCACGGGCGCGGATCGCGAGCGGCACCGGCACGGCAATCGCGTGGCGGCCGTAGACCACGGCGTGCTCGCCGAGCAGGATCGCTTTGCCGAAACCCGTGGAGTACTCGGAGTCGGCGAGCGGCTCGGCGCCGCGCGCCTGGCTGTGCGCGGCGGGTGTGGATTGGCCGCGTACCTCGGCCACGATTTCCTTGGCCTTCCAGATCTTGATTTCCTTGCTGGCCAACAGGCGCTCGACCACGGTATCGAAAATGTCGGCGCCGGCGCCGGCCGCCACCGCCACACTGCGGGCGTGCAGTGTCATGTGGCCTTGCTGGATGCCGTCGGTCACGAGTGCCCGCAGCGCCGAGAAATTCTGCGCCAGACCGACGGCGCCCATGACTTCGGCGAGCTCGCGGGCCGAGTGCAGATGCAACAGGTGGTGGTTCAGGGCCACGGTGGCATTCGACTGCAGCGGACCGCCCACGATGCCGACCTTCATCGGCATTTCGATGTTGCCCACCAGGTCGCCCTGGTCGTTCTTGTACCAGCGGGTGAGCGAGGTGTAATGCCCGCCGCGCGCCGCGAAGGCGTGGGCCGCGGCTTCGAGCGCGCGCCAGTCGTTGCCGGTGGCGAGCGCCACGGCATCCACGCCATTCATGATGCCCTTGTTGTGGGTGGCGGCGCGGTAGGGATCGACCATCGCGAGTTCGGTGGCGAGGAGAATGCCGTCGCGCACCTGTTCGCCGTCGTGGCCATGGTCCTCAAGCAATTTGGCCGGGATCACCGCGTTGGCCCACACCAGGGCGCGATCGGTCAAGTTGGAGAGAATGCGCAGGAACACCTTGCCGCCGCTCAGTTGCTCCACCAGCGGGGCTACGCCCTCGCACATGGTGTTCACCAGGTTGGCGCCCATGGCATCGCAGGTGTTCACCAGCAGATGCACCACCACCATGTCGCCATGCCCGTCGCTGCGCGGATGGATGCGCACTTCGATGTCCTCGGCGCCGCCGCCGCGCGCCACCATCTTGGGGTGCAGGCTGTTGGCAAGATCCAGGATTTCCTGCTTGCGCTGCAAGAGCACGGCCTGCGCGCTCGCGGAGTTGGCGACGTCGACGATCTGGACCTGGCCGATCAGGATCGGCGCGGTGCTGCGGGTGGTGAAGCCACCGGCCGCACGGATGAGTTTCGCGGCGGCGGACAGCGCCGCGACGATCGAGGGTTCTTCCACGGTGAGCGGCACCACATAGTCCTTGCCGTTGATCAGGAAGTTCAAGCCGAGTCCCAGTGGCAGACCCATCACGCCGATGACGTTCTCGATCATCTTGTCGGCGCGTTCGATATTGAGCGTGTGCTGACCGCTCAACAGGCTTTGGTATTCTTCGCGCGATACCAAGCCGCGCTCGCGCACCAGGTTCACGCGTTCGGCGACCGAGAGCCGGTAGAAACCGGGCATTCTTGATTGGTCCATATTATTGCCTCCTCGTGGGAGCGGCCCGCGGCCGCTACGCATTGAACTCGACTTCCAGACCCTGCGAATCCTGGCCCATCTCCAACACGTCAAACCCGGCCTTTCCGGCCTGGCGTTTGAATTCCTGCAGGTGTCGCTCGTCGGTATCGAAGGTAATGCCGATGTCGCCGCCGCCTGCGCCGCAGCTTTTATAAACCGAACCGCAGCCTGCGGCGATCTCCGTGAGCTCGCGGTGCTCGCGGCTGGCGATGTCGACGCCGCTCGCGCTGCCGAGTTGTGCGAGCGCTTGCGCGTAGAGTTTCAGGCTCTCGAGAAACGCGCCGGCGTTGTTGCGCACCACGGCTTCCACGCCGTCCGCGGCAATGCGGCTCAGCTCGCGGATGCGGCGCGCGTAGTCACGTGGATGGTGCACGCGCCAGTCGGCCAGCGCCGCAAGCATGGCCACCGTCGAGACCGCCTTGCCGGTGAACACCACGCACCAGTGCAGGCCGTCCGGAATGTGCAGCGTTTTGGACTGCGGACGGCGCCCGCCGGTGCGATAGCCCGAAAGCCCGCCGCGCAGTGCGGCCGCCACGCCGATGCCGCTGCCCCGGCCGTCCTGGATGGCGCGGTGCAGGTCAATGAGTTTCGTCATCGAAAGTTTGGGCTGTTCCGCGAGTGTGCGCAGTGCGCTTGCGAACGCGGTAATGAGCGCGGTGCTCGAGCCCAGCCCGAGCTTGATGTGCTGTCCGTCGTGAGTCACGTAAAAACCGTCGGTATCGAGCTCGGCGCGAAAACCTGCGGCCTGCCCGCTGCCCAACAACTTGCTCTTCAGCAGCACGTCGATCCAGCCGAGTTCGGCCGGACCCTGCCTATCCCAGCATACCCCGCCGCCCGGCAGCAAGTGTCCGCGCGCGATTTGGCCCAGGGTCTTCGACACGATTTCACAGGCGTCGCCGGTAAGACGCGTGAGCGTGGCGCGCGCGCGGCGGTTGACGGCCAGCACCAGCGCCGGTGCGCCTTCGAGCACCGCGTACTCGCCGAGCAGCACGAGTTTGCCGGGGGCGGTAGCTTCAATGCGCATCGGGGCACTCCGGGTTTGGTGCGAGCAGACGCGCGCCCGCGCCAAGCGCGCTCACCAGCACCTCCTTGACGCCGCGCACCGCGCCGAGCGCGGCCGTTACCTGCGGCACCGCCTCCGGCAGGCAGACGGCCTTTACCTGCGGGCCCGCGTCGACCGTGAAAAACACTCCCAAGCCCTCCCCTTCACGCAAAGCGCGCACGCATTGCAGACATTCTACGGTAGCGGCATTCCAGTACATGAGGCCGGGGCGCGAGGACAGCATCACGGCATGCATCTTGAGGCAACTCGCCTCGCTTACCACGGCGAGCTTCTCGAAGTCGTGCGTGAGCACCGCGGCGTGCGCGTCCGCGAGGTCATCAGCGCCCGCGTCGATCCAGCTCGAATAGAAGGGTGAACTGCGGCGCGAGAGTTCCATGCCGGCGCTCGAGCCCAGATCTTTGGCGGCGCGCGTAGTCACGGCGATGACCACGCGCAGTGGCCAGGCTTGGGGCTCGAGCAGCGGTGCGGCCACGGCATCCTCGCCATCGGCGCGTTGTCCGGCCTGCATTTCGACGAAGCCGCCGAAAATCGAGCGTGCCGCCGAGCCCGAGCCACGGCGTGCGAGCGCGGAAAGCGCAGGAGCGTCGAGCGCGAGTCCGAGCGCACGGCTCGCGGCCAGCGCGAGCGCCGCAAAACCCGAGGCCGAGGAGGCGAGGCCCGCGGCCGTCGGAAAATCGTTGTCGGTCACCACGATGGCGCGCCAGTCGCGGCTGGCGCGCGCGCGCAGGAGATCGAGGAACACTGAAATGCGCGCGCTCTGCGCCGCGCCGTGTCGCCCGTTGAAGACGACTTCGTCCGAGTCGAGCGCCGGGTTGAAACTCACCTCGGTGCGGGTGTGCAGGGCGTCGAGCGTAACCGACAGCGAGCCCGCCGCGGGGATGTTGAGCCCGGCGTCGCGCTTGCCCCAGTATTTGATCAAGGCAATATTCGGCTGCGCCTGCGCGCTCACGCGCGTGCCCGGTGTGTTCATGGGGATTGGCTGTGATCGCCGTGCGGTGTTGCAGTGATCAGCGCTGGCTGACCCGGTCGCTTCCGATCGTCCGGCCTCCTGCACGGCTGGCTCGCTGTTGCGCATATTGCCAGGTTGAGTCTCGCGGCTCGCAGGTTTTGAACGATTGTACCGCATCCGCCCCACGAGGCGCCGGTCTTGGCCGTGGCCTACACACGCAAGTCATTGATTCTGCATGCGCTGCCGGCTCGACGTCGCTCGGCCGAGGCCCGCTGTCCGAGTGTTTCAGGTTGATCCCGAGCGCCTCGCGTTTGATCCCGGGGGCCAGGGCATCCGCAAGCGCGCGGCGGCGGCGAAGATCAGGTGCGGCATTGCCCGGTTACTTGGTGAAGGTCACCGTGGGCATAGGCGCTTCGTTGACGCTCAGCTTGAAGACATCGGGACGGCTGTAATGACCGGTCACGTCGAAGTCAAATTTGGCGCGGCCGATTTCATTCAGGTCGAGGGTCGCGGTGAGGATCTTCTCGCTGCCGAAGTGCGGACCGGCGAGGATTTTGCCGAGCGGGCTCACGATCAGGCTGCCGCCGCGGATCAGCTCGGCGTCGGGACGGGTGGCGCCGGAAATGCGCACATCGTCGGGAAAATCGCGGCGCCGCGTGTACTGACAAGCCGAGAGCACAAAGCACCGGCCCTCGAGCGCGATATGCTGCATCGACCCCGCCCAGGTGTCGCGGCAGTCGACGGTGGGCACGCAGTAAAGCGTGACCTGTTTGGCATAGAGCGCCATGCGCAGGAGCGGCATGTAGTTTTCCCAGCAGATCGCCGCGCCGATCGGTCCCCAGGGACTGTCGACCACAGTGAGCGTGGACCCGTCGCCGCAGCCCCAGATGGTGCGCTCGAGCGCCGTGGGCATGAGCTTTCGATGCTTGCCGAGCAAGCGGCCGTCCGGGCCGAAATAAAGTGCCGTGCAATAACAAGTGCCGCCCGCGCGCTCGATCACGCCGACCACGAGATAGCAGTGGTGTTTGGCGGCGGCAGTGCCGAGGCGCTCGGTGGCCCCGCCCGGCACCGGGATCGCGGCGTCGAGGTAGCGGCGGAATTCCTCGCGCCCGGCGCGGTCGCGCTCGCCAACCACCATGCCGTAGCTCATGCCCTTGGGATAACCGCCCACAAAGGCCTCGGGGAAGACCACGACTCTCGCGCCTGCGGCCGCGGCTTCGCCGGTGAGCCGCGCCGCTTTTTCGACGCAGGCCGCGGCGTCGAAGGGAATCGAACCGGCCTGCACCACCGCCACGCACAGGTCGCGGCGCACTTCGCTAGTATTCATGACCTCGGTCTCGCTCGGGGATTTTGCTGACGATGTTGGCATGCACTGCATGATACTGCGACGCTGCGCGCTAGAATGCCGGCTCCGCATTCGCGGGAGACCTTTGAGCATGCGCGCCGCGCTCTGTTTCGCACTCGCCGTTTTCGGCTTGGGTTTCGTGCCGTCGCACGCCGCGCAAACCCAAGCTGCATTGACCGTGGGTCAACGACGCGAAGCGGTGCTGTTTTGGTCGCAGGCAAGGCGCGAAGCCAGGTTCCGGCAGATGTACCGGCACTTCCCAAGCCTCCGGGTGGCGCATGGCGCGCACGTGCAAGCGTTGCCGCAGGGTCAACCGCTGACGCTGCCGGGCCGCGATCTGTCGTCCTGGCTCGCGGCCTACATGCATAAGTATCACGTGGCCGGAGTGATGGTGCTGCAGAACGGCCGGGTGCGTTTGGTGCGCTACGGTCTGGGCTTCGGCCCGACCGAACGTTGGACGTCGTTTTCGGTCGCGAAGTCCGTGACCTCGGTGCTCCTCGGCATCGCACTCGAGCAGGGTTATGTCCACAGCCTCGACGACCAGCTCGATACCTACATCCCCGAACTCAAGCACACCGCCTACGCGGATGTGACGGTACGCGACCTGCTCACCATGACTTCGGGCGTGCGCTGGGACGAAAACTATTCGGACCCGCATTCGGATGTCGCGCAGATGTACATGGGCGCCTGCGTCGGTCACGAGGCTCAGGCCTTGAGTTATCTCGCGAAGCTCCCGCGCGGGTGGCCGCCCGGTACGCACTGGAACTACAACACCGCGGAGACCGATTTGCTCGGGGTGCTGGTGCAGCGCGCGACGCACCGCTCGCTCGCCGCGTATCTGTCGCAGACGATCTGGAAGCCCTACGGCATGGCCGAATCCGCTTACTGGGTGAAAGATGGCTGTAGCGGACTGAACACCGGCGGCAGCGGATTCTCGGCGACGCTCGCCGACTACGCGCGCTTCGGCGAGTTCATGCTCAACGGGGGGCGCATCGACCGACGCACGGTGATCGGCCCAGTCCTGGCTCGCGGGTGCCGAGCAGCGTGAGGAGGGCGTCGGCGAATCCGGGCAGGGCTACGGCTATCTCTGGTGGACCAACGCGGACGGCAGCTACGCGGCGATCGGCATCTTCGGCCAGATGATCTACGTGGATCCGGCCGAGAAACTCGTGATTGCACAGGTGGCTGCGTGGCCGGCGGCTACCTCGAAGGCGCTGGATGCGGCGCGCGCGGCTTTTGTGGCCACTATCAAGCAGGCCGCGAATTCGGGTATCTCGCCGCGCTGACGCGCCCATTGGAACTCGGACGCACGTGCCGCCGCGTGGTTTGCGGGGCGGGCGGACAGGCGTGCATCATGAGACGCGCCCGGAAATTCACGGGTGTGCCGGCGAGGAGGCTACATGAGATATCTGCACAGCATGGTGCGCGTGCGCGACCTGGATGCGTCGCTGCGTTTTTATTGCGAAGGTCTGGGGCTCAGGGAAATGCGGCGTCGTGAGGTGCCCGAGGGCAAGTTCACGCTGGTGTTCCTTGCGGCGCCCGCGAGTCCCGAAGCCGAGCTTGAGCTGACTTATAACTGGGAATCGAGTGAAGACTACGGCTCGGCGCGCAATTTCGGTCATCTCGCGTTCCGGGTAGACGATATTTATGAAACTTGCGCGCACCTGCAAACGATGGGGGTCGCCATCAACCGTCCGCCGCGCGACGGACACATGGCTTTTGTACGCTCGCCGGATCTGATTTCGATCGAACTCTTGCAGGCCGGCGCCGCCAAGCCGCCGGCTCAGCCCTGGGCCTCGATGCCGAACTCCGGGGTGTGGTGATTGCACCGCACGGACGGACGGCCATAGCACAGGCTGCGAGTCTCGCGCGAGCGGGACATATGAGCAGCAAGCGGGAACGCGATTATTGACCGCAGGCGTGATGCGAAGCTGAGAACCGGAGCAACGGTCAGGCACGCTCTGACAAAGGTGGCAGCACGTGACAAGGGTTGTGCGGGAGGGCGATCCGCCCTTGGCGATGGCGGACGGTTCCGAGACGCGGCATCCGCGCCTCGCGTTCCTGCTCCTGCTGTTTACCGAAGTGTGGGAACGCTTCGGGTATTACGGAATGTCGTCGATCGCCGTGCTCTACATGGTGGAGCGCGTCGGCCTGGGCGATGCCCGCGCGGATCTCATCTGGGGCGCGTTTTCGGCCATGGTGTATTCGCTGCCGATTCTCGGCGGCTACATCGGCGACCGGATTCTCGGCGCGCGCCGCACTCTGGTGCTCGGCCTCGTCACGCTCGCGCTCGGCTATCTGTTGCTCTCGATTCCACTCGCGGACGCCTTCTTTCCCGGCCTCGGCCTGATTGCGCTCGGCAACGGCCTCTACAAGGTCAATCCCAGCAATCTCGTGTCGCGCCTGTACGAAGGCGATCGCAACAAACTGGATATCCTGTTCACGCTGTATTACATGGCGCTCAACATCGGCGCGTTCTTTTCGATCCTGCTGTTGCCGTGGATGACGCTGCACTCGACATGGCTCGTCCGGCTCGGGCCGCTGCGCTTCGACAGTTGGCATCTGGCCTTCGGCACGAGTGCGCTGGGTTTGCTGCTCGGGCTTCTGGGCTTTCTCGCCTGGCAACATCGCTACCTGCGCTTTTACGGAACCGCGGCGGATTTCCGTGGGCTCGATTGGCGTAAGCTCGCCATCGTGATCGCCGTGGCGCTCGCGGTCGCGTGGTTGTGCGCCGAGATCATCCAGCGGCGGGCTGCGGCGCTCGGCGTCGCGGCGCTCGCCTTGGCGGTGGTGATCGTGGTGTTCGCACGCGTGCTGCGCGACGGCGATCAACGCGAGCGGCGGCGCATGTGGGCCTGCGTGGTATTCACGTTGATTCTCGGGATCTGGGCGATCTACAACCAGCAGATCTACACCTCGCTCACGCTCTTCGCGCTGCGCAACGTTCAGCACCGGTTTCTGGGTTTTCAAGTCTCGCCCGCGCAATTCCAGGATCTCAACCAGTTCTGGCTGGTGGTGCTGGCCGTACCGCTCGCCTGGTTTTATCACCGCATGCAACAGAGAGCACGCGGCGATTTTTCCATGGCGAGCAAATATGCCGTGGGCCTGTATCTCACCGCCGCGGGATTTTTTCTGTATGCCGCGAGCGGTCTGGGCGCACGCGCGGGCGTGGTCTCGCCCTGGTGGCTGGTGGCGGGCTACGGCGCGCAGTCGTTTGGCGAGTTGTTGATCAGCGCGCTCAGCACCTCGATGGTTGCGCAATTCGCGCCCGAGCGTGCGCGGGGCGTGATCTTGGGGGCCGCCTTGATTGCGGTCGGGGTGAGTTCCTATGCCGGCAGCGCGATTGCGAGCTTGGCACGTTTTGGCAGAGCCCTAGTGCCGGCGAGCACCACTGTGCCGGTTTACATGCATCTCTTCGGGGCACTCGGGCTCGCGGCCTTGGTGTGCGCCGTGATCGTGAGTTTTGCCGTTCCGGCGCTCAAGCGGCTGGCCGCCTGAGCACGGGCACTCAGGCCCCGCGCCAGATGGCAACTTGCGCCGCCGCGGCACCGCACTGCCAGCCGCGGAACATGCCTTCGGTATTGAAGGGCAGGGCATAGGTGCCATCGGCGCCGAGCACGATGGCGCCACCGCTGCCGCCGAGTGTGGGGATCTGGCGATTGACCACCGCTTCCGCGGCCGCAGCCGGTGTCTCGTGCAACTCGGCGACGCGCATGCAGATCGCGTGCGCGGCCGCCGTGCGAATGTAAAACTCGCCCCAGCCGGTGCCCGATACCGCACAGGCAGAATTCGCATAGGTGCCGGCACCGATCAGCGGCGAGTCACCGACCCGGCCCCAGCGCTTCGCGGTCATGCCGCCGGTCGAGGTGGCGGCAGCGAGATGACCCTCGGCGTCGAGCGCCACGGCACCCACGGTGCCGAACTGTTCTTCGGGCTCGCCGTTGCGCTCCTTGCGCAGCGCCTCGTGAAGCTCCTGCCAACGGGCCTCGGTGCGAAAGTACGCGGGATCGACCAACGTGACGCCCCGCTCTTCGGCAAAGGCTTCGGCGCCCGCGCCCACCAACATGACGTGACGCGAATGTTCCAGCACCGCACGCGCGAGCTGCACCGGGTTACGCACCCGGCGCAGCGCCGCAACCGCGCCGGCGCGCAGGCTCGCGCCGTCCATGATGGCCGCGTCGAGTTCATTCACGCCTTCGTGGGTGAACACCGCGCCCTTGCCAGCGTTGAAACAGGGCGCGTCTTCGAGCGCCGTGACCGCCGCGGTCACGGCATCGAGCGCCGTGCCCCGGGCGGCGAGCACGGTGTGACCGGCGTGCAGGGCCGCGGCGAGCGCCGCGCGCACCGTGCGTTCCTTGGCGGCGTCCATGGTGTGACGGATGACTCCGGCGCCGCCGTGGATCAGCAGTGCTGGTCGCAAATTGCGCATGAGGTGAATTCCCGAGCTCCGCGAGCGGAGCCTGTGGTTGATTGCGAGGCGCGCATCCTAGCGCATCCGCCCCGGCGGGGTCCGGCGTTCAGCCGTGCGCGTGCTCTGCAGACAGGTGCCGGTGATGATGCGCGAGCGGGACGTGCAGCGGTCCGGTCTGGTCCACGCCGCCGGCCGCGAGCCAGTCGCGGGTTTGAGCGGCGGCGCGCGCGATGAGTGCGGAGGTCTCGGAAAAGTCGAACACCGTGACGCCGAGCGGGCAAAGCGGCGGCACGATGCTGATGCGCGCCTCGCCCGCGTAGATCTGCACGTCGCGGTCGAGCTGGCGCATGCTCATGAGGTTCAGCACGTGCAGCGACAGCGCCGCGAGTCCGCGCGGCGGCGCCGGTGCCGCGCAACTCGTGCCGGTCGGCAGTACCAGGATGCGCTCGGCACCGAGTGCGACGGCGCTCGCGATCGGTGTGTTGCTGCTCACGCCGCCATCGACCAAAAGGCGCCCGGCGAGCTGCACCTGGGGAAACACCAGCGGAATGGCGCTGCTCGCGAGCAGCGCGCTTTCGATTTCACCCGAGTCGAGCAGCACTTCGGAGCCGGTGAGCGCATCGGTGGCGACGAGGTGCAGTGCCAGTCGCGCGTCTTCGATGCGCCGCAAGTGGAGCCCCCGGCGGATCAGTGCACGCAGGCCTCGGTCTTCCAGCAGGTAGTCGCGGTGCAGGAGCAGCGCTTTCAGGGCGGCGGTGAGCAAGGAACCCGGGAAGATGTCGTGGCGTCGGAGTCCCGACCAAAGTACCGCAAGCGCATCCGCGCCGGCCGGTGTCGGGTCGGCGGCGAAGAAGGCCGCGTTGAGTGCGCCTACCGAGGCACCGATGATCATGTCAGCGCGCGGCGCGGCACGGCTCAGGGCCTGAAGCATTCCGACCTGCACGGCGCCGAGGCTGCCGCCGCCGCTCAGCACCAGGGCTGTCCTGGGTTCCGCCGTCATAGATTAAGGTCGCCTGCCGCTTTCCCGATGTGCGCCAGTCTCTGCCGGATTTTTGCCGGTGTAAATTGCGTGTCCGGCGTTCAGCCGGCGTAGCAGCGCGCCAGGCGTTCGAGCGCCGCGGCGACGGCCGCGGTCGGCGTCGCGAGGTTCATGCGCTCGAAGCCCGCACCTTCCTCGCCAAAAATGGTGCCTTCGTCAAAGAACACCAGGGCTTGCTGCTCGTTGATCGCTTGCAATTCAGCCGGGGTCTTGCCGAGCGCGCGAAAGTCCAGCCATTGAAGGTACGTACCTTCGAGATCAAATACCGTGATCTTGGGCAGGCGCTCCGCCATGAACCGGCGCACCAGCGCGTGATTCTGCCGGATGAGTTCCAAGAGCCCCCGCAACCAGGGCTCGCCGCGGGTGTAGGCGAGCTCGCAGGCCTTGTAGCCGAGCGTAGTCAGAAACAAGAAACCCGTCGACTCGAGTTCAGTTACAAAGCGCGCCCGCAGCTCGGCGTTGGGGATCACGATGTTGCTGGTGGAAAGGCCGGCAAGATTGAAGGTTTTGCTGGGCGCGGTGCAGACCAGCGTACGCGCGGCGAGCTCAGTGCCAAGCGTTGCCACCACCGTATGACGATGGCCGGGGAGAATCAGGTCCGCGTGAATCTCGTCGCTCACCAGCACCAGGTTGTTGGCGAGCACGATCGCGGCGAGTTCCTGAAGTTCCGTCTGCGTCCACACGCGCCCGGTCGGATTGTGCGGGCTGCAAAACAGCAACAGCTTGTTGCGCGGATCCTGGGCCAAGCGGCGCAGTTCGGGGAAATTGATGCGGAAGTGGCCATCCTCGAACCGCAGCGGGTTGCGCACCAGGCGCCGGTGGTTACGTTCGATGGCCTGATAGAAAGGGTAATAGGCCGGGGTCTGGAGGATGACGCCATCGCCGGGCGCGGTGAATGCGCGGATCGCGGTAAAGAAAGCCGGCACCACGCCGCTTGTCTGCACCAACCACTCGGGGTTTACCGACCAGCCGTGGTGGCGCTGCAGCCAGCCGATGACCGCTTGGATAAAAACCGCAGGCGGCCGGGTGTAACCCATGACCGCGGTGTCCAGGAATTCCTTGAGGCCCGCGGTGATTTCCGGCGCGGTTTTGAGGTCGAGGTCCGCGATCGAGAAAGGTGGAATGCCCGCGGGTACGGCGGGGTTGGCCTCGTGCAGGACGGCCCATTTGGCGGAACTCTGGCCGGTGCGGTCGACGAGCGTGGTGAAATCGTAATGGCGCATGCAGTGGTTCCTGGTGGTACCGGGCAGAGGGCCGGCGTGCCTCGGCAGTTTAATCGCCGCGGGCTGCACTGGGGCCGAATGGATGATCCCTGGCGAGATATATGCCTTGACAATTAATGCCGCGGCACTATTATGCGCAGCATGCCAAGTACCGCACCGGTTTCGGGAGCCCCCGTTGGCCTCTGCCATCTGCTCGGCCAGGCGCATGCGGAACTCGCGCGCGACCTCGAGCAGGCGCTGCAGGACTCGGGTCTCGATCTCAACTTCACCCAGTATCTGGCCCTCAAGCATTTGGGCGAGCAGGACTCGATGACGCCCGGGGAACTCGCGCGGATGCTCGACTATGATCCGGGCTCGCTTACGCGCCTCCTCGACAAGCTGCAGCAGGCGGGTTACCTGCAACGCGCACCGCACCCGAGCGACCGGCGTTCACTGCGTCTCGAGCTCACCGCCGCGGCGCGCAAGAAGCGCGCACGCGCCGTCGCCTGTGCCAACGCAACGGCCGAAAAAATTTTTGCGGGATTCAGCCGTGCCGAGCGCCGCGAGCTGGAAGCCCTGCTTACGCGCCTGCTCGCGCGTCTGCATGCTGGCTCGGGGCCCACCGCCCGTACCTGAACCATCCCCCATAGCCACGATGCGAATCTTTCCAGCCTGCCGTTGCGGTATGTTCGCGCTCTCGTGCGCGCTGGCGCTCGCGGCCGGCTGCGCGAGCACCGGCGGGCTGCAGTCCACGGCCAAGCCCATGCCGGTCGCGAGCCTCAAGGCGCAAAAGAGCTTGGCAGGTCTCCGGCTCGAGGCCGGCGTGTGGCCCAAGTCCGAGTGGTGGAAGCCGCTGCACAATGCCGAGCTCGACCAGCTCGTTGCCACTGCGCTCGGCAACAATCCCGACATGGCGCTCGTCGAGGCACGCGTGCAGGCGGCACTCGCCGCCGCGGGCGCCGCCGACGCGGTGCGCCGGCCGACGCTCAACGCCGGCGCGAGCATCGCGGGCGCGCGCTTTCCACCGATCTTGCCGCCGATCGCGAACGGCGCCTTCGGCACCATCCGCTACGGTTATCTCAGCTTCAAGTGGGACCTCGATCTCTGGGGCGGCAAACGTGCGGCCTGGGAGGCGGCAGTCGGCACAGCGCGCGCGGCCGAGGTTGACGCCGATGCGGCGCGCCTGAGATTGTCCGCCGACGTCGTGCAGGCGTATTTCAATCTGGCCGCGGCCTGCGCGCAGCGAGATCTCGCGCGCCAGGAATTGCAGCGCGCGCAGGATTTTCAGACGCTCACGCGCAAACGCGTCACGAGCGGCATCGAGAGCCGCTTTTCCTTGGTGCGTATAGAAAGCGAGACCGCAGGCGACCGCGTGCGCCTCGAGGCTGCACGCAACAGCGTGCACGCGAGCGGCCTGGTGCTTGCCGCGGTACTCGGAGAGGGGCCGGATGCGGCGCTCGCTATACCGGAGCCCAAGCTTGCGGCTGTGCCCTTGTTGGCTCTACCCAGCACCTTGCCGGCGGAACTGCTTGGCCGCCGGCCCGATGTGGTCGCCGCGCGTTGGCAGGTCGAGGCGGCGAGCAAGGGCATCCAGTCGGCCAAGACGAGATTCCTGCCGAACATCAGCGTGAGTGCCTTGGTGGGGCTCTTCGCGCCTTCGTCGATCGATCTATTTTCACTCGGCAGCCGCTTCTATGATGTTGCGCCTGCGCTCAGCCTGCCGATCTTCGACGGCGGCGCGCTGCGCGCCAATCTCGCGGGCAAGGACGCCGCCCGCGACATCGCGGTCGCGCATTACAACCAGACGCTGGTGCACGCGATCAATCAGGTCGCCCTGCAGGCGGACGACCTGCGCTCGCTCGGCTTGCAAGTGCAGGCCGCGCGCTCCGCACGTGTGAGTGCCGCCGAGGCCTACCGGCTCTCGATGCAGCGCTTCCGGGCGGGCATCGGCAGCTTTCTCGAGGCGCTTACCGTCCGCCAGCAGTTGATTGAGGCCGAACAGCAGCTCACCGAGCTCGAGCTCGCGCGCAACAACGCCTGGGCGCTGCTCAACGAAGCGCTGGGCGGCGGCTTCGAGCCCTCCGCCGACGCGCCCTCATTGGCCGCCGCGCCTGCCTCCCATTCCGAACCGGGAAACCATCCATGACCGCTTCACCGAAGTCCAGTCCCGCGGGTGACAACGCACAGTTGGTGCAGTGGCGGCGGCTGCAGAAGCGCCGGCTTTGGCTGCTGGCTTTAGCCGTGCTCATTGTTGTGGTCGCGGTGGCGTGGTCGCTCTACTATTTTCTCGATGCCCGCTGGTACGAGAGTACCGACGATGCCTACGTGAATGGCAATGTCGTGCAGATCACCCCGCGCATCCCCGGTACCGTGGTGAGCATTGGCGCGGTCGACAACGACTTCGTGCGCCAGGGTCAAATCCTGGTCGAACTCGATCCCTCGAACGCCGATGTGGCGCTGGCCGCTGCGGAGGCGGCACTCGCGCAGGCGGTGCGCCGGGTGCGTGGGCTCTATAGCATGGAGCACACCTCGGACGCCGAGGTGGCGGTGCAGGCGGCGATCGCCGCACAGGCGCGCGCCGACTATGTGCGGCGCACGGGGCTCGCGGCTTCCGGCGCGATTTCCGCCGAAGAACTCGCGCACGCGCGCGATGCCTGGGTCACCGCCGAGAGCACGCTCACGGCCAGCCGCGCCAAACTCGCGGCCGCCAACGCCCAGGTCGCGAACACCGAGATCGCCACGCATCCCGACGTCAAGGCCGCGGAGGCCAAGTTGCACGCGGCCTGGCTCGACGATGAACACACGCGGCTGGTGGCGCCGGTCTCGGGCTATATCGCCAAGCGCACCGTGCAGGTCGGGCAACGGGTCGAGCCCGGCACGCCGCTCATGGCGGTGGTACCGCTCGCGGGCGACCAGCTCTGGGTGGACGCGAACTTCAAGGAAACCCAGTTGCGTGACATGCGCATCGGCCAGCCGGTGACGCTCACCTCGGACCTCTACGGCGGCTCGGTTGTGTACCACGGCCACGTGATGGGCCTCGGCATCGGCACCGGCAGTGCGTTCTCGCTACTGCCCGCGCAGAACGCCTCGGGCAACTGGATCAAGATCGTGCAGCGTCTGCCGGTGCGCATCCTTATCGACTCCAAGGAACTCCAAGCGCATCCGTTGCGCATCGGCCTGTCCATGGATGCCAAGGTGAACCTGCGTAACCAATCCGGGCCGAGACTCGCGCTGACGCCGCCCGTGCATCCGGTGTTCAGCACCGATGTCTACGCGCAGGACCAAGCCCGGATCGACGCCGTGATTGCCCGCATCATCCGTGCGAACAGCGGTGCGCCCGGGCAGCGCGCGCTCGGCGCGGCGCGTAGTCCGCGCTGAACCGGTAATCGCGTCATGAGTTCAAGCGCCGGGAGCGCGCAGAGTTTTGCGCCATTTCGTCCCGCGAGCATGGGGCTCGCGACTCTGGGCCTGTCGCTCGGCACCTTCATGCAGGTGCTCGACATGACCATCGCCAACGTGTCTCTGCCGACCATCGCCGGCAACCTGGCCGTGAGCAGCGACGAATCCACCTGGGTCATCACCTCGTTCACCATTTGCCAGGCGATCACTCTGCCGATGACCGGGTTTCTCTCGCGCCGCATCGGCGAAGTGAAACTCTTCGTGTGGGCGGCGATGTTCTTCTCGATCTTTTCGCTGACCTGTGGGCTGGCCACCAGCCTCTCGATGCTGGTGGTGTGCCGCGCCCTGCAGGGCGCGGCCTGCGGGCCGATGTACCCGATTACCCAGAGCCTGATGGTGTCGATCTACCCGCGCGAGAAACGCGCCATGGCGCTCGCCATCATCTCGATGATCACCGTGGTGGCGCCGATCGTGGGTCCGGTGCTCGGCGGCTATATCACGGATTCTTACTCGTGGCGCTGGATTTTCTTCATCAACGTGCCGCTCGGGTTCTTCGCGAGCGCCGTGGTGTTCATGCAGATGGGCAAGCGCGCCGAGTTCCTGCAGAAGACCCGCATCGACTGGATCGGGGTGTTTACCCTGATCCTGGGCGTAGGCGCACTGCAGATCATGCTCGACAAGGGTAACGACCTCGACTGGTTCAACTCCGCCACCATCGTGGTGCTGGCCATCGTCGCCGTGATCGCGCTCACCGTATTCGTGGTCTGGGAACTCACCGACGAGGCACCGCTCGTGGACTTGAGGCTCTTTCACCATCGCAACTTCGCCGCCGGCACGCTCGCACTGATCCTCGGCTTTGCGATACTTTTTGCGATCGCACTCATGATCCCGTTGTGGCTGCAGGACACGCTCGGCTACACCGCGCTCTGGTCGGGCCTCGCCGCGGCGCCGGTCGGCGTGATCCCGCTCTTGATCATGTACTGGCTGGGCAAGTATGCCAACCGCGTGGACTTGCGCTGGCTCGCCGCCATCTCGTTTGCGGCGATGGGCGCCGCTTGCCTGCTCTTCGGCGCGCTCAATACCGAGGTGAATTTCGCGACCATTGCATTGATCGAGCTTTTGTTCGGTCTCGGCACGGGATTGTTCTTTTTGCCGGTGTTGACCATCCTGCTCTCCGAACTCGATGGCCCCGAAATCGCCGAAGGCTCGGGCTCCGCGACCTTCCTGCGTACCGTAGGTGCGAGCTTTGCGGTTTCGATCGTGACTTATCTCTGGTTCCGCGGTGGCGCGGCGAGTCACGCGAACCTTGCGGAATTCATCAACCCGTTCCGCCAAGAGGTGCGCCACGGCATCGCGGCGATGGGCGGGAACCTGCAGCACTATGCCGCTGAGGTGAACGGCGTCATTACCCAGCAGGGCATGCAGATCTCCGTGAATCACATCTTCGATGGACTGGGGTTTCTGTGTTTTGCGCTGATCGCTGTAGTGTTCCTGTCGAAGCCGCCGTTCATCCGTGGCCGCCGCCACTGAGTGCCGTCGGGAGGGCGGCCGGCCGCTTGTGGAATGATGTTATTCTCGGCGGCGTTCCACGCGGTCCGAGAGTTGTCGATGCCGGTACTGGCTGAGCTGTGCGTCCTCGATCGAAGCGAGCGCCACACCGTCGCCGCGACCTTCCTTGGCTGGACGCTCGACGCCTTCGATTACTTCGTGCTCGTCATGGTGATGCCGGCGGTGGCGGCGAGCTTCCACGTGCCCGTGAGCGAGGTGGCGATCGCGCTGCTCCTGACGCTGGCGTTCCGGCCGCTCGGCGCACTCATCTTCGGGCGGCTCGCCGACCGTTACGGCCGGCGCCGGGTGTTGATGCTCGATGTGGCGCTATATTCGGTGCTGGGCTTGGCCTGCGCGTTCGCGCCTTCGCTCGCTGTACTTCTCGTGCTGCGTGCGCTCTTCGGTATCGCGATGGGCGGCGAATGGGGTACGGGCGCCGCACTTGCGATGGAGTCGATCCCGGCGCGCTCACGCGGAGTCGTTTCGGGAATTTTGCAGGACGGCTATCCCTGCGGCTATTTACTGGCGGCCATCACTTACGGGCTTTTGTTCAACAGCATCGGTTGGCGCGGAATGTTTGCCTTGAGCGTGCTGCCCGCGCTCCTGGTGCTTTATCTGCGCAAGAGCGTGCCGGAATCCCCGGTCTTTCTACAGCGCACGAGGATCGGTGCGCGATCGAGCCTCGGCGCGAGCATGCACGGGCGTTGGCGGCTCTTTGCCTATCTCGTGGTGACGCTTGCGGTGTTCAACGCCTTCAGCCACGGCTCGCAAGATATTTATCCGACCTTTCTCAAGCTGCAGATGCATTTCAGTACCCACATGGTGAGCCTGATCGTCATCGTGTTAAATATCGGGGCGCTGGTGGGCGGCTTCCTCTTCGGGCGCTGGTCGCAACGCATCGGGCGCCGGCGCGCCATGGTGATCGCCTCCTTGCTGGCGCTGCCCGCCATCCCGCTTTGGAGCTACGGCGGCTCGGCGCTGCTGCTCGCGATCGGCGCCTTCTGGATGCAGGTAGCGGTGCAGGGCGCCTGGGGTGTCGTGCCGGGACACCTGAACGAGCTTTCGCCGGACGACGTGCGTGGCACCTTGCCGGGCTTTGTGTATCAGCTTGGGAATCTTTTGGTCGCGTGGGTCGCCTACGCGCTCGCGGCGGCCGCCGAGGCGCGCGGCGGCGACTATGCCTTCGCGCAGTCGGT
>JBOIBB010000142.1:0-6849 GCA_050739335.1 Gammaproteobacteria bacterium
CCGTACCTCCCGGGCTGGTCGGAGTGCCCGGCAGCGGTCAGGGCTTTACCCCCTGCCGGGCACGCCGGCCTTTATATGAGCTTGGGTTGCGGATCGGGAATGGCTTTAGCGCGCACCGGCGAAGTCAACGGCTGCAAACCATAGCTGCTGTGAAACTTTTGGTATGTGTCTGTGCTCCAAATGTCAGTGAACACGGTGCGTCAACTGACGCTTGGCATGGCTCGTTATACTACTGATGGCGACACCCAGGTTTTTGCCACAAGCGTATCGAGGTGAGTGCACATGAGCCAGGAGGCAGCGATGAGCAGACTCAGGTTGCTGGCATGGTTGCCAGCGGTGTTCGTGGCGACGGTTTCCGGTTTCGTGACCCTTGCGGCGCAGGCTCGACCGCCGGTTTCGGTGCATGTCGGGATCGGCGTGCGTTACCCGGGGCCGGTTTCTGGCTGGGCCCGAGGTTATTGGCATCGCGGCTATTACGGGCCGCGTTTTGGCTGGTGGTGGGTGGTCGGGCCAAGCTGGTATTACTATCCTGCGCCCATTTACCCCTATCCGAATCCCTACGTGCCACCGGTGGTTGTGCAAACGGCGCCTGCTCAACCGGGCCCGGCACCAGTGCAGTATTGGTATTACTGCCCGACGTCCAAGGCTTACTATCCCTATGTGACAGAGTGCTCGACCACTTGGCAGCCGGTGCCGGTAACGCCGCCTTCGGTCGGCGGACAGCCGGGCGGCAGTAGGTGAGAGGAGATGAATATGCATGCAGGCAAGCTTATTTTCGCTGTTGGTGCGGCGCTGGCCATCGCGGGCTGCGCACAGTTGCCCACGGCTCCCACGATTGCGGTCATGCCCGCACCGGGTATGCCGTTTGATGTGTTTCAACAGGACAACTACTACTGCCAGCAGTATGCGCGCGCTTCGCTGGGTGTAAATCCGAGTAGCGTTGCCGGCCAGCAGGTTGCAACAGGTGCAGTGGCGGGTGCGGCCATCGGTGCCGCGGCCGGCGCACTGCTTGGCGGCAACAGCAATGCTGCGGGCGCGGGTGCTGCAACGGGTCTCCTGTTCGGCACGGCCGCGGGCGCGGGCTCGGCCAATGAAACAACCTATGGCTTGCAGCGACGCTACAACATCGCTTACGCACAGTGTATGTACGCCAAGGGTAATCAGGTCCCAGGTTATTCGGCCCCGCATTACCTCGCGCCTCCACCGCCGGGTACTCCGCCTCCGCCGCCCGCCGGCCTGCCTCCGCCACCACCCCCTCCGGGGGCGGCTCCTCCACCACCCACACCCCCGCCTGCGGACGTAACGCAGAGTAATCCGTCGCAGCTCTGATGGCCCGGGCGTGCGGGCTGGCCGCACTGTCGGGAAACCTTCCGGATCAACGTAGTGCCTCCGGGCCTGTTGCCTGTTGCCTGTTGCTATGCTGCGGGCGTAGTGTCCAGCCGATGAGATTACGTATCCTGCTGGTCGCGCTCGCGCTGCTCATTCCGAGTGTTGAAGCCTGGAGTTCTGCAGTGCAGGCTGCGGTTCCGCCTGCGGCGGGGCGCTTTGTCGTCGCGACGAGCGCGCAGCAGGGTTTCTTTGCCAAAAGTGTGATCCTGCTGATCGCCTATGGGGCGGAGGGGGCCGTGGGCGTGGTGATCAATCACCCCACGAAATTCTCACTGGCGAGCGTATTGCCGGATCCCAAAGTGTTGCACGGGCGTCCCGATCTCCTGTACGTCGGCGGACCGGTAGCGCTCGACAGTCTCACGATGCTGATTCGTACGCCGCGCGCGCTTCCGAGTTCGGTGCGCGTTCTCGACGGAGTCTATGTCAGCGAGAGCGTCACGACCTTGCGGGCCGCGGTCGATGCGAAACTCGCGACCTCAAAATTTCGCGCCTATGCCGGCTATGCCGGCTGGGCTCCGGGGCAACTCGATGCCGAACTCGAGCAGGGCGCCTGGACCGTGGTGCCGGCAAACGCTGCCGAGGTGTTCACCACGGCGCCGGACGATCTGTGGGAGAAATTGAGCCAATCGGGAAGCACGATGCTGGTGCGGCTGGATGGATGTCGGCGGACCATCCATCCGAGTTGCGCCGCACAAGTGGTGCGTGCCGTAGCGGCGTTGGATTAGGCGGGAATCCCGCGTACCGGCACAACGCTCCCGGAGCGCTCAATCGCCCAGCCGGAGTAACGCCGCTCGATTTGCCCAGCCTTGGTGCATGGTTGGCATGGGCGGGGTGGTACGGAACGCTGTAGGGGCAGAGCGCAAGGCGAGATCAGGTTTGCAGCGGGACGAGTCCGGCGTTGAGAAAGTTCACCGCTCGCGGCCGGATGATGGCGGCCGGGGATATTGCTAGCCGCCTTCCTGAGGCTTTGCCCGCGGCCTCGTGATGGCCGGAGTGGTCTGGGCGGATGGCAAGCTTTCGTTTTCCGTACCGTGCAGCCGTGCGCTTACGTGCTCCATGGCGACATAGAAGGCGGGGGTCACGTAAAGCGTCAGGGCCTGCGAGAAGATCAGGCCACCGACTACGGCGATGCCGAGCGGGCGGCGCGCTTCCGAGCCCATGCCGTGCTCGAGCGCGATTGGCAACACCCCCAGGATCGCCGCGAAAGTCGTCATCATGATCGGCCGAAAACGCACCAGGCCGGCCTGGATGATGGCATCACGGGCATTCATATGCTCATCACGCCGCATCTGGATCGCGAAGTCAATGAGGATGATACCGTTCTTCTTTACCAGTCCCACCAGCATGATGAGGCCCACGAAACTGAAAATGTTGAGCTGCTGATTGAACAGAATCAGCGCCAGCAATGCGCCCACCATGGCGAGCGGCATCGCGGTCAGGATGGTGATCGGATGGATGAAGTGCTCGTAAAGGATCGCGAGCACCATGTAAATTACCAGGATGGTGATGACCAGCAGGATCGGCAACTCTACCAATGATTGCTGGAAGGTGGCGGCGGTGCCGGCGAATACACCGGTAACGTCCGACGGCATGAGGTCCGTGGTCAGGCGCTGGACCGGCCCCACCACGCTGCCGAGCGACACCCCGGGGGCCAGACTAAACGAGAAGGTAACCGACGGGAGTTGCTGATAATGGTCTACCTGCGTCGGGCCGACGCCCGGTGTAATGTTGGCTACGCTCATGAGCGGCACCAAGTTGCCGCCCGCGCCTGGGACATAAAGCGCTCCCAGCGCCGACAAGTTCTGCTGGAACTGGGGCGCGAGCTGCATGATGACGAAGTACTCGTTGGTCGAGCCGAAGATGGTGCTGATCTGGTTGCCACCGTAGGCATCGTACAGGGTGGATTGGATATCCGTCGCGTTTACGCCCATCTTGGCGGCGGTGCTGCGCAGGATGTTGACGTTGAGCTGCGGATTGTTGAGCTGTAGATCGCTGTTGACGTCCTGCAAGCCCGGCAGCTTGGAGAGCGCAGGCAGAAAGCGTTCGGCATTGCGGTCGAGGGTATTGACGTCGAGGCCCTGCAATATGTATTGGTAATTGCCGTTGCTGCTGCTGAAGCCGCCGATACGTATGGCGGGTGGATTGCTGAAGAATACCTGCATGTTGCGCACCGGCTCGACGGCTTTGCGCAGTTGCTGGATCACCTGATCGGCGGTCGCGTGGCGTTCATTCATGGGTTTGAGGGCAATGGACATCCATCCGCCGCCGCCGCTGCTGGATCCACCCTGGCCTTGGCCGGCGCTCGACATGGCGGACTGCACGTTGGGATTTTGCTGAATGATACCGGCTACACGATGTTGCATCTGCTGGAGCTCGTTGAACGTGACTCCGGAAGGCGCCTGCGTACCGGCATTAATCTGTCCGGTGTCCTCGCTGGGGATGAAGCCCTTGGGGACCACGATAAAGAAGTAGAAGGTCAGCACCAGCATCGCCGCGGCGACCACCAACATGGTGCGCCAATGATCGACCGACCAGACCAGCGTTTTGCCGTACCAGTCGCGCATCCAATCGAAGCCTTTCTCCAGCGTAGAGTAGAGCTTGCCCTGGCGGCCGTCGTCCTTTATGAAGCGGCTGCAGAGCATGGGGGTGAGGGTGATGGACACGAGCCCCGAGATCAGGATGGCGATGGCGACGGTGACGGCGAATTCGCGGAACAGGCGTCCCATGAGGCCGCCCATGAGCAGGAGAGGCAGGAACACCGCCACCAGCGAAATGGTCATGGAGAGAATGGTGAAGCCGATCTCCTTGCTGCCGATGAGCGCAGCTTGCAACGTAGGCTGGCCTTTCTCGCGATAGCGCACGATGTTTTCAAGCATGACGATGGCGTCATCCACCACGAAACCTACGGCCAACACCAAGGCAAGCAATGAGAGGTTGTCCAGGCTGAAGCCGAGGAGCCTCATTACGGCGAAGGTTCCGATGATGGAAGTCGGCAGCGCCAGCGCCGAAATTATCGTGGCGCGGATATTGCGGAGGAACAGGAAGATCACCACGACCACGAGGCCGATGGCGAGAAGCAGGGTGAACTTCACCTCGTTGATCGAGCCGTTGATGAAGGTGCCGCGGTTGTACATCACGTGCAGGGTGGCGTCGCCCGGTGCGTCCTTGGTTAGCGCCGGCAGGAGCTGCTCGATCTCATTGGCGATCTTGACCGTGTTCGAGCCGGGCTGACGCTGTACGCCCATGACGATCGCGGTCTCAAGCTGGCCGCCCGTGGAGTTGTTGAAATACTGGGTGAGTTGCTTGTCTTCCTCGATGCTGTTGACGGCTTCACCGACGTCGGACAGGTGCACGGGCGCGCCGTTCTGATCCGCAACCACCAGGTTGTTGTAGGCCTGGGCGTTGGTCAGTTGACCGGGCGCGGTGACGGTAAAGGTATTGGTCGAGCCGTACATAGTGCCGGAAGGCAGGTTGGTATTGCCGTTTTGTACCGCCTGCACTACCTGCTCGAGCGACAAGTGCCGTGCCGCCAGCGCATAGGGATTCATGTACAAGCGCACGGCATATTTGTGCGAACCGAAGACATTGACCTGGGCGACGCCGGGCACCATGGAAATGCGCTCCGCGACTTCGGTCTCGGCGTATTCGTCGAGTTTGGTGAGCGGCACGTGCTTGGCGGTCATCGCCAAGTAGATGATCGAGGCATCCCCCGGATTGACCTTGCGCAGGCTTGGGGGCGAGGGCATGTTCGGCGGCAGTTGGCGCAGCGTCTGGGAAATCGCGGTCTGCACGTCCTGCGCGGCGGCATCGATGTTGCGCGACAGGTCGAATTGCAGCGTGATGCTTGTGAACCCGGTGCTGCTCACCGAGTTCATGCTCTTGAGGCCCTGAATCGAGGTGAATTGCCGTTCCAGGGGAGTAGCCACCGAGGAAGCCATGGTTTCGGGATCGGCGCCCGGCAAGCTGGCCCTCACGGAAATGGTGGGGAAATCCACGTTCGGGAGTTCTGCGACCGGAAGGCTGAAATAAGCGACCAGGCCGAAAAGCAGCAAGGCCGACATGATGACCGTGGTCATCACCGGCCGGTGGATGAATGGTGCCGAGAGATTCACTCTCACTGCGGAATCCCCACAGTCACTGTTGAGCCCGCGGCCGGGGCCTCGGTATTAATACTGACGGCCATGCCTGGGCGCAGAGTGCGCGGGACCTGCGCAACCACGCGGTCTCCGCCTTGCAAACCGGAGCTGATGATGGCGGTATGGCCGATGACGCGGCTCACGACGATATGCTGGGCTTCGACCTTGTTACCCGCGACCACGTAGACGAAGTTGCCATCCTGACCGGACTGCACCGCGGAATCCGGAATGGTGATGGCGTTGGCCTGTATGGCGAGCTGGGTGTTCACGCCGACGTACTCTCCAGGCCAGAGCGTAATCGTCTGATTGGGTATCTCGGCCTTGAGCATGATGGTGCCGGTCGCGGTATTGACCGCGTTGTCAATGAACACCAGCTTGCCTTCACCCAGGTTGCCGCTGCCGTCTTCGTTGGTAATCAGCACTTTTACTCCTTGCCCGCCTATGTACTTGCGGATCTCCGGCAGGAATTGCTGAGCCAGGTTGTATTGCACGAGGATCGGCTTCATCTGGTTGATCGTGACCAACGGGGTAGCGCTGTTCGCAGTTACCACGTTGCCGGACTTCACGGCCAGATTGCCGCTGAGCCCGTCAATGGGTGAAACAATCTTGGTGTACGACAGATTGATCTGCGCCTGCTGCAGGGCCGATTGCGCTTGTGCGGCCGTGGCCACGGCGGCTTCGTAATCCTGCTGTGCCACGTAGCCTTGTGCCGCCAGGGGTTTTTCGCGATTCGCCAGGGCTTGAGCGCTGGCATACGCGGCCTTCGCGGAGGCGAGCGCCGCCGCGAATGGGGCTGGGTCGATCTGAAACAACGGCTGGCCGACCCGCACATGCTGGCCTTCGGTGAAATACACGTTCTTGAGCACGCCGCTCACCTGCGGCTGCACATTCACGGTGTGCTCGGACTGCACCTGGCCGACGGCCAAGAGCTGAATCGGCATGGCTTTCACAGTGGTGACCGCCGTGACCACGGAAATGGGTGCGTCCGCGTGTTTGGCGCGCTCGGCGTTGGCATTGGTGGTAATGCGCCAAGCCACGAGGATCACGAGTATCGCAACGATCAGCGAGCCGGTGGAAATGAATTTTATTTTTCCGCTCACGGGCGCTCCGCTACTCGAGAATGTGACCACTCGGCTGTCACCGGAGCCCAGGCTCGGAGTGCCCGGCCGCGATCCCGATCGGCTGCCGCACAGGCACCGCCGACGCACAGCAGCGGCGCGGTTGGCGATGCCGAGGAGTGCGCCGCAGCCCGACAGTGCCGATAGCCGTCGCGACTGCGGAGAACATTCTTGTATCCGGGCTTCACGATCATGCTGTGATGCTG
>JBOIBB010000143.1:0-24818 GCA_050739335.1 Gammaproteobacteria bacterium
TTCGGTCAGGTCAAGCAGCGCGTGCGCCAGCCCCGCGTGCGCCTCGGCGTAATTGGGGTCGAGTTGAATCGCCTGCTCGAAATCCCGGCGCGCGGCGGCGAGGCTCGCGGCATCGAGCTTGTCCATGAGCGCGCGGCCCTTCAGCACCAGCTCGTGGGCTTCGGGGTTGCGGGTGCCGCCCGCGGGCAGGTCGGCCTGCGCGAACTTCACCTGCAGGGCCTCGGCGATCGCCTGCGAAACCTTGTCCTGCACCTGGAAGATGTTGGCGAAGGCATCGTCGTAGTGCTGCGACCACAGCTCGTAGCCGGTGACGGCGTTGACCAGCTCCACCACGATCCGCACCTCGTCGCCTTCGCGCTCGATGCTGCCGTGCAGGACATTGGCGACGTTCAGCGCTTCGCCGATGGCGCGGGCCGATTCGCCGCTGTTGCGGTATTTCGATGCGGTATCCCAAGCGATCACCCGCAGCGCGGGATTCTGGCCGAGCGCGCCGGTGAGTTCCTCGGTGATGCCGTCGCTGAAGTATTGCTGTTTGGGATCGCCGGAGAGGTTCTTGAACGGCAACACCACCAGCGTGTCGGTGGGCGGGTCGAAGGCGGGTGCGGCCGGTTTGGCCAGGGCCGCGGCTTGCTCGGCCGCCACGCGCGCTGCATGGAGCGCACTGAACTTGAAGGCATAAATCCCCGAGATCACCACCGCTGCGATCACGACCGGTGTGATGATGGCGCCGAGCTTCCAGTGCCGCTTCTGCCACACGGTCTGCTGCGCGGGATCGGTGGGCTTCACCAGCAGCCAGGCGAGCACGATCGCGACCGGAAAGGCCGCGATGAGAATGATGATGACCGCTGGCACCGCCGCGGACCAGCCGAAGTACGGGAAGGCCCGCGCCACCACTTGGATGCCGATGGCGATGGCGGTGCCGGCGCCCACGGCTACGCGGTAGATGTGGTGCTGCTTCAGGCGCGTGAAGAAGCCGGGTGGCGTGGTGTCGCTGGATTGCACGGATGCTGGCCCCGCCCCAAGGTGGGGCTAGCGTAGCGCAAAGCCGCAGAGCCGACACCCTTTCCAAGATGAGCTGCGCAGCGAGTGACGTCTTCCGCGCAGCCCGCCTTCGCAACCGTGGTGACCTTGGGGCAACGGCAAGACATCGAGCAGTGCCTTCCTCGAGCACTGTTCTGTGTCTTGCTGGCGGCCCGAGTACGGGCCGGCTGGCGGTCAGGCCGTAGCTGCGCGTTTTGCCGCGACGAGCACCACGGGTTCCACCGGCACATCGGAATGCGGCACATGGCGGCCGGTTTTGACCCCGGCGATTTTGTCCACGACCTCGGTGCCGGAGGACACCCGGCCGAATACCGCGTAGCCGAAGTCACGCGTGCCGTGATCAAGGAAGCCGTTGTCGGCGAGGTTGATGAAGAACTGGCTTGTGGCGCTGTGGATATCCGAGGTGCGCGCCATGGCGAGCGTGTAGCGCTCATTGTGCAGTCCATTGCCGGCTTCGTTGTGGATCGGAGCGTGGCCTCTTTTCTCGCGCATCTCGCGCGTAAAGCCCCCGCCCTGAACCATGAAATTCGGAATCACGCGGTGAAACACTGTGCCGTCGTAAAAACCTTCGTCCACGTAGGCGAGGAAATTTTCCACGCTGATGGGCGCCTGCTCAGGAAACAATTCGATATGAATATCGCCCAGACTGGTGGTCATGCGGATCATGCGGGCTCTCCGGAAAATGCGCGGCGCATTCTACACGCTCGCGACCGCGCGCTCGGGCGCCGTCAGGATTCGGCACCGCCGCGGATGCGTGTTGGCCGTGCCCGCGTGAGTGCGGTCCGGAGGGCGATTTCGAGCGCGCGCTGCATGTCCTCGAGTTTCATTCCGGGCGCCTGATGGCGCGCCGCTTGTTCAGGCAGCCACGGCACGTGCATGAATCCGGCGCGCAATCCACGCCGGCGACGGGTCGCGTGCAGCAAGGCGTAGAACACCTGGTTGCAGACATAGGTGCCGGCGGTCTCTGAGATATGTGCGGGGAGTTGGGCGCGCTCTAACTCGGCGAGCGTGTTCTTGATCGGCAGCGTGGAAAAATACGCGGCGGGTCCGCCGCGCACCACGGACACATCGATCGGTTGTTTGCCGGCGTTGTCCGGGATGCGCGCGTCAACGATGTTGATGGCGACGCGCTCGAGCGAAATGCCGGTACGTCCACCGGCGAGGCCCACAGCGATTGCGACGCGTGGCCGGGCGGCGCGCAGCGCGCGCCCGAGCGCGGGCAGCACGGCGGCAAATTCGACGGGCAGCAGGGCGGTGACGACGCGGTGGCCGCGGATGACCTGGCCCGCGAGTCCGCGTACGGCTTCCCACGAGGGATTGAGCGCTTCGCCCGCAAACGGCGCGAAGCCTGTCAGCAGAACCGTACGGCGTGCGTCTGCCATGCAGGCCTCAGAACCGGAACACCAGGTAATACATGAGCAGCAAGTTTACCGCGAGCAACAGCGCGCCGGTTTTCCATTGCGCGCGAATCACGGCCGACTGATTGGGCAATTCCAGAAGCGCCACCGGCACAATGTTGTAGTTGGCGGCCATTGGCGTGAAGAGCGTGCCGCAGTAACCAGTGACCATGCCGATCGCGCCGAGGATGGCGGGATTCGCGCCGTGCAGATGTACAAGCAAGGGCAGACCGATGCCGGCGGTCAGGACCGGAAACGCCGCGAAGGCATTGCCCATGATCACCGTGAACAACACCATGCCGAGGCCGTAGGCGAGTACGCAGGCGAGCGCGCTCTGCACCGGGATCAGCATGCGCACGAGATCGGAAATCGCGCTGCCGACGCCGGTCGCGGCGAACACGCCGCCGAGGGCGGCGAGCGTCAAGGGCAGGAGCGCGGCCCAGCCGAGCGTGTCGAGCAGCCGCCGGCCTTCCACCAATCCCGCCGGCGGACGGGCGCGCGTGATCGCAAGAGCCGCCGCCCAGGCGACCACGCAGGAAAGCGCGAGACCGGTCAGGGTCATCTGCGGTTTGGCGAACAATGCGGCGCCGCGCACCACGGCGTAACCACCGAACAGCGCGACCAGGAGCGTCACAAAGGGGATCAGGAGCGCGGGTGCGAAGAGCCGGTTGCGCAGGCGCAGCGCATCGGCCTCCCGCGCTTCACTGGCACGCTCGAGCAGTTGGCCGCGCACCATTTTGGGCGACAGCACGGCCAATACCAGCACGCCGACGCCCGCGAGCTCGGCCGGCCGCATCTGGTGCAGCTTTGCGGCGGCGAGCACCGGTTCGCCGCCCGCCATGAGCGCCGCGAGCACCGCCCAGAAAAGCGCGTGCCACCAGCGTCGGGTGCGCAGGTTCAAGAGCGCGGCGCCTGCGAGGAACAGCGCCATCAACCAGTAGGCGTATTCGAGACGCAGCATGTCAGGGTGTGGTGCGGTTGCTGGTCGAACGGGGGCGGGAGATGCGGCGCGCGAACAACACAGTGCGGACCGCGTGGATGAAGAACGCCGCGACCGCGGTCGGCAGCGCCCAGAGCGCGATGTGCAACGGCGTCATGTGCAGGCCGTGCTGCGCAAAGAAACCCTGGATCAGCAGCACGCCACCGAGCGCGACGAATACATCCTCGCCGAAGAATTGCCCGACGTTGTCGGTGCCGGCGCTGAAGGCGCGCACCGCGTTGCGTTCGCGGGTGTCGAGCGGAGTGCCGCGTTTTCCCGCGGCCGCCTCGGCCATGGGGGCGAGCAGCGGGCGCACGGTTTGCGCCTGTCCCAACACATTGGTCAGGCCGAACATCGAGAGCACCTGGCGCACGCCGAGATAAATGATCAGCAGGCGCGCGAGCGTCATGCGCCGCAGCGAGGCAATCCAGTTGCGTGCGTGCTCGCGTAGCCCGGCGCGCTCGAGCACGCCGATCGCGGGCAGTGTGAGGACGAAAAGCAGCAGCGCGCGTTCGGACACGAAGCTCGTGCCCAAGAGCGTGAGAATCTGGCCGACGGATTTGCCGGCCGCGAAGCCGCTCGCGACACCTGCGGCCACCACGACCGGCACCGGGTTGAACCGCAGCGCGAAGCCGATCACCACGACTGCCACGCCGAGGAGTGGCAGCCAGTGCATCATGCGCGGGTTGGGCGGGCGGTGACTTCGACGCCGGCCTGCTCGAGCGCCTGGCGCAAACGCTTGGCGAAGAGCGCGGCATTGGCGCGATCGCCGTGTACACAAAGCGTGTCGGCTTCGATGTGTACCGGCGTACCGTCGCTTGTAATCGCTTCGTGACGCGTGGCAATCGAGATCGCCTGCGCGACCCCCGTATCCACATCCTCGATGACCGCGCCCGGCTCGCTGCGCGGCGTGAGCGAGCCATCCGCGCGATAGCGGCGATCACAAAAACCTTCTCGCGCCACCGCGAGCCCGAGTGCACGTCCGGCGGCGATCCAGGCACTGCCCGCAAGCCCCACCAGAATCAGGGAACTATCGAAATCGTGGACCGCGTGTGCAATCGCATCCGCGAGCGCCGGCTCACGCGCCGCCATGTTGTAGAGCGCGCCGTGCGCTTTGACGTGATGCAAGCGCGTGCCGGTCGCATGCGCAAACCCCGCGAGCGCCCCGATCTGGTAGACAACCTGTGCGTAGGCTTCGTCGGGCGTAATGTGCAGGCGGCGCCGGCCGAAGCCTTGCAGGTCGGGCAATGCCGGGTGCGCGCCGATGCGGACCTGGTGTTGCAGACAAAGCGCCACGGTGTGCCGCATGACGACGGGGTCGCCCGCGTGAAAACCGCAGGCGACGTTCGCCGAGGTGATCCACGGCATCACGCCCGCGTCATCGCCCATGCGCCAAGCGCCGAAGGATTCGCCGAGATCGGCGTTGAGATCAATCTGCTTCATGCCGGGAGCCGGGCCGCGATACGGGTTTCAAGCTCGCGGAGCGCGTGCTCGCGCTTTTTGAGAGCTTGCCATGCGGCTTCGAGCGTGCACGGCGCAAAGCGTAGCACATCGCCAGGGCGTAGCTGGGCGAGGCGTGGCAAGTCCACCGCCGCGATTTGACCGAGCTGCGGATAGCCCCCGCTCACCGGACATTCGGGTCCGAACGCGATCGGCTCACCCGCAGGCGGCAGTTGGAGCAGGCCCGGCACGCAGCCTTCGCTGACCATTTCGATGGCGGCCCGCAATGCCAGTTCTGGTCCGCGCAGGCGTACGCCGGTGCGGTTGGAATCGGGCTGCACGTGGAACGTATCGTTGAACAAATCCTGCAGCGATGCTTCCGTGAGCATGTCTTGTTGTTCGCCAGTCAGCAGGCGCAGCGGCGTTTCCACGTCGGTATTGAACCAGGGCCGTGGGTCGAGCCACCAATCCGGATGCGCGCACGCGCGCCGGGTGTGTCCCGAGGCCGCAAATGGCAGCATGTCACCCGCGCGCAGTGCCCGCCCGCCGAAGGGGCCGATGCCGGAATTGATGTCCGAGCCGCGACTCCCGAGTACCGGATCGACTTTGATTCCGCCGCTGATCGCGAGATAGGCGCGACAGCCCTGCGGCATGGCGCCGAGCGTGAGCGTGGCACCCGCCGGCAGGTCGAGCGCTGCCCAGGCAGGCACAGTTTCGCCGTCGATTTGCATTGCGAGCGGCGCGCCGGTGACTGCGATGCGCGCGCTCGTGCTGAAATGCAGTGTGGGCCCTAAGAGCGTGATCTCGAGCGCGCAGGCGGTGCGCGGATTGCCGCACAGAGCGTTCGCGATGGCGAGCGCCGGTGGATCGAACGCGCCGGCGCGTCCGATACCCAAATGCGCGTAGCCCGGCCGGCCCAAATCCGCGAGCAGGGTGAGCAGACCCGGCTTGATGACTTCGATGCTCACGGCACCTGCCGAGCGAGTGCCGTGAACTCGTCGGGGCCAATCGCGCGAAAGTGCACCCGGTCGCCAGGCATGAGCAGAGAGGGCCGCGTGCGTGCCGCATCGAAGAGCACGAGTGGGGTGCGGCCGATGAGATTCCAGCCGCCCGGAAGCGAGCGCGGATAGATGCCCGTTTGTGTGCCGCCAATCGCGACCGAACCCGCAGGCACGCGCGTGCGCGGCGTCGTGCGGCGCGCCATGTGCAATGCCGGCTCGAGCCCAAGCAGATAGGGAAACCCCGGCGCAAAGCCGAGCATGGCAACGGTGTAAGCCCCGGCCGCGTGCCGGGCGATCACGGCCTCGGTCGTGAGTCGCGCGTGCGCGGCGAGCTCGGCAAGATCCGGGCCGCAGTCGCCGCCGTAGCAGACCGGGATTTCAACCGGCGGGCGGGCCGCTTGTGATCGCGACGTTGCATTTGCGGCGCTCTCAGAGCCTACGAGCAGCATGCGCAACTTCTTTACTAATCGGGTATGCGGGGGTCCTTTGGCGTGAGTGGTGGCGCCGAGTGCCAGCGCATCGAAACGCAAAGTGAGGCTCGCATAGGCGGGCGCGATGTCGAGTACGAACTCGGGGCGCGCGGCGCGCAGCGTCGCGGCGGCCGCGTGTACTTGCGCGTTGACGGTGGCGTCAAGGCGCGTGCCGAAACGCAAGACGAGCGTGTCTTCCGCGAGTGTCTCGATCTCGAAGTTCACGCGCTGCGCTCCCGGGATACCGCCTGCAGTGTAAGCCGCGCGCCGCCCGTGTCCACGCCGGACGCAGGCGCTGCCGCCGCTCAGTCCAGGGTGACGGTGGTGTATTTTTGCGCGAGCGCTTCGAAACGTGGCTCGCCGTGCAGTGCTTGGTAGATCGGGCTCACGCCCAAGTCGTTGCAGCCGACGGGAGTCGCCGGACAATACGTTTCCAGTAATTTCAGCGCGCGCGCATCCTCGCCGAGGGCGAGATAGAGCTGCAACAAGTTGCCGGCCACATCGGGGTTCGACTGGTAGCGGGCGAGCCGCCCGAGTGCGGCGAGTGCCGCGGTGCGCAGGCTTGCGTCGGTGAGCGCGCGGTACACCAGGCGCCCGGCCTCGATCTGCTCGCTATCGCGCACACTCGCAGGTTTGGCCAGATCGAAGGCCGCAACCATTTGATCGTAGCGATGGAGCTGGCGATTGGCGTAGGCGAGCGTGAAGGCGCCGTCGACGGCCGCCGGGTCGACCTTCAGCAGGGTGGCGCCGGCTTCGGCCATGAGCGCCCAGTCGCCCAAATCCTGTGCGTTCACGGCCAGGTTGTTCCAAGCCACTTCGTTGCTGGGGTCGAGGAGCGCCGCCTCTCGGTATTGCGCGAGCCCGGGGCGCAGCGGCAGCACGTTGCCGTAGTCACCGTGCGTAGCCGCGTTGCTCGGGTCGAGCATCAGCGCTTCTTGAAACTCGCTGCGTGCTTTGGCGATATCGGGGGGATCGGAGGTCGAGTCGGCAATACCGAGTGCGGTCCAGGCATAGGCGTTGCGCGGATCGATTGCCAGCGCCTTCTCGGCTTCAGCGCGGGCTTTTTTCAGCGCCACGGCGAGCGGCAAGTCGGAGCGCTCGCTCAAAGCGATCAGTGTGCTCGCGAGCTCGGCGTGCGCGTCGGCGTAGTTGGGATCGAGCGCGATCGCCTGGGTGAAATACTCGCGCGCCTTGGACAGGCTCGCGGCGTCGGATTTATTGCGCAAGGCGCGCCCCTGGAGCAGCAGGTCGTGCGCCTGCGCGTTGGCGGTGCCGCCGGTTGGCAGGTCGGTGTCAGCGAAGCGCACCTTGAGCGCCGTGGCGATCGCCGTCGACACCTGGTCCTGCAGCTTGAAGACATCCTCGAGTGTGCCGTCGTAGTGTGCCGACCAGAGCACGTAACCGCTGAGCGTGCTCACGAGCTCGGTGGTAATGCGCACCTGGTCGCCGGCGCGCAGGATGCTGCCGTTCAGGACATTCGCGACGTTCAGCCGCTTGCCGACTTCACTGGCGGTGAACCTCGGATTGCGCAGCGTGGCGGCGGTTTCCCAGGCGATCACGCGCAGCGCGGGGATTTGTCCGAGCGCGCCGGTCAATTCCTGGGTGATGCCGTCGCTGAAGTATTGCTGGCTTGCGTCGCCACCGAGATTCGTAAACGGCAGCACCACGAGCGAATCCGCCGGCGGGTTGAACGCGGGGAGCGCGGTCTTGCCCTTCGGGATGCCCAGCGCGCGCTCGGCGGCCACGCGCGCCTGGTAACGCGCCGAGAGTTGCCAGGCATAAATTCCCGAAATCACCACCAGCACAATGACCACGCCGGTGACGCTCGCGCCGAGCTTCCAGCGCAGCCGCTGCCAGGCGTTGTACTTTGCGGGATTCTTCGGCTTGACCAGCATCCAGGTGAGCGCGATCGCCACCGGGAAGCCCGCGAGCAGCACGATGATGACGGCCGGCATGAGCCGCGCCCAGCCGAAGTAGGGAAAGGCGCGGCTGCCCAGTTGGATGATGAAGCCCGCGGCCACCGCATAGGCGATGGCCACCTGATACAGGTGATGCTGCTTGAGGCGCGCAAAGACTCCGGGTGGCGCGTCGCTGGAAGCCATCGGGCATGCCCCTGCCAAGGAGCCCATAGATTAGCCCAGTGCCCAGCGTTTCGGGGACCGTCGTCAGGGCCCCCGCCCCCGGGGTACTTCAACGCAGATCAGGCCGACGCAGGCCCTGTTCGCGCGCCTCCCGGTGAAGCGGCGGGGCTCAGCGACACACCGGCCGCGGGCGGTAGCTTTTCTCGGGGAGGAAACGCAGTTTCCCGGCGTTCCAGTGCCAGGTTTCGCGCGCCAGGGTTTTGCTACTCGACGGAGTGCCCGACTGGCGGCCGTTCGCGAGATAAGGGTAGGTCGTGCGGGTGCCGCTGATATATAGCGTGCGTCCGGCATCGGCAAATTCGAGCCTGAAGTTCTCGGCAATAAACTCGCGCGGATGCGCGCCGCTCGGCGCGATGTTGATGCCTTGGTTATAACCGTGCTCCCACAAGGTGATGATTTTCCGGTCGTTGAGCGCGGTGATGCGAATTGCATCGTGCACGCAGTCCGGCGTTTCCTTGTTCACATACACGAGCATCGCGCTCTCGCCGGTTTCCGGTAACTTCGGTCCCGGTTCGAGCTTGCCGATGGCTCCGCTCGGCATGCCATCGAGGATGTCGCCCGCGCAAGTCACGGCGAAGAGCGCGCCGGATTGCGGGAAGAGCCACGCGAGACCGATCCAGTACACCGCAGGTTCATGGGTGCGCAGGATCGAGATGGGATGGTAGATCGCGGAACCCTGAGCGTTGTAGTTCAGCGGCTGTTGCGCATGGGCGTGGTTGTACCAGGCGATCAGCGTGGTCGGTGTCGGCCGGTGACAGGCCTCGGCGGCCGCCCGCGCCTCGCTCAACGCGCATACGCCGAACAGCGTTGCGACGCCCAGCAGTACGATCGCCGTGGTCCGTCGCGGGAGCGCGCGCATGCTGCTCCTGCCCTCCGGAATCATCCGCCGGTCAGCCGCCGGTAGGCCTCGCGGTATTTTTCCGTGGTGCGCGCAATGATCTCGGCCGGCAGATGCGGACCCGGCGCTTTCTTGTTCCAGTCGAGCGTTTCCAGGTAATCGCGCACGTACTGCTTGTCGAAAGAGGGCGGGCTCACGCCGGGCCGGTAGCTCGCCGCCAGCCAGAAACGCGAGGAATCCGGAGTCAGCGCTTCGTCGATCAATACTACCTGGTGCTCATGGTCGAGGCCGAACTCGAACTTGGTGTCGGCGATGATGAGGCCGCACTTGCGCGCATGCGTGGCGGCGAATTGATAAAGTTCCAGTGCCTTGCGGCGCACCTCGGCGGCGATCTCCGGTCCCAGCCGGCGCGCGGTTTCCTCGAAGGATATGTTTTCGTCGTGATGGCCCTTGGGCGCCTTGGTGGCGGGCGTGAAGATCGGCTCGGGTAATCGGTCGGCGAGTTTCAGACCGGCGGGAAGTGCCACGCCGCAGACGGCGCCGGTTTTCTGATAGTCCTTCCAGCCCGAGCCGATCAGGTAGCCGCGCACCACCGCTTCGATCGGCAGGGCCTCGAGCTTGCGCACCAGCATGGCGCGCCCCGCGAGTAGTGTGCGCTCCGCGGGAGCGTGCACGATCGCATCGAGCGGCTGGTCCACAAGGTGATTGGCGATGATCTCGCGCGTGCGTGCGAACCAGAATTTCGAGATGCCGGTCAGCACCTCGCCCTTGCCGGGAATCGGGTCGGGCAGCACGACGTCGAAGGCCGAGAGCCGGTCGCTCGCCACAAGCAGCAAGTACTCGGGGCCCGCAGCGTAGATATCGCGCACCTTGCCGCGATGCAGCAGCGGCAGACTTTCGAGATGCGTCTCGAACACGGCGTCGGTCATCGCGGGCGGTTCCGGTGAATGTCGCGGGGAAGCGCGCTATCTTCCACGCGCCCCGGGGCCTTGTCCAGACGATACCGGACCAACAGTTAGAATGCCGTTACTCCTGCGTGCGGATCCTGCCCATGGGTTTGTGGACGATCGTCCTCTTTGCGGTGCTTGGTTACGTGGTCGCCGGCCCCTGGGGCGCGGCCGCCGGCGCCGTGGTCGGCCTGTTGCTCGGCAGCCGCCGCCTGCGCCTGCACGTGGCGCACACAAGTCCTGCGCAGGCGCAGGCCGTGTTCTTTCGCACGGCATTCCAAGTGATGGGCCACGTGGCCAAGGCCGATGGGCGCGTTTCCGAGGGCGAGATCCGCGCCGCGCGCACCGTGATGGCGCAGATGAATCTGTCGGCGGATCAACAACGCGCCGCGATCGAGTACTTCAACCAGGGCAAGCAAGCCGACTTCAATCTGGACGCCGCACTCCTTGAGTTCCGCAATGCCTGCGGCGCTTATCCGGGACTGCTCAGCATGTTCCTGCAGATCCAGATGGCGGCGGCGCTGGCGGACGGCGTGATGCGGCCGGCGGAGCAGGCGGTGTTCAACCGCATCTGTACGCTGCTCGGCATCCCGCCGGTGGTGCTGCGCCAATACGAGAATTTCGCGCACTTCCGCAGTGGCTACCGCGCCGATTACTCGAGCGGCGCGAGCGAGCCGCCGCCAAGCACCGACCGGCTGGCGGAGGCTTATCAAACGCTCGGGGTTCCGGTCACGGCCAGCAACGATGAAGTGAAGCAGGCCTACCGGCGGCTCATGAAGGAGAACCATCCCGACCGATTGGTAGCCAAGGGCCTGCCGCCCGAGATGCTGGCGATTGCCCAGGAGAAGGCCAAGCAGATCAACCTGGCTTATGAAGCCGTGAAGACCGCACGTGGCATGCGCTGACCGCTCTCTTAAGGATGCGGGCCGTAGAGTTCAAAGGAACCGGTCATCACTACGAAGAACACAATGGCGCCTAGCACCAGATTGATGAGGCCGGCGCCCAACATGCGGTAGAGACCGCTGCGTACCAGGGCGCTGTCCGTCTGTACCAAGCCGCGGTGCAGGCGCGGGTAGGCGAAAATCCACGCGAGCAATACCAGCGCCACCATGACGAGGTCGCGAACCAGCATCAAGTGTACGAAGGTGGGTGCACGGTGGATGCCGCGGAACCCGTCGCTCACCAGGTACACGCTGCTCACGAGCAACAGGAGCGCGCACAAGCAGAGCACCGGAAAGAAATGCCGCAACTCGCGCGTCAGGTGTGCTCCGCTCGCCATGAGCTCGCGTGCCCCAAGCGTGAGTGCGAGGGCCACCGAGGCATAGAACATCGCTCCCAGCCACACGAACGCCGCCATGACATGCAGGGCGATCGCAAGCGAACTGATGACGTCGGGGCTATTCAAGTTACGAGACCCGGAGCGAGGAATTTTGCCTTGGTTGTGGGCAGTCGCGCCGTGGGCTGCATAGTTAACTGCGGAACGCCGAATTGGTCAAACCTGCGGCTCGTCGCTCAGTCGCGTGTGCAGCACGGCGCCGCACCACTTGTGCCGGGGATCTTGTGCTATACCTATTTAGCGAGTGTCGGCCGGCGTGAGAAGCGACTGGGCCGCGCCTAAAACCGGGGCGGGCCGAGCTCCGGCTGTATGGAGGGCAATGCCATGACGATGCACAAGACGTTATTGGGTTTGGCAATCGCGCTTGTGAGCGCAGTCACTTGGATGTCGGTGCAGGCGGCCACCGAGGCGCCGCCGGTCCCCGAGGTCAAGCTCGGGTCGGTCACGGTCCGCGGTCAAGCGGTCATCCAGGTGTTGCAAGCCCTCAAATTGGCTCTGCAGCAGCCGAATTCCGACAATCCCAAGCTCGCGGACATCATCGTGTGTCGCATTCATAACGCGGTCGGCAGCCACGTGCAGCAGGTGCTTACTTGTGCGACCAACCGGACGATCAACTCCCGCCGTGACCAGACCGAACTCGCGTGGGACATGCCGACCCCTGTGCCGAGGGGCCCCAACGGCCTGCCCTCGAACGCCGACACGATCGCGCTCAGTTACCGGATCGATAGTCTCAACGACGTATTGGACAACCAGCCGGGCCAAGTACTCAACCTGTATTTGAACGGGACACCCATCCTCAGTCTGCTCGCGAAAACCCGTGTGCCGGCCCCGGCCCGGACAACCGTGCGAGTGGCGGCGGCGGCGCCCGCACTCGTCACCGGCCAGGGCCAGAATGAGGTGATGCAGCTTGGCGGGATCGAGGTGAGCGGTGACACGTCGATCGCGACGGTGCTGGGAACCATCAAGTCCGCGCTGCAAGAACCGTACTCGAGTTCATCCCAGGCGGCCGAGGTCGTGGTGTGCCGATTGAACGCGGAATCCAACGATCCTTCCCATGAGTTGCTCACCTGCGCCACCAACCACGTCTGGTCCACGTCTCAGGGTTCCCTGCGTGCCATCATGAGCGGCGCCGAGGTGCCCGCCGCGCCCGCGTGCCCCGCGGGGAGCGGCCAAGCAGGCGCACCGACTCCGTTGAACGGCGTCCTCGACGAATTGCCGGGCGATTACCTGCAGGCTTCCGTGGACAACCAGCAGTTACACGAACTGCTGGGCACCGTTCCCAACGCCTGCGGGACGCCGGCCACGGTGAATCACTAGCTATCCGCAACCAGGGCAGGTGTTGCGTCCGCGCTGGCCGAGCACGTGCGCAGTGACGGACGGCGTTGGGTCTTTGCGAGAGATGTATCTCACCTCCATCGGTAGGTCTTGGGTGCGTGAATAACGCCGGTACGGATTTACGCCTTTGAGGCGAGTCGCACCAATCGGATTGCCATAACGCACAACCGGGTAACCGCGCTGGTGAGGGTTACTGCCTGGTGCCGGAGGTTGTTGCTTGGTGCTTGCTATTTACCCGTGAGTCGCGAGTCGCGGTTATGGTCCTTCCGTTCCGCCGGGTCGCGCGGTGCAGTGCGGGGCTGGGGTGGTCCCGGCGGGGTTGGTGGGCTGCTTGTGGGCGGTGGCGCCGCCGAGTTGACTGCGGAACGTCACTTTGGTCAAAGGTGCGGCGCGCGGCTCAGTCGTAAAAGGCAAAGGCTCCGGTCATGGCGATGACGATGACGAGCAGGCCGAGAATCAGGTTGATGAGAAAGATACGGCTCGTGTGCCGGAGCGCTGCAGCGGCGGCCGCGGAATCCTCGGCGTGCAAGGCGCGGCGCAACCGCGCATAGGGCCGGAACCAGACCCAGGCGAACAGCAGCATCATGATCAGGCCGAGCGCGAGCATCAGATTGACAATGAGCGGCGCGTGCCGAAAGCCGCCGAAGCCGGCGAAGAGCATGTAGAAGCCGCTGGCCAGCAGAACCGCGATGGCGATCCATACCCAAGTAAAGAAGCGCCGGAATACCGCGGCCCAGAGAGTAGCCGCAGACGCTACGCCGGTGGTCGCGAGTGCCGGACGCAGCGCCAGGTACGCGAAGAACATGCCCCCTACCCAGACGACGGCGGCGAGTACGTGCAGTGCGATGACGGCGGCATACATGGACTGGCTCCGAAAAAACCTGCGCCTGGCGGGCGCGGCGAGGCTCGGTGGCGCCATGTTAAAGTGTCCCACGTTCCGTCGGCAACCACTCTAACGTCGCCGGCACTGTCCACCAAGGTCGCACGCGTGCGCCAAGCTTATTTCATCGCGCCTTCCATATTGTCGGCCGACTTCGCCCGACTTGGCGACGAGGTCGACTCCGTCGTCAAGGCTGGAGCCGACCTGATCCACTTCGACGTCATGGACAACCATTACGTGCCGAATTTGACGATCGGCCCGCTGGTGTGTGCCGCGCTGCGCCGGCACGGCGTGACCGCGCCCATCGACGTGCACCTCATGGTCAAGCCGGTGGATCGCATCATCCCGGATTTTGCCGCGTCTGGTGCGAGTTATATCAGCTTTCATCCCGAGGCGAGCGAGCACGTGGACCGAAGCCTGCAGCTCATCCGCGAGCATGGCTGCAAAGCGGGACTGGTGTTCAATCCGGCGACGCCGCTCGATTACCTCGAGTACGTGATGGACAAGCTCGACCTGATATTGATCATGTCGGTGAACCCGGGCTTCGCGGGCCAAAGCTTTATCCGTTCGGCACTCGACAAGTTGCGCCAGGCACGCGCCTTGATCGAGCGCAGTGGCCGCGCGATCCGCCTGGAAATTGACGGCGGCGTGAAGGTAGACAACATCCGGGAGATTGCCGCGGCCGGAGCCGATACCTTTGTCGCGGGCTCGGCGATCTTTGGTGCCCGCGATCACGCGCAAGTGATCCGCGAGATGCGCGAGGCACTCGCGCACGTGGCAGGCTGATGGCCGCCCTGCGGCTCGTGGTCTTTGATCTTGACGGTACACTCATCGACAGCGTGCCGGACTTGGCTGTGACGGTCGATCTCATGTGCCGCGAACTCGCGGTGCACGTGCCGGGCGCCGGCAAGGTGCGCCAGTGGGTGGGCGACGGCGTGCGCCGCCTGGTGAAGCGCGCGCTTACCGGGAGCGAAGCCGGAGAACCCGAAGTGTCGCTCTACCGGCGCGGTATGCAATTGTTCCAGCGCTTTTATCTTGAGCACCTGAGCGAGCACACGCGTCCCTATCCTGAGGTGCGCGCGGTGCTCGACCGGCTTCAAGGCGAAGGCTTTGCGCTTGCCTGTGTCACCAACAAGTCGGGTGAATTCACCGGACCCCTGCTCGAGGCGCTCGATCTCCGCCGTTACTTCGGGGTTGTGGTTTCCGGCGATACGCTCGCGGAGCGCAAGCCGAGTCCGCTGCCGCTGCTCTATGTTTCCGGAAAACTCGCGGTCGCGCCCGCCGCGGCCTGCATGGTGGGCGACTCCGCGAACGACATACGTGCGGCGCACGCGGCGGGTTTCGTGCCGGTCGCGGTGAGCTATGGCTACGGCAACCCCGTCGAGGTCGCCGCCGCCGGGCCCGAAATCGTGCTCGCCACGCTCGACGAGCTGCCTCCGTGGCTCGCGGCGCACGCGCCCACCCTTGCGGCGCGCACCGCAAGCCGCTAATCTTCTTCGCGCGAAGTATTGAGGTTCTTATCGCAATGTCTTTTACGGTCAAGCTGAACGGTGCCGAAACAGCCCGCACCTGGCGATGGTGAGGCTGGCGTTTTGCGCTTTTGAGCAACGCGTCGTTTCCGTTTCAGAGTGACTGTTCATGGATCAATCGCAGTTTGATGCCCTCCGGGGCGCCGGTTTCAATCGCATTCCCGTAACCCGCGAGATTCTCGCGGACCTCGACACGCCCTTGAGTGCCTATCTCAAGCTCGCGGATGCGCCGTACTCGTTCCTGCTCGAATCCGCGGACGGCGGAGAGACCTGGGGGCGCTACTCGATCATCGGTTTGCCGGCACGCCTGCGCGTGAGCTACGCGCAGGGTGAGCTGCACGTGCAAGGCCCCGAGCGCGACGAGCGCCGGGCGACGGCCGATCCGTTGGCCGACATCGAAGCGCTGCGCCGCAAGTCGCGCGTGCCGCCCGTGCCGGGCTTGCCGCGTTTTGCGGGCGGGCTGGTCGGCTATCTGGGGTACGACCTCGTAGGCAAAATCGAAGCGCGCCTCGCGCGACTCGCGAAGCCGGACCGCCTCGGTTGCCCCGACATCTTCCTGCTCGGCTGCGAAGAGTTCGTGGTGTTTGACAATCTGCGCGGGCATTTGTTGCTCGTGACGCATGCGGACGGAGCCGATGCGCGCGGTTTGAAGCACGCGGAAGACCGGCTCGATGATTTCGCTGCGCGTCTGCGCGGCCCGCTGTCTTATCCGGGTGCGCGGGGCTTTGCCGGCAGTGCCGCCGGCGAGTTCCAGTGCGGATTCGCACGCGCGGATTTCTGCCGTGCGGTGGAGCGCGCGCGTGAATACATCCGCGCCGGCGATATTTTCCAGGTGGTGCTGTCGCAGCGCTTGTCGGCGCCGTTCGCCGGTGCGCCGCTCGATGTCTACCGCGCACTGCGCGGGCTGAATCCCTCGCCTTACATGTACTATTTCAACTTCGGCAATTTCCAGGTGGTCGGGGCATCTCCCGAAGTGCTGGTGCGCGTCGAGGCGGACGAGGTGACCCTGCGGCCGATTGCAGGTACGCGCCCGCGCGGGAAGACTGCCGAGGAAGACGCGGCGCTCGCGGAAGAATTGCGCGCCGACCCCAAGGAACTCGCCGAGCACGTTATGCTGCTCGATCTCGGGCGCAACGACGTGGGCCGCGTGGCTGAGATCGGTAGCGTGCGCGTCACCGAGAAACTTGTGATCGAACGTTACTCGCACGTGATGCACTTGGTGTCACAAATCCAGGGCAAGCTGCGCCCGAATCTCGGACCGCTCGATGTGCTGCGCGCGGCGTTTCCCGCCGGCACGGTGAGCGGTGCGCCGAAGCTGCGCGCACTCGAGATCATCCACGAACTCGAGCCGGTCAAACGCGGCATCTATTCCGGTGCGGTCGGCTACCTCGGCTGGAACGGCAATCTCGACACCGCGATTGCCATCCGCACCGCGCTCATCAAGGATGGTTATCTGCACGTGCAGGCGGGCGCTGGAATCGTGCAGGACTCCGTGCCCGAACGCGAGTGGCAGGAAACCCTGAACAAGGCGCAAGCGCTGATACGCGCGGTCGCCCTCGCGCAGCAGGGCGCGCCGTGAGGCGCGCCGGCCAGGCGTCCTGATTGGGGGGGCACGACATATGCTGCTAATGATTGATAACTACGACTCCTTCACTTACAACCTGGTGCAATACCTGGGCGAGTTGGGCGCCGAGGTGCGGGTGGAGCGCAATGACGCGCTCAGCGTCGCGCAAGTCGAGAAGCTCGCGCCCGAGCGCATCGTGATTTCACCCGGCCCGTGTACGCCGAGCGATGCCGGAATCGTCGTCGAGCTCATCCAGAACCTTGGCGGCCGGATTCCGATCCTGGGGGTGTGCCTCGGCCATCAGGCGATCGGACAAGCGTACGGCGGCAAGGTGGTGCGCGCGGGGCGGATCATGCACGGCAAGACTTCGCACATCCGGCATGATGGTAAGGGCGTGTACCGAGGCATACCGGATGGTTTCGAGGCCACGCGTTACCATTCGCTGGTGATCGACAAGGCGTCGCTGCCGGATTGCCTTGAGCTCACCGCCTGGAGTGAGAACCCGGATGGCAGTGTGGAAGAAATCATGGGGGTACGCCACAAGACGCTCCCGGTCGAGGGCGTGCAGTTTCACCCGGAGTCGATTCTGACCGAGCATGGGCATGAGTTGTTGAGGAATTTTTTGGGAACATGAGAATCTTCACTGCCTCACCCTTTTCGGACTGCGCATTCCTGCTCCATCCGAAAGCCCAGGGCATACATCCATGTATGCCCGCTCGGCACGACCATGAGCCACTGGCTCATTGTCTTTCGCCTCGCCCTCTCCCGTAGGGAGAGGGGGGCAAACGTTGAAGAGGCTATTTACTTGGAAATAAAAGAAGCCATCAGCAATATCGTCGACCGCAAGGACTTGTCGCGCACCGACATGGAGAGCGTGATGCGCCAGATCATGACCGGCGGCGCCACGCCCATTCAGATCGGCGGCTTCCTCGCGGGGCTGCGCGCCAAAGGCGAAACCGTCGAGGAGATCACCGCCGCGGCCGCGGTGATGCGCGAGCTTGCGGTGCACGTGGACGTTTCACCCGAGCACCTGGTCGATACCTGCGGCACCGGTGGGGATGGCGCACGGCTGTTCAACGTCTCCACCGCCGCGGCCTTCGTGGTAGCTGCGGCCGGCGGGCGCGTCGCCAAGCATGGCAATCGCGCGATGTCGGGAAGCTGCGGCAGCGCGGACGTGCTTGAGTCCTTCGGCGTGCAGCTCGATTTGCCACCGGCGCGCATCGCGCGCTGCATCGACGAGGTGGGCGTGGGCTTCCTGTTTGCGCCGGCGCACCACGGCGCCACCAAATATGCTGCCGCGCCGCGCCGGGAGCTCGGCACGCGCACGCTCTTCAACCTGCTCGGGCCCCTGACCAATCCGGCCGGTGCGCCGCATCAACTGCTGGGGGTGTTTGCCCTGCGTTGGGTCGAGCCGCTCGCGAAAGTGCTGCGTGCCTTGGGCGACCGCCACGTGCTCGTGGTGCACGCCGACGACGGGCTCGACGAAATCAGCATTGCCGCACCCACGCATGTGGCTGAGTTGCAGGGCGGCCAGGTGCGCAGTTATACGCTGTACCCCAAGGATTTCGGCGTGGCGCACGACTCGCTCGATCGCTTGCGTGTTGCGAGCGTGGCGCAGAGCGCGGCCTGCATTCGCGAGGCCTTCGCCGGGCGCGCCGGGCCGGCGTTCGATATGGTGGCGCTCAATGCCGGTGCGGCGATCTATGCCGCGGATCTCGTGGATACACTCGCGGACGGGGTGGAACGCGCCCGCGCGGCGCTCAAAAGTGGCGAGGCCGAGCGGCGGCTCGAGCGGCTGGTGCAGGCCACCCGATGAACGCGGTGCCGGATATTCTCAAACGCATTCTCGCGGACAAAGCCGACGAAGTCCTGGAGCGCAGCCGGCGCCGGCCGTTAGCGCAGTTGCGCGCCGAGCTGGATTCCGCACCGAAGCCGCGGGGTTTTTTGCGGGCGCTGCGCCGTCAGGTTAAACACCACAGGCCAGCGGTGATTGCGGAAATCAAGCAGGCTTCGCCAAGTAAAGGCGTGCTGCGCGCCGAGCTCGACGTCGCCGCGATCGCCGCGAGTTACGCCGGTCACGGTGCCACCTGCCTCTCGGTGCTGACCGACGCAAAGTATTTCCAGGGGCAAGCCGGTTACTTGGGGCTCGCGCATGCGGCCTGCAAGCTGCCTCTGTTGCGCAAGGACTTCATGATCGATCGGTGGCAGATCTACGAATCCCGGGTGCTCGGAGCGGATTGCATTCTCCTGATCGTCGCAGCACTCGATGACCTCGTGATTGCAGAACTCTTGGCGCTCGCCAAGGAGCTCGGCATGGACGCGCTCGTGGAGGTGCACGATGCGCCGGAGCTCGAACGCGCCCGCGCTTTGGATGCGCCGCTCATCGGCATCAATAACCGCGACCTGCGCAGTTTCACGGTCGACGTGCACACCACGCTCGCATTACGCGCACAGGTACCCGGCGACCGCTTGCTCGTGACCGAAAGCGGGATCACTGGCCGTGACGACGTGAGCCGCCTGTGCGCGGGAGGGGTCTCGGCGTTTCTGGTGGGCGAGGTCTGCATGCGTGCTCCGGACCCGGGCGTGCAGCTCGCCGAACTCTTCGATGGGCAACGTCTCGCCTGAGCTTGGCACAGGCTGCGCGCCGGATTTGCGCCTAAAATGCCGGTGCCGGACGGACACAGGCCCATCATGACCAAACTCAACCTGATTTTTCTGATTGCTGGCGTGCTGGCGATTGTCTATGGCGGCTTGATTGTGCGGAGCGCGGCGGTCGCCAAGCGCGACCTGCAGCAGGACGACTGGCTCAGGTCCGACGAGGTGTTGCACAGCAAGTATCACGATCTGCATTACCTGCGGCACGTGCTCGACCCGGATCACAAAACCATCAGTACCGGCCGCAGCAAGGGCCGTGGCTATGCCATGGTGGGGATTGGAATAGTGTTGATCGGGTTCGCGCTTTTCTGAGTGGTGGTGCTGCTCGCCCGCAGGTTCAAATCCAGTACGCGGTTTCGGTCATGACCTTCGAGGTCAGGTGCATCAATGCGCGCACTGGTGAGGGCATGGCTGTGCCACCGGCACGGCTCGCCTGGTCGCCGTGGTGGGCCTCATCGGTTTTCATCTGCTCGAGGATCGCGCGGCTCTTGTGGTCGCCGGCCGGCAGGCGACGCAGGTGGCGATCGAGGTGCGCGACGACCTGGCGCTCGGTCTCGGCGATGAAGCCCAAGCTGAAGGGGTCGCCTGCGAGTCCGGCGGCTGCGCCGATGGCGATGGAGCCGGCATACCACAGCGGGTCGAAGCGGCTCGCGGACGCGTCGAGCTCGGTCAGGCGTTCCCGGCACCAGGCGAGGTGATCGACTTCTTCGGCGGCGGACTGCGCCATGCTCGCGCGCGCGGCGGCCGCGTGTGCGGTCAATGCCTGGCCGCGGTACAGAGCTTGGGCGGCGACTTCCCCGGCGTGATTGACGCGCATCAGCCGGGCGGCGAGCTGGCGTTCGGTGTCGCTCAATTCGTCCTTCGCCTGCGCACGCGCGGGGTTCTCGCGCGCCGCGTCCGCCGGGGAACCCGCGCAGGCGGTGTGCAGTGCGTGGTCAAACTCGATCAAGAGCCGATCGAGCGGTGTGTAATCGCGGGCGTCGGACATACCTAGAATTATAAGTCCAGCGCGAGACCCCGGGGCTGCGGTACGGCCGCGCGCTCGGGCGCCGCGGAGAACGCAGTGATAACCAATATTGCGATCCCGCTGGCCGCGGCCGGGTAAATTGCGGCGAATCTTCACAGATATTCAATATTCCCTGGCGCGTGAGTATCATGGCACCCCTTTTGCGCAGGCCTGGACCCTGGTCTCGTGGCTCGCAAAGGATGTTTCCGCAAATGCAGTTTTCCCGGCAATTCCTGTACGCCGGCGGGGAGGAGTCCGTGTCCATGTTCAAGCACTGGCCGTGCCTGGCGATTCTAATGGTTGTTTTGGCCGCACCTGCTGCCTATGCCGACAACGATTTCACGGTGCTCGACGCCAACGTCGCGGCCACCCGCAACGCGGCGGCCAAGGAGGGCTGGCAAGGCTCGGCAACGCTCGGATACGTGGCGACCACCGGCAATACCAATACCCGCAGCCTGAATGCGCGGGCCCTGGCGGCATACCGGCTCGGCAACTGGGCCAATGCCTTGTCGTTTCAGGCGCTGCAGGGCAGTACCAATGGCGTGACCAGTTCGGAGAGCTACGACTTCAACGGCCAGAGCGACTACAGCCTCACCGCCAGCAACTATCTGTTCGGGTCGGTGGATTACCTGCGCAACACCTTCGCCAGCTACCGTCGCCGCACCACCGAAGTGGTAGGTGTGGGCTGGCGGGTGCTCGCGACCAACACACAGCAGGTGGATATCGAGCTTGGCGGCGGTGCGCGTCAGACACACTTTACCGACAACACGAGCGAGACCGAGTTTATCGAGCATTTGGCCGCGGGTTATCTGTGGAAATTCACCGACAAGAGCAATTTTTCCGAGACCTTGACCCTGGACCATGGCGCGTTCAACACGTATCTGCAGTCGGTGACGGCGCTGACTACCAATCTGGCCGGCAATTTTGCGCTCGCCCTTTCCTACACGATCAACAACAACAGCCATCCTTTGTCGACCTTCAAGCATACCGACACGGTCACGTCGGTTTCGCTGGTCTACACGTTCTGACGAGCCGCAGCGTGCGCTATATAATTGCGCGGCGCGCCCGGGGCGCACACTAACTTCCATGTACTACCAACGTCACGTATTTTTTTGTACCAATCACCGCGATGACGGTTCACCGTGCTGCCAGAATCACGACGCCGAGCGCATGCGCGCCTACGCCAAGAAACGCGTCAAGGAGTTGGGGCTTGCCGGCCCCGGCAACGTGCGAATCAATCGCTCGGGCTGCATGGATCGCTGCAGTGAGGGGCCGATCGTGGTGATTTACCCTGAAGGCGTCTGGTACACCTACGCGGATGCAGAGGATGTCGAGGAAATCATCCAGGAACACGTGGTGCACGGGCGCGTAGTGGAGCGTCTTAAAATCTAGCTAACAGCCTGATTCACAGCCGGTTTTACCTGCTGCTGCGGCTCTTGGCGTCTGCTTGGTTGGCTGGCAAGTTCTTGATAAGTCACAGGAAGTCGCGTAACATCGCGACCCTTTCCGAACCTCCTGTTTATCCCGGAGTTCAGTGCATGAAAACGTTTTCGGCCAAGCCCGAGGCCGTGCAGCGCGATTGGTATGTGGTGGACGCCGATGGCAAGACCCTCGGGCGTCTCGCCACGGAACTCGCGCGCCGTCTGCGCGGCAAACACAAGCCCGAGTACACCCCGCACGTGGATACCGGCGACTACCTCGTGGTGATCAACGCGGAGAAGATTCACGTTACCGGCAAGAAGCTCGAAGACAAGATGTATCACCATCACACGGGCTACGTCGGCAACATGAAGCACACGCATTTGGGAAAGCTCCTCGCCGAGCACCCGGAGCGCGCGATTGAATTCGCCGTGCAGGGCATGCTGCCCAAGAATCCGCTCGGCCGGGCGATGTTCAAGAAACTCAAGGTGTATGCCGGTCCCGATCATAAGCATGCCGCGCAGCAACCCAAGAAACTCGAAATCTGATTACTTTTTTCCGAGAGCAAACCCATGGCAGAAAGCACCAATTACGGAACCGGCCGGCGTAAAACGGCGGCGGCACGCGTTTTCCTGAAACCCGGCAAGGGCCGCATCCTGGTCAACGGCCGTCCGCTGGACGAGTATTTCGGGCGGGTTACCTCGCGCATGATCGTGCGCCAGCCGCTGCAAACCGTGAACCGGGCTGACAGCTTGGACGTGAACGTTACGGTCGCGGGTGGCGGCACCACCGGTCAGGCGGGTGCGATTCGCCATGGTCTGGCGCGTGCCTTGATCGAGTACGACGAAGTCAACCGCGTGCCGCTGCGCAAAGCGGGTTTTGTGACCCGTGATGCGCGTGCAGTCGAGCGCAAGAAAGTCGGCTTGCACAAGGCCCGTCGCGGTCCCCAATACTCGAAACGCTGACAGGTTCCCTTCGAACGCTGCGTGCGCTGCGGGCCGAGCGCGCGCAGGCAGACTGTTGTTTTTGTAAAACCCGCACTTCCGCGATGCATGGCGGTCGGATGCCGAGCTGAGAGCCCGTCAGGGATGACACCGTGAGCGTCTTGGCGCTACACGCCGTTGGCGATGGATGCCGGGTGCGGTAAGCGCACCATGGATGGTTCCGTGATTTATAGTTTTATCTGTCTTGAGGGATCGTCTAACGGCAGGGCTCGGCCGGTGCAGTTGATCGAAATGCCAGTGGCATTTCGCTCCGGTCGAGCGCTCGCACAAGGATGTGTGAGCCGGTCGAGTCACCACGGACGGTTCAGTGAAGTAAAATCTCTCGCGCGTTGGGGGATCGTCTAACGGCAGGACAACGGACTCTGACTCCGTTTATCTAGGTTCGAATCCTAGTCCCCCAGCCAATAGAAACAATGGCTTATCGATTGTGACTGTAGGCCGTTGGCATTTATGGGACAGTTGTGGGACACTCAGTTTCGCTTTTCAGCGAATTCTGAGGGCCCACGATTGGCAACCATCGAAAAGCGCGTAATTGCAGAAGACCTCGTTACGTGGCGAGCGCGTGTCAGGCGTCAGGGTTACCCGACCGCCTCCAAAACCTTCAATACCCATGCGGGCGCGGAGCGCTGGGCGAGGCAGATTGAATCAGAGATGGATCGCGGGATATTCACGTCCCGGGAAGAAGCGGAGCACACCGCTCTTTATTCAGCTCTGGAACGATATGGGCGCGAGATCACGCCCAAAAAGCGCGGCCAGTATCAAGAGTTGCGGGCTATCGCTCGCCTTAAGGATCAGAGGATTGCGCAGTTCTCTCTTGCCGCTCTGCATTCGACGGAGATAGCCAAGTTCCGGGATGAACTGCTGCGGCGGCTCAGTCCATCCAGCGTACGCAAATATCTGGCTTTAATTTCCCATCTTTACACGATTGCGCGCAAGGAATGGGGAATGGGCAGCCTGGTTAACCCGGTTAGCGGAGTCACTTTGCCCGTCGCTTCCAACGCCCGTAGTCGCCGGCTGGAAGGCGATGAAGAAGCCAGGCTGCTGGCGTCAGCCGTCCGTTTTTCGGAACTGCCGCAAGCGATCACCTTGGCGCTGGAAACAGCCATGAGGCGTTCCGAGATAATAGGGTTGACTTGGGATAACGTAAGCCTCGTACGACGCGTTGCACACCTTCCTGAAACAAAAAATGGATCACCGCGCGATGTGCCGCTCTCTACGCGAGCCGTGGAAACATTGCGGCAGCTTCCACGCAGATTAGATGGGAGAGTTTTCGGCACTACACCCGGCTACATCTCAATCGCGTTCGAGCGTGCCACCGCGCTCGCCGGAATCAAAGGCCTGACTTTTCACGATCTCCGGCACGAAGCCACTTCGCGGCTCGCTGAAAAATTTGATATGCACACGTTAATGAAGATAACTGGCCACAAGGACGTGCGGATGGTTTTGCGTTACTACCATCCGCGCGCTGAGGACTTGGCAAAACAGCTCGCTTGATTCACGGGTCGGTTAAGTTTTTCCTTTGATCTCTTTTGCTTCTTTCTGAACCTTAGCCAGTAACCGTTCGAGTGTCTCGTTTTGCTGCATGTGCAGGTATGCAAGCGTCAACATAGCTAATGGATGGATTTTTAACGTTTCAGCCAAGGCCGTGACCTTCTCCAACGTTGGGCTTTTAAGCCCGCGTTCCAAAGAACTGATGTAGGTGCGCCCAGAGGCTACGGAAAAATCCTCTTGGGTAAGGCCACGCGCTTTGCGGGCCAGTCGCAGCGCCTTGGCGAAGGCCAGGCTGGTAGGGGAAGGACTTCCTGACATAGGGAGCCCATCTAGCCATTCCGACTC
>JBOIBB010000144.1:0-6763 GCA_050739335.1 Gammaproteobacteria bacterium
TCGTGGTCGAGCACGATCCCCAGATCATGCAGGCTGCCGACCGCATCCTTGATCTCGGGCCCGGCCCCGGCGAGCACGGCGGAAAAATCCTTTACTTCGGTCCGGCGGCGGAGCTTGCCCAGGTGAAAGGCTCGCTCACCGCCGATTACCTCTATGGGCGCAAGCGCGTCGCGGCGGTGCGTGCGCAGCGCGCGCCGGATGCGGGCACGGAGTGGCTCGAGGTGCTGGGAGCGAACGAGCACAACCTCAAAGACCTCAATGTGCGCATTCCGCTCGGGCGGCTCGTGTGCGTGACCGGGGTCTCGGGGAGCGGCAAGAGCACGCTTATCGAAGAAGTCCTGTACCGCGCCATGCTGAAGCGCTTGGGCCGGCCCACCGAAGCGCCCGGTGCGCATCGCGCACTCAAGGGCGGCGAGAGCCTTGGCAATGTTGTGCTCGTGGACCAATCGCCAATCGGCAAGACCGCGCGTTCCAACCCGGCAAGCTACGTGGGTGCGCTCGATGCGGTGCGCACGCTGTTTGCGCTCGAGCCCGTGGCAGGGGAGCGCGGGTACACCGCGGGCACGTTCAGCTTCAACTCCGGCAACGGCCGCTGCCCCGCTTGTGCGGGAAGTGGCTTCGAGCACGTGGAGATGCAGTTCCTCTCCGACGTGTATCTGCGCTGCCCGGATTGTGGCGGGCGCCGTTACCGCGACGAAGTGCTGGATGTGAAGCTCGAACGCGGTGGACGGCGCGCTTCGGTCGCCGACGTACTCGAGATGACCGTGGACCAAGCCGCAGGATTCTTTGCGTCTGACGCCGCAGTGCTCGCGGGATTGAAACCGCTGCGCGCCGTGGGCCTCGGGTATCTGCGGCTCGGCCAGCCGGTGCCGACACTCTCCGGCGGCGAGGCGCAGCGCTTGAAACTCGCCGGGCATCTTTCCGAGGCGCGCCACAAAACGGACGGCCAGCCGACGCTCTTTTTGTTCGATGAGCCGACTACCGGTCTGCACTTCGCCGATGTGGCAGTGTTGATCAAGGCCTTCGATGCCTTGCGCACGCGCGGCCACTCGCTGGTGGTGATCGAACACGATCTCGATGTGGTCGCCGCGGCCGATTGGGTGGTTGATCTCGGGCCGGAAGGCGGCGAGGAGGGCGGCAGTCTCGTATGTGCGGGAACGCCGGACGAGGTGATGCGTTGCCCGGGCAGCCATACGGGAGAAGCGCTAAAAGAATACCTTGGCCGCGCCCGGCAAAAGAAGAAGAGCGGGAAGTTGTTGGCGCATTCCAACTTTTCCACAGAAGTGGAACGGGGCGCTGAAGAAAAACCGGTCATCGCCATTCACAATGCGCGCGAACACAATCTGCAGCACTTGAATGTCGAGATTCCCCGCGACAAGTTCACGGTGGTGACGGGAGTCTCGGGCAGCGGCAAGAGCACGCTCGCATTCGATGTGCTGTTTGCCGAGGGCCAGCGGCGCTATCTCGAGTCCTTGAATGCCTATGCGCGTCAGTTCGTGGAGCCGGCGTCGCGCGCCGAGGTGGACGAGATCCGCGGCATTCCCCCCACAGTCGCGATCGAACAGCGCACCAGCCGCGGCGGACGCAAGAGCACGGTGGCAACGCTCACCGAGATTTACCATTTCCTGCGCCTCCTGTTTGTGAAGTTGGGCGTGCAGTGCTGTCCCGATTGCAAATTGCCGATCGAAGCGCAATCGCCCGAGGCGATTCTCGCGCGTGTGCTGCGCGAGTACCGCAACCGCGAAGTCACGCTGCTTGCGCCGCTGGTGGTCGCGCGCAAGGGCTATTACACCGATCTGGCCAAGTGGGCACGCAACAAGGGTTATACCGAACTGCGCGTGGATGGCGTCAACACAAAGACCGACCACTGGCCGCGGCTCTCGCGTTTCCAGGAACACAACATCGAGCTCGCGGTCGCGACGCTCAAGGTCACGCCGCGTGCGGAGACTACGCTGCGCGAGCAGTTGTCCAAGGCGCTCGATTACGGCAAGGGCGTGGTGCAGGTCTTGGGCAACGCCGGCGAGCCGCGGCTCTTCTCGACCAAGCGTACCTGCCCGAACTGCGGCCGCAGTTTTCCCGAACTGGATCCGCGCCTGTTTTCCTATAACTCGCGCCATGGTTGGTGCGAGACCTGCTATGGAACGGGCGTGGTGCTGCCGGGCTTCGACGAAGAGGCGAGTGGCGAGGAGATCTGGTGGAACGCTTGGTGGGCAGGCGGTGAGGAGTCCTGCCCGGATTGCGCGGGGCGGCGCCTGAATCCTGTCGCGCTTGCGGTCAAGTTCGCCGATCATGATATTGCGGAGCTTGCCGCGCTGCCGGTCGCCGATGCGGAAACGTTTTTCAAAAAGTTGCAGCTCAATGCCCGCGCACAAGCCGTTGCCCGCGACGTGCTGCCGGAAATCTTTGCGCGCCTCAAGTTCCTCAAGGAAATCGGCCTGGATTACTTGGCGCTGGATCGCGCCGCGCCGACGCTCTCGGGTGGCGAGGCGCAGCGCATCCGGCTCGCGGCGCAGTTGGGCTCGAACCTGCGCGGTGTGTGTTACATCCTGGATGAGCCAAGCATCGGCCTGCACCCGCGCGATAACGCACGGCTCCTCGCGACGCTCACGCGTCTGCGCGACAAGGGCAATACCGTGGTGGTCGTGGAGCACGACGAGGAGACCATGCGGGCGGCCGACCATATCGTGGACCTCGGGCCGGGTGCAGGGCGCGCGGGCGGGCGGCTCGTCGCCGAAGGTACGCTCGCCACTATCAAACGCAATTCCGAATCGGTGACCGGCCGGTATCTCGCACACCCGCTGCGCCACCCGCTGAATGGGCGCACGGCGGTCAAGCGCACTGATCCGCGGCTCGTGATCCGCGCGGCCTCACTGCATAACCTCAAGTCCATCGACGTGCCGATTCCCCTGGGGCGCCTGACCTGCGTCACCGGCGTTTCCGGCAGCGGCAAGAGCACGCTGGTGCGCGACGTGCTGCACGAAAACCTGCGTGCGTTGTTTGCGGTCCGCAGGCGCAAAATCGAGTTGTTCGGCTGCCGCGCGATCGAAGGCGCCAGAGACCTCGGCCGCGTGCTCGAAGTGGATCAGACACCGATCGGCAAGACTCCGCGCTCCTGTCCCGCGACCTATATCGGCATCTGGGACCCTATCCGCAAGCTGTATGCTGCGGCGCCGGAAGCACGGCTGCGCGGCTGGACGGCGGGGCGCTTTTCCTTCAACACCCGAGGGGGGCGTTGCGACGCCTGTGAGGGCCAGGGCGTGAAGCGTATCGAGATGAGTTTCCTGCCCGACGTGCGCGTGAATTGCGAAGTCTGCAACGGCGCGCGCTTCAACCAGGAAACGCTGGCGGTACGCTGGCGCGGCAAGACCATCGCCGAGGTGCTCGCCATGACGGTCAGCGAGGCGCGCGAATTTTTCGCGAGCCACGTGGCGGTGCACCATGCGCTCGCGCTCCTTGAGGATGTCGGGCTCGGCTACCTCACGCTCGGCCAGCAAAGCCCCACGCTCTCGGGCGGCGAAGCGCAGCGCATCAAGCTCGTGACCGAGCTTGCCAAGGCGCGGCCCGACACCGGACGCATGCGCGTCAAGCCGACACTATATATATTGGATGAGCCTACGGTGGGGTTACACATGGCGGATGTCGAGAAGTTGATCCACGTGCTGCACCGGCTCGTTGAGGCTGGGCACACGCTGGTGGTGATCGAGCACAATCTGGATGTCATCGCCGAAGCCGATTGGGTAATTGACCTTGGCCCGGAAGGCGGCAAGGGCGGCGGGCGTATCGTCGGCCAGGGCGCTCCGGCCAGCGTAGCGCGCCGCGCGAGCCCGACCGGACGGGTGTTGAAGCCCTTCCTTGCGGAACGCGCCGCGTGAGTGCGGTGCGCGCGACACGCGCCACAGGCTGCGCATGAAACTGCGCATTGCCTCCGGGCAGGCGGCGTGGCTGGCGCTGCTCGTGCTCACCATCGTCTGGGGTTTGAACTGGATTTTCATGAAGGTGGCGCTCGAGTTCAGCGGCGCCTACGCGTTCAGCGCGCTGCGCTACGCGGTCGGAACCATCGTGATCTTTGCACTGCTGTTTTTCCGCAAGGGCACGTGGCATCCGACACCCTGGATTCCCACGATCATCATCGGGCTGACACAGACCGCGGCGTTTCAGGCACTGGCGCAATTGGCGTTGATCGAAGGCGGCGCTGGCAAGACCGCACTGCTTGCGTACAGCATGCCCTTCTGGGTGGTGCCGCTCGCGTGGTGGCTGTTGCGCGAAAAACCCGGCTGGTTCCGTTGGCTATGTATCGGATTTGCGGCCGCTGGCTACGTGTGCATCGTGACGCCGTGGCAGCACCTGGGCGATCCGCTGAGCGTAGCGCTGGCGCTCGCAAGCGGACTGGCCTGGGGTATTGCCACGGTGGTGTCGAAGCGCCTCTTCGAGCGCCATCCCGAGGTGACTCCACTGCGGCTCACCTGTTGGCAGATGCTGATCGGCACAGTGGTGCTCATCCTGTTGGCGGTGGTGATTCCCGAGCGCCGCATCGTTTGGAATCTGGAGTACATCGGTGCAATTCTCTACAGCGGTCTCTTGTCCTCGAGCCTCGGCTGGGCACTTTGGGCCTTTGTGGTGAAGCGTCTGCCGGCCACGGTCTCCGGACTCGCAAGCCTTGCGACTCCGGTCGCCAGTGTGCTGTTCGGCTGGTGGCTGTTGAGTGAGCGCCCATCAGGCCCCGAGTCACTCGGCATTGTGCTGATAGCGGTGGCGCTGCTGGCGCTCAATTTTTCGGGGCGAGTGCAGCGAGATGAAATGAATCCCGTGACAGCCCGGCGGACGCAACGCGACTGACAAACCGGCCAGTAGACTTATCGGTCTGCATTTTGCTCCATCGCCAACGAATCAATGTGGATTAATCTCAGTTGCCGGCGGCGGCTGTCTTCCGGGTAAACTCGCGATTAACAGAATGCGGACATTCGGCTCATGGCTCCGCAGCACCACGTACGCGCTATTGTGAAAACGGGTTTGCGGTGGTGCCGTCAACGCCTGATGCATTGCATGCGCGATTTGGCGTTGCTGAAGCGTGCCACGAGTCAAGCTCAAAATCGAGAGAACCACCAGGCATACGAATACGCCCGTCGCAATTCCCGCTACCTGCCATTTTCGATTGTGGGATCGGCGAGAATTCGGTTGTCGCACAGCCTGTTTAAGGCGCAGAAGGCCGCCACGGGGTGGCTCAAGTTTCGGGCCCAGGATATTTTGGTCAATCATGATTGTCCTCGTTCAACAGCATACGTAACCTGCTGAGAGCCTGATGGCGCCGTGAAGCCACGGTGCCGGGTGGAATGTGCAATACCACGGCGATGTCGGCTTGGCTGAGATCGGCGAATTCACCCAAGAGCACGACTTCGCGCATCGCCGAGGGCAGGCGTTTCAGTGCCCGAGATAATTGGCGCTGTTGTGTCAGTCCATCAACCACCGCTTCCGGTGTCGGCTGGGTGTCCGGCCACTCCGCGTCAAATTCCTCGGTCCGCCACAGCCGCTGCCAGCGCAGACGATTACGCGCGAGATTCAGCGCGGTAGTCCATACCAGCGCATCCAGCCTTTCCACATCAACCCGGTCGCGGCGCTGCCATATTCGCAAGAATGCATCGTGTATGAGATCCTGGCTGTCGAACCGATTCCAGAGCTTTCGGTACAACACGTTGAACAGCGGGTGTTCCAGGCGCTGATAGCACGCATAGAACTCACTCTCGCCGAGCGCCACCGGTCAGGCTCAGCTCTGATTCACGGGCTCTATGCGAATAACCAGCAATTTCTGAACCAGCCCTACAGCCGGATGTTCCGCCGGCCGGTCGGAGATCAACCCAAGCACCAGGTTTTGCCCGAGCTTTACCGTGACCTGTCCATTTAGCCCCACGGGTGACATTCCATACTTGTCGTGCACTATTTGATGATATTGAAAATTCAGGCTTAAACTACTTTCACTCCTGCCGATGGTGTAGGTCAGTGTGTAATCTGGCAATGGCAAAAGATCGGTGCGAGATCCCACATCGGACACCGCTGTCAGGTAATGTGCTAACACAAAATGAGCGGGGCCCATATCCTCGGAAAAAGCTGCAAGTGCCGGTTGGATGGACTTGAGAGCCGGGTCCGCCGGCCCGGGGCCCGGATAGGCATCAACGATCCAGGCATTCAGCCGCAGCGGAGGCATTTTCGCCGTGTCTGGACTCTTGGCGAGTACCTGCTTGAGAGACGTGGCGATGGAATCCTGCATGCCCGCCGGCGCCAACACCAGAACCTGTTGGGAACTGGCAGCCCATGCTGTCCCAACATACTGTTTGGTATTGTTCATACGCAGCAAATGGTTCAGCGTCTGACTCAGGTCTTCAGCGCGCCCTTCAGGCACGCTGTAGGCGCGCATTATGAGTGACGAGTGATTTGTTTCATTGTTGCCTTGAGCGCCGCAGCCGGCCAGTCCCAGTGGCAGCAGCAATAAAGCGAGAAAAATCAAACGAGTTACGGAATGCTTCATGGGGATTCTCCTGAGAACTACCTCAGTAAATACACCCGAGCGGCCATTTTCTTCAAAGTGGAAAGGCAAATGCCGGTGAATTGATTCGCGTCCCCTTTGATGCTCTTGGAACCTGCCGGCTCTCTCCGGGAGAGAGCCGATTGGGCAATCGTCCTGCGTATCGGGTAATCAGGGTGTGTGCAAGGTGATGTTTCCACTCAAGGAGTGCGCGGTCACTTGGGCGCTGCCGGCGCCGCTCGAGAA
>JBOIBB010000145.1:0-22264 GCA_050739335.1 Gammaproteobacteria bacterium
GGCAATGCGATCCCATGTCTAAACCGCTGATCCTCATTGCCGACGACCAGGCGGACGTGCGCCAGGCGTTGTCGTTGCTGCTGAAGGATTCAGGCTACGAAATCACGACCGCGGCAAGTCCGGCCGAAGTGCTGAGCGTGCTGCGCCAACTGCATCCCGATTTGATCCTGCTCGATCTCAATTTCCAGCGCGACACTACCTCGGGCGCGGAGGGCTTGGCGCTCCTCAAGGAAATCCGCGCGCACGACAGCGACACGCCGGTGGTAGTGCTCACGGGTTGGGCAACGGTGCAGGTCGCGGTGGACGCCATCCAACACGGCGCCCAGGATTTTCTGGAAAAGCCCTGGGAGAACGCGCGCGTGCGCGCACTCGTCGCCAATCACCTGGCGCGCACCGCAACACGCACGCAACTGCGCCAGCTCGTTGAAGCCCAAGGCACCGCGGACGGCGATGCAGATCCGGTGTTTCAATCCAAGGCGATGCAGGATGTCATGACCGTCGCCGGGCGGGTTGCGAACTCCGAAGCGCCAGTGCTGCTCAGCGGCGAGAGCGGCACAGGCAAGGGGTTGCTGGCGCGCTGGATTCACCGCCACTCGGCACGCGCGCAAGGCCCATTTGTGAGCGTGAATCTGGGCGGCCTCGCGGAAACCCTGTTCGAGAGCGAGTTGTTCGGCCACGTGAAAGGCGCGTTCACGGATGCACGCGCCGACCGCCAGGGACGCTTTGAACTCGCGCGCGGCGGCACGCTGTTTCTTGACGAAACCGCCAACATCACGCCGGTGCAGCAAGCGCGCTTGCTGCATGTGCTCGAAGAAGGCCGCTTCGAACGCGTGGGCGAAACCGCCTCGCGGCAAACCGACGCGCGCATTCTCTCGGCCACCAACGCCGACCTCCACAAGCTCATCCGTGAAGGCCGCTTTCGCGAAGACCTGTATTTCCGGCTGAACACGGTCGAGATTCCACTGCCATCGCTACGCACGCGACGCGAGGATATTGCGCTGCTCGCCGGGCATTATTTGGCGCGCTATGCCCACGCGCAGGGCCGCGCGGAACTAACGCTCGGCGCGCCGGTGCGCCTCGCGCTCGAAAACCACGACTGGCCCGGCAACGTGCGCGAGCTGCAGCACGTGATGCAACGCGCCGTGCTGCTCGCAAAAGACAACCAGATCAACGTCAGCGACCTGCGGCTCAATGCCGGTGAAACCGCCGAACGTCTCGATACGCTGACGCTGGAACAGGCCGAGCGCTACGCCATCCGCCGTGCGCTGGAAAGCTCGGGCGGCGACGTGGCGGCCGCGGCGCAGAAACTCGGCATGAGCCGCAGCGCTCTTTATCGGCGCCTGGAAAAACTGCGCGAATGAGACCGAGCGACCTCGGTGCGTGGCGCGCATGGGCGCTCGGTCTCGTGGGCGCGTTACCCTTGCTGGCGCTCGCGGTTACGCAGGCCATCGCGGTTCGTCTGCAAGCGGGACTGATATGGCTCTGGCTCGCACTCGCAATCTTTTGGCTGATGGCCATGTTCGCAACCGCGATTGCACGGCGCAAACGCCGTCTGCAACTGCTCGCGAGCCTCTTGCAGTCACTGCGTGAAGGCGATTACAGCTTGCGCGCGCGCCTCAAGGGAGAATCCTTCCGGGAAGTCTGGCACGAGTTCAATGCACTCGCCGCGCACCTGGGCGGCGAGCAGCGCTTTGGCATCGAAACCAATGCGCTGCTCGCGCAACTTCTGGCCGCGCTCGATTTCGCGGTGCTGGTGGTGGACGACCGCGAACGCCTCGTGGACCTGAACCCGGCGGCGGAACAGCTCCTGGGAGATGTGGCCACCGCGCTGATTGGCAAGAGCGCCGGGGAACTGCGACTTTCCGACTGGCTCACGCGCGACTCGCCTTTCATGGACAGCCGCGAGTTCGCGGGCGGCAGCGGGCCGTGGGAAGTGCGCGCGCTGGCTTTCCGGCGCGGCGGACGGCCGCATTACCTCCTCGTCATCACCGACGTGAGCCATGCGCTGCGCGAAGAGGAACGTCGCGTGTGGCGGCGGCTGGTGCGCGTACTCGGCCACGAAATCAACAACTCGCTCGGCCCGATCCAGTCCACGGCGAATCTTCTGAAAGAACGCCACCAGTCCGATGCGGGGTTGGTCGAAGGCCTCGACTTGATCGAGCGGCGCAGCCAGGCGCTGGGCGCGTTCATTCGCCGCTACGCCGATCTTGCGCGCCTGCCGCCACCCGAACTTGAAACCGTGCACCTTGCGGCGCTGTTGAAGCACGTGGTGTCGCTCGAAACGCGGTTGCCGGTGCAGCTCGAATCCGATGAGCCGCTCGTCGCACGCGCCGACCCCGATCAGCTCGAACAGGCGCTTATCAATCTGGTGCGCAACGCCACGGACGCCGCGCTCGAAACCGGCGGCGGTGTACGCGTGCGCGGCCGCGCCCATGGCCGCCACATACTCATCGAAATCGAAGACGATGGGCCAGGCATCGCGCAAGCCGAGAATCTGTTCGTGCCCTTCTACACCACCAAGCCCGGCGGCAGCGGCATCGGTCTCGTCCTGGCGCGCCAGATCATCGAGGCGCACGGAGGCAGCTTGCGGCTTGCCAACCGTCGTGACGACCGAGGCACGGTGGCAAGCCTGCGCCTACCCCTGTGACCGCCATACCGGAAACACTCCTCCAACACCAACCCTGCTAATATATGTCCACATATATGTTATCGGGGTACGGAAATGGGTCAAGTCACGATCTACCTTGATGAGCAGAGTGAAAAGCACATGCGGCGGGCGGCCAAAGCCGCAGGCCTGTCGGTCAGCCGCTGGCTCGCAGAACGCGTGCAGGACGAGTTTCGCGAAGAGTGGCCGCCTGCGGTGCGCGATGCCGCCGGAGCATGGCCGGATTTTCCGGATGTCGAGGAGTTGCGTGCCGAGCTGCGCGAAGACGCCAGGCGGGAAACGCTGTGATGTTCCTTCTGGATACCAACATCTTGATTTATTTCTTCCGGGGTCAGGGCAAGGTGGCGGAGAAGCTGTTGGCCACACGACCTCTTGAACTGGCGATCACGAGCGTCACTCTGTTTGAACTGGAAACCGGATTGCGCAAGTCCGTTCAGGCCAAGAGCCGGCGTCGGCAACTGGACGCGTTCGCGGCAGCAGCGCAGGTTTGGAGCTTCGACCAGCCGGCCGCAGTGGCGGCCGCTGAAGTCCGTGCCGCGCTTGAGAGCAAAGGCAGACCAATCGGTACACTGGATACACTTATTGCAGGAATCGCCTTGGCTCATCGGGCGACGGTCGTCACGCACAATGTCGGGGAATTCTCCCGTGTACCGAATCTGGAAACCGTGGACTGGTACGACTGAAAGCGGCTGCTAAACCGAAGTGTTGTATCAAGTCGCTTTCAAACTATTGATGTCAATCACAAAGCGATAGCGCACATCGCTTTTGACCATGCGCTCGTAGGCCTGATCCAGGTATTGGGCCTCGATCGGCTCGACGTCGGCAAACACTTTGTGGGCCGCGCAGAAGTCGAGCATTTCCTGGGTCTCGCGGATGCCGCCGATCAGCGAACCCGCAAGTTGCCGCCGCCCCATGATGAGCGGCCCCGCCGAGAGCATCGCGGGCTCGGGCAACCCCACGAGCACCATGGCGCCACCGAGCCGCAGCAGATTGAGATACGCGTTGTAATCGTGCTGCGCCGACACGGTGTCAAGGATGAAATCAAAATGCTTGGCGTGAGTGCGCAGCGCAGCCGGATCGGCGATCGCGACAAATTCATCCGCCCCCAGGTGCAACGCATCGGCTTTTTTCTTCGGCGAATGACTCAGCACCGTAACTTCGGCGCCCAGCGCATGCGCGATCCGCACGCCCACATGGCCGAGGCCGCCCAAGCCGAGCACCGCGACGCGGCTATCCGGTCCCACGTGGTAACGCTTGAGAGGTGAATACGTGGTAATGCCGGCGCATAGCAGCGGCGCGGTGCGCTGCAGGTCCATGCCGTCGGGAATCCGCATGACGTAGTTCTCGTCCACCACAATGCGCGTCGAATAGCCGCCGAAGGTCGGGGTCTTGTGGTCCTGCTCGTGGCCGTTATACGTGAAGCTCGCACCGGGCTCGCAGAACTGCTCTTCGCCCGTGAGACAGGCAGCGCATTTGCGGCAGGAGTCAACGAAGCAGCCGACGCCCACGGTGTCGCCCACTTTCCACTTGGCAACGGCTTCGCCGACGCGGCTCACGCGGCCCACGATCTCGTGGCCCGGCACCATCGGGAACAGCGAGCCGCCCCACTCGTCACGCGCGGCGTGCACATCAGAGTGACAGATGCCGCAGTAGGCGATGTCGATCAGCACATCGTGAGCGCGTGGCTCACGGCGCTCGACGGTGAACGGAGTGAATTTGGACTTGGCGGACTGAACGGCATAAGCAGGGGTCTTGAGCATGGGTTCCTCACTCCAACAATAAACTCTCAATCGAGCGCGGGTCCGGCGCGCCCACCGGCAATGCAAGTGCGGGATTCCGCCGGCTTAAAGCGTGCGCGGTGTCTGATACGGGATCGCTAAACTTTCACGGCAAGCGCGCCGACCACCCTCAAACCATTACGGATGCGCTGCGAGCAGGATGGCCGTCGGCGGACGCAGACCGTGCCAAAGGTGAAACGACTCCGCGGCCTGCTCGACGAGCATACCCCAGCCGTCGAGCACCTGCGCCGCGCCCGCGCGTTCGGCCCACTGCATGAACACCGTTGGACGGTCGCTGTAGACCAGGTCGTAACACACCGCGCCCGGATTCAGGCAATCCGCCGACAGCGGCGGCAACTCACCGGCGAGGCTCGCGGCGGTGGCATTGATCACGAGGTCGAAACTCAGCCGCCCGACGTCCTCGAAGCTGCCGCCGACCACGCGTGCATAGTCGTGGCGCGCGGCGAGCGAGCGAGCGCGCTCCGGAGTGCGGTTCGCGATGCGCACCAACGCGGGCTTCTCGGCAAGCAGCGCCGGCAGTACACCGCGCGCGGCGCCGCCCGCACCCAGCAACAGAATCCGCGCGCCTTCGAGAACCACCTGGTGGTTGTGGCGGAGGTCCACCACCAGCCCGGCGCCGTCGGTGTTGTCGCCGAGCAGCATACCGCCCGCCTGGACCGAGAGCGTGTTGACGGCGCGCGCCTGGCGCGCGCGCTCGGTGCTTTCGTGGCAAAGCTCGAACGCCTCTTCCTTGAAAGGCAGGGTGACATTCGCGCCGCGTCCGCCGGCCGCCAGGAACCGGCGCAGGGCCGCAACGAAACCATGCGGCGGAGCTTCAATGCGCACGTAACGCATGGTCTGCTCGGTGAGACGCGCAAACTCGGTGTGGATTTGCGGCGACAGGCTATGCGCGACCGGATGGCCAATGACGGCGTAACGCGCAACGGACCGGGCCATGAACGCTCTCCCTCGGTGCCCGGCCACTCTTCCCGAGCGCGGATGATTCTATTCTTTCAGCCAGCCCGCGACACGCTTGGCGAAATAGGTGAGCACCGCATCGGCCCCAGCACGTTTGATGGAGAGCAGCGCCTCGAGGATGGCTTTGCGTTCATCGAGCCAGCCATTGCCGATCGCCGCCATCAGCATGGCGTATTCGCCGCTGACCTGATAAACGAAGGTGGGCGCGCCGAATTCGTCTTTCACGCGCCGCACGATGTCGAGGTAAGGCAGCCCCGGCTTCACCATCACCATGTCCGCGCCTTCGGCGAGATCGAGCGCCACTTCACGCAGCGCCTCGTCGCTGTTGCCCGGATCCATCTGGTAGGTTTGCTTGCCGCTCTTGCCGAGGCTCTTGCCCGAGCCGAGCGCATCCCGGAACGGGTTGTAGAAACACGAGGCGTACTTGGCCGAGTAAGCAAGGATGCGCGTGTGGATGAAGCCGTGCTCCTCAAGTGCTGCACGGATCGCGCCCACGCGTCCGTCCATCATGTCCGAGGGCGCCACCACGTCGGCGCCGGCCGCCGCATGCGAGAGCGCCTGCTGCACCAGAATCGCGATGCTTTCATCATTCAGCACGTAGCCGGTTTCGTCGATCACGCCGTCCTGGCCATGCGTGGTAAAGGGATCGAGCGCCACGTCGGTGATCACGCCGAGCTCCGGGTATTCCTGCTTGAGAGCGCGCACGGCGGTTTGTATCAGCGCCTGTGGGTTGTAGGCTTCGGCGGCATCCAGCGATTTCTTTTCCGGCGGCACCATCGGGAACAAGGCGAGCGCCGGAATGCCAAGCTGTACCAGCCCCGCGGTTTCCCGGATAAGTTCATCGACACTCAGTCGCTCGATGCCGGGCATCGAGGCGATCGGCTCGCGTTGCTTCTGGCCCTCGCGCACGAACACCGGATAGATCAGGTCGTCCACGCCGAGGCGCGTTTCCCGCATCAGGCGCCGCGAAAATCCGTCACGACGCATGCGGCGCATGCGCGTCGCGGGGAAACCGCCGGGGAAACGTTCAGTAAATTTCACATTCAACTCCGAACACAAGATCGGCCAAGTAAGCGGGTGCCCGTGCGTTCGCAGCTCGGTGCGATGCGCGCGCTCTGTAGGCGCGTCAGCGAAACAGGTTTTTCAATTTCTCGAGAAACGACCCGGAACGCATATGCTGCAGGGTGCGCGTCCATTGCATATCGGCACGCACGCTGCGCTTGAAACCCTTTTCCTCTTGTTTCATCAGCTCGAGTACCCGGGTGTCTTCGCCGGCATCCAGCCAATAACCGTGCTGATTCGGGCAAAAATCCATCTCGAGGGCGTAGGCGTGGTAGTTGAAGCGCTGCATCGGCGCGCTGCATTCCGGGCACTGGGCGCCGGTCTGCTCGGGGCTGTACACCAGCATGCCCTTCTCGTCCTCGCCCAGGTCAAACGCCTCGTTCTCGAGTTCATCGAGTTCCTTGGCGCTCATCCACATGCCGTTGCAGGATGGGCAATAACTCACCGGGACCTTGTGCCGCGCTCCGGTCACGAGCTCCACATTGCATTTTGGACATTTCACGTTGGTTTGCACTCCGCGCGCTGTAGCCGACAGGGAATCTGCCGCAACGCAGGCGATTCTACCGCATGAGGCGCAGTCACGAGCTTGGCTGGATTTAACCCCCTGCGGAACGCGATAAACGAAGATGCCTGCACGCGTCTGTCGCTACGGCTCGCGTTAAAACCCCATGCACCTGCCGCGCTGACCGCGAGCCGCATGGCCACAGACAATGAAATTGCCAAGCTGAGCATCAATTTGAAGTCGAATCCGACGACAAACAGACCGTCGCGCTCTGCGGGTAAATCACTCCGGACCGGACGATCTCATGCAGTTTCGCCGGTTCGCACCGCGGCACCGGTACCGGCCAATGCGCACAAGCGGGCGGTTGATCTGGGCCGAACGCGGAAACTTTTACCTCGGGCTGGATTGGAGGCGGAGAGTTGTCGAACGGACCGTAGCCCGCGGCGTCACGCGCGGCTTGGAGTTGATCGTACAAGGCAGTGGCCTTCTCACAGGCTTGCACGTATTCGGCAGGTGTTGGTCGGATGTCAAAGTGATAGGCCCATTCCACACTGTAGGCGGTTATCGGCGTGCTCGTAATTCCGCCGGTGCGCATCTGATACAGCAGGTCCCACGCATAGGCCTGCATGATCGACGCGCGTTTCCCGGCTGTCGTCGCCGGGATCACAAGTGCATAGTGGACTTCAAGTTTACCGTGTGCACCCTTGCGCACGGTGCGCCGCCAGTTGACCAAAGTAAAATAGTAATTCGCGATCGCACAGACGGACCCCTGCAGCATCGCCTGCCAGAGAATGGGTTTTGCCGCGGGGCGGCCATCCGCTTTCACATCCGAGATCAACTGTGCGGCAAGCGCATTAACTGCTGTCAAATCATTGTTGAGCACCTTGCTGCGAAGCGTGTTGATCGGCGTGCCTATATTTCGGAGCGTTTCGGAAGAGTCACAGCCGCGCGTGCTCCACCAGTCAGCCGTTTTGCGTTCCAATATCGAAGTATCTGCGACGCTGACTTGCAGCAGCTTGGGATGCAAAGCCGGGGAAGAAACGGTTGCAGGCGCCAGTGACTTCACCGGCTGCATGCTTCCTTGGCTGCGAATCGCAGCCGAATCGACGGATACGGCGGTCAACCGCGGTGCGCGTTGACGATTGACACTCCAGAGCAGCACGGCGGCCCCAGCCAGCAGCACAAGCACCAACAGAAACACGACTGACTTGCGCATGCGGCTTCGCTGGTGGTGCGATCCGTTCAAGGAATTGGTGCGCCCGGCGCCTGCCGGGTGAAATCCTCGGGCGAAGCGCTGGTCGTCAGACGATACACGCCTTCGCGCACGATGCGGCGCAGCACGATGTCAACGATAGTGGTTTGGTTCGGCTTGATGAAATTTCCGAGGTTCTCGGCGGAAGTCATCAAGGTCGCCGGCTGGTAGAGCACGAAGCCTTCCTGCGGATAGGGAATCACGTGCAGGCCGAGCGATTCGCAGCCCGGCAGCGCGGCGCGCAATTGCTTGCCCTGATAGCTGACCGCAGGACAACCCACCAAACGATGGTAATTGAGGTAGTAGGTGATGGTGCCGGGGTCCAGGTGGTTGCGCTGGCGATCAATGAAAAAGCCGGGTGGAAGAGCGTTCGGGTTGTTGTCCTTGCCAGCCGTCAACAGGATATCGAAATCCTTGATGCTGTTGCCCTGATCGTCGCGCACCCGGAAGATCACCATGCAGCAGGGATCGACGATCACCTGATGATCGAAGGGGCCGATCACGCGGCGATCCTCAACCTGCTCGCGCTGCTGCACCTCGGCACTCTGCACGCGGAAGCTGTCGTACAACTGCGAGTAGTCCTGCATGCTGGTGACACGCAGGCACCGCAGGATGGCCGTGACCGTGGCGTTCGGTGTGGCGTCCGCGGTAATGCTGCGCATGATGCCCATGCGCACGTCGGAATGGCATACGCCCGGAATCAGGGCAACAGGCACCGGCGGGGAAACCGCCGGCGCACTTGCGCTGAAGAGCTTGGCGCTGAAACCGAGCGTGGCCTGCGGGTCCGCCACCGGCGGCATCTGCTCGAGGCGCACGTGGGTGTAGTTCAGGTTGGCCGAGGCCACGCGGATCACGCCATCCGAACCAACTTCCGCGGTGTAGCTATTGATGAAATCGTAAAGCTTGGGATCGTGCGACTGCCCGGCAAGCACGAACGGGAAAAAACCCTGGGGCCCGATGTACCCGCCACCGTGCGCGAGCCAGTCGAGATTGAGCGCGAGGCTCGGCGCACTACCCAATTCCAGCCAGCCAAGCACGCCCACGCCCACCTCCACGCCCTCAAACCAAGTCTTGAGGCGCGCCGGCCTGGAAAGTCCGAGCTGCACCAACGCGGAGCCGAAATTCGCCGGCGCCAGCATGATCAGGTAGCTCAAGGGCGAAGGCTTGCGCCCGGCGTCTATATAAAAGGTGTGCAGCCAGGCCCGCACCACGGGCGCGCCGGTCGAGTGCGTGATGCACACGAAACGCTGCCCGGTCTTGAGGGCGTCGCCAAGCTCACGCTCCAGTGCCGCCTCAAAGGCCCGCGCGATGTCGGGTATGGTGACCTCGTTGTGAAAGCTCAGATACTCGGAGAGCCAGATCTGGTGCACATCGAGCTCGAGATCCGGCGAGCGCTCGGCTTCGAGCCTCAGGCGCTCCGGCAACCCGCCGTAGCTGTCGGTGTTGCGCACGCTCCAGCCGTGCACCAGCAATACGATGCGCTTTTCTTTGGCCATGCCCGCCTTCCCTGTGGATACTCGTCGTGGTGCAGTTTAGCCCATCATCCGCCGGCTTAAGGCGCGACTTCCACAGTAGTTTTCGGGCGAGTGCTATCATTTGCTTCCGCCATAACTCCCGATCGGTGGGCCCATGCCCCATTCACATTCGATTTTCCGCGTGGCGGCACCCGTCGTGGTGCTGTGCGCAGCGGTGCTGCTGCTGTCCAGTTGCGGCGTCAACACCATTCCACGCCAGAAACAAGCGGTGACCGCCGCCTGGAGCCAGGTGCTGAACGAATACCAGCGGCGCACGGATCTGATCCCGAACCTCGTGGCGACGGTCAAAGGGGCAGCCGAGCACGAAACCGACGTGCTCACGGCAGTAACCGACGCGCGCGCCAAGGTCACGCAGACGCAGATTCCCGCGGATATCCTCACCAACCCCGTGGCCTTCAAGGAATTCGAAAAAAATCAGGCGACTCTCGGGGGCGCACTCTCGCGGCTGATCTCCGTGACCGAGGCCTACCCTGACCTCAAGGCCAACCAGAATTACCTGGTGCTGCAGGCGCAGATCGAGGGCACCGAAAACCGCATTACCGTGGCGCGCCGCGATTACATCCTGGCGGTGCAGCAGTACAACACCACGCTCAACACCATCCCGGGCCGCTGGTACCACTCGATGTTCTACAGCAGTTACCAGCCGGTACAGAACTTCACGATCTCGGAGCAGGCCCAACAGGTGCCCAAGGTCAACTTCTCGGGTACCAATTGAAACGCTTGCTGCCATTGCTCGCGGCGCTCGCGCTGCTTAGCAGCGCGCCGGCAATCGCTGCGACCAATTCGCTCGACGCCGGCATGCCGCCGTTCCCGGCGCTCACCGGCCCCGTGGTAGACGACGCGCACCTCTTGCCGCCCGAGGTATTCCAGTCGCTCTCGCAGCAACTCGCGGCCTACGCGCACAACACCGGCACCCAGCTCGTAGTGGTGACGCTGCCGACCCTCAAGGGCTATCCCATCGACATGTACGGCTACCAGCTCGGGCGCCACTGGGGTATCGGCCAGAAGGGCAAAAACAACGGCGCCATGCTCATCGTGGATGCCGGCGAGAAACAAATGCGCATCGAGGTGGGCTACGGCCTCGAAGGCACGCTCACCGACGCCACGAGCTTCGAGATCATCCACAACATCATTACGCCGCGCTTCAAACAGGGTGATTTTGCCGGTGGCATCCAGGCGGGTGTCAGCGCAATTCTTGGGGTGCTGGGTCACGAACAGACGGCGGTGCACCAGCAACGCGTGCGCAACGGTTCGGGCACCGGCATCCTGATGCTCATCATCATCGTGATTGCCCTGCTGCCGCTCCTGTTCGCGATGTTCTCCAAAGGTGGGCGCGGCGGCCCGGGCGGCCACGGCCGCACCGGCGGCATGGGCTGGCTCGGCTGGATGGCCCTCGGCATGCTCGGCGGCGGCATGCTCGGCGGTGGCGGCTTTGGTGGGGGTTTCGGCGGCGGCGGATTCGGTGGCTTTTCGGGCGGTGGCGGGTCCTTCGGCGGTGGCGGCGCTTCGGGCGGGTGGTAGGAAATGCCAAGTACTACGTACCGCATGCAGCGCAAATCAAACTACTGTGCTCCACGCCGCACGCAGCATTGGGTGCGCAACACATGAGCGTCGAAGCACTCACGATAAGAACAGAGAAGCAGTAGCATTAAATGGTGCAGGCATGATCAAATTCTCTGACGCCGACAAGGCCCGCATCCGCGAAGCAATTCGCGCCGCTGAAAAGAACACCAGTGGCGAATTCGTGGCGGTGGTGGCACGGGCGAGCGATCACTACATATTCCTGCCGCTCTTGTGGGCGGCGTTTCTGGCGCTGATTCTGCCAGGCATCCTGTATTTCGCAGCCGCGCCGCTCGCCTGGATGCACCTCTACCAGATCCAGCTCGCGGTGTTTGTGGTGCTCGCACTCCTGTTCCTGTTCGTGCCGGAGCTGCACCTGCACCTCGTGCCGCGGCACGTGAAGCACTCGCGCGCGAGCCGCCTCGCCAAGGCCCAGTTCTATCTGCAGGGCGTGCACACCACCCGCGAACACTCGGGCGTGCTGTTCTTCGTGTCGCTGGCCGAGCACTACGTCGAGATCGTCGCCGACAGCGGAATTCATGAAAAGCTCGGCGCCGCACACTGGCGCGGAATCGTCGACCAATTCGTGACCGAAGTGGGCCAGGGCAAGGTCGTTGATGGTTTCGTCGCCGCCATCAGTGCCTGCGGCGCGGCCATGGCCAAGCACTACCCGCCCGAACCCGGCAACCCGGACGAACTTTACAACGGCTTGATCGAGATTTAAGGAGCCTCGGATTCTATCGTCATACCCGTCCCCGCCTGCGCGGGAATGACGGAAATGAAGTTGATCAGAGCTGTTCTGTAACTGCTAGTCCGGGCGTCCTGGACGCTCCGGATTCCCGCCCCGGTGCATCGCTGCGCCGTCAGCGGCGCCAGCCTCAAAGCCAAGCGCTGGTTCTGCGTGCGAACGCGTCTCAGCGATTCAGGTCGAACTGCGGATGGCTGACCTGCGCGTAGCCGCGCGGGCGGATGGCGACGGTGTTGCGCACCCGCGTGCACCGAGTACCGCCGGCGAGAAAATAGGCGTACTCGAAGGTCGGCGTCGCGCGTCCATGCGCGGCCAACTCCGCGCGGATCTCTTGTTCCAGTTTCTCGGGCAGGTCGAAGCGCAGCTCGAGATCGGTGCGTCCCGGCTTTTCGAAATCGATGCTTAGCGCGCGAGTGAACACCGCGTACCCGGGAAACACGCGTGCGCAGACCAGCGCCGCGATTGGGTCGGCGAGTGCCGCTTGCCAGCCTCCGAACATGTCGCCGGAAAGATTATGCGAGCTGGCGGTGAGCGGCAATCGCATGCGCACGTGCCGCCAGTTGTCACGCGTCTCGAGCACGCGCACGTGCATCTTGAAAAACGGTGGGTACAGCTCGAGGCGTCGCGCCTCCGAGAGCCATTTGAAGCCGGCAAGGATCCTGAGCAGATTCACGCACTTTCGCCCGGTTTCCGTTATCCTAGCGTGCGATTATCGCAGGGTATGACTTTGTCCTGGCCCGCGCGGAACGGAGCGCGGCATCCATTATCTACATGCACGTCACGCGGTGACGGCAGCAGCGGCCGAACGGCGGCTCAGAGGCTGCGCATCCACTCCGGTACCGCTAAAGCAAACCGGCAACTCTTTCGGGATTCACTTGCACGAATGTCAAGGTGATGGTCTCTAAGCTCAGAAACCACGCCCGCAAAGGGATACGTCTGGCCTTTGCGATCATTGCAGCCGGCCTGATTCCGGCGATGCGCGCACGAGCACAGAGCACCGTGCCAACCGTGACGGCACCGGCCGTCTCCGCCCCGCTTACGCTCGACGGGCGGCTGGATAATCCGGCGTGGCGGAAGGCGGGGGTAATCGAGCTGACCCAGCAAAGCCCGGACCCGGGTCAGCCGACACCTTTCCATACGCAAGTATTGCTGCTGCATGGCGCACACACTCTCTATATAGGCTTCATCTGCGACGACCCCGACCCGGCCAAGATCTCCACAACCACACTCCTGCGCGATAGCGGCCTGATGAACGATGACAGCGTCACCGTGGTACTCGATACTTTTGATTCCCAACGCAGCGCCTACGTGTTTCAGGTGAATGCCGCAGGCGCCATGACCGACGGTCTGCTGCCGCCCTCTTCCAACGGCAGTCCTTACGGCGCGGTGGATACCAACTGGAACGGAATCTGGCAGGCCGCCGTGCATCGCAACGCCAACGGCTGGACGGCGGTAATGGCGATTGACTTGCGCTCGCTGCAATTCAAAACTGGCGCGCCCGCGTGGGGGTTCAACGTGAGCCGCAACGTGCCGCGCAAGACCATGACACTCAACTGGTCCGGCTTCACACTCAACTCCTCGGTTTACAACCTGCCGCGCGAAGGCCAACTCATGGGTTTGAGCGGCGTCAGCCAGCAAAGCGGCCTTGAGTTCCGCCCCTACGGGCTGGTGAAATACCGGTCCAACCAAGGTGGCACCAGCAAGGCGGGCTTTGATCTCAAGTACAACTTCAGCCCGGACGTAGCCGGGCTGTTTACCTACAACACGGATTTCTCGGAAGCCCAACCCGACCAAGAACAAATCAACACCACGCGTTTCGCGTTGTCGTTCCCCGAGACCCGCCAATTTTTCCTGGAAGGTTCGCAACTGTTCACCTTCGGCATGGATCTCACGGGTAATGCCGGCACGCTCTTCATCCCCTATCAGTCGCGCAGTATTGGCTTGCTGGATGGCGAGACCGTGCCTCTGCGCGAGGGCGTCAAGGTACTCGCACAATCGGACGCCGGCTCGTTCGGCCTGTTGGGGGTGCACATGAGTGCGAGCAACGTTTCCGACGCCGCCGATTTGTTTGTCAGCCGCGGCGCTTACAACGTCACGGATAATCTGCAGGTCGGTGCCTTGGTTACCCACGGTGAGCCGACCGGCACCAAGAACAACACCCTGATGGGAACGGATGCCCTCTGGAAAACCAGCTCGTTCCAGGGCAACAAGAATCTGGACTTGTTCGCCTGGACCGCGCGTTCCTCGGACAACCTAAACGCCCCCGGCAGCCCGAGTGGCTATGGGTTCGGGCTCGACTATCCGAATGATCTGTGGATCGTGCGCGCCAACATGAACGTGTACGGCGCCGCGCTGAACCCGGGCCTGGGTTTCCTGCCGCGGCCCGGCACCAAGCAATATTACGGCGAGTTGGATTACGCTCCCCGCCCCAAGAGCAACACCTGGAACTGGATCCAGCAGTTTTTCTGGCACGGAACCTATACCGAGGTGGACGGCATCGACGGCGGCAAACAAAGCTCCGAGTGGCACCTCTACCCGAACTTCAACACCGTGAGTGGCTACTACTACGAGTTTGATGCCTATCAGGAGTATGACGCTCCCCCGCAGCCATTCGAAACCTATCCCGGTGTCAACATTCCGGCGGGACAGTATCTATGGAACTATTACGGCCTGCAGTTCTGGACTCCGCAGTTTCATCCGTTCGTGGTCAAGCTCAGCGATTATTGGGGCGGCTACTACACCGGCACCATGCACCACCCCAAAGTCCAACTGAACTGGAACCTGTTCGGTGGACGCTTGCAGCTCAGCACCGCGCAGGAACAATTCTTTGCCTACCTGCCGCAGGGGAACTTCACGGAGCATCTCTCAACCCTGGGGGCGACCTACTCGTTCACGCCGAATATGTATGTCACCACGCTGGCGCAGTATTCCGCCGCGATTCCGGGCGTGAGCTGGTACACGCAGTTTCACTGGATCATGGATTCCGCGAGCAACATTTACCTCATCTGGAACCGCGGCCTGGTGACCGAGACCACCGGCCTCGGCGTACCGACCTTTGCACCCGGCAATCAATTGACGTTCAAAGTGCAGTGGGATTTCCGCTGAGCGTTGCGCGCACTGCGCGGCGGCTGTAACGCAGGAAGCGCGTGAGCAGAAACACCGCGGCCACGGTCAGCCCGGCAATGAATCCCACCCAGATCATCTGCGGACCGAGCCGCAGGTGAATGCCGAAGATAAACGCCAGCGGAAAACCCACGAGCCAATACGCAACGATGGTGATGACCATCGGCACACGCGTGTCCTTGTAGCCGCGCAGGGCACCGGCCGCGCTCGTCTGCACGCCATCCGAGAACTGGAAGAGCGCGCCTATATACAGCAGGCTCACGGCGATCCGCGCGACTGCGTGGTCCCGGGTGTAGGCCGCCACGATCCAGTGCGGGAAGATGAGCATGCTGAGCGCCGAGGCTACTTCGAAGATAAGACACAAGCCGATGCCCACCAAGCCCGCGAAACGCGCCGCGCGTGCATCGCCGCGCCCGAGCGCCTGACCAACGCGCACCGAAATCGCAAGCGCCAGGCTCATCGGCACCATGAACACCAGCGACGCGTAATTGAGCGCGATCTGGTGTGCAGCCACGATGTCGGTGCCGAGCGTGCCCATGATCAGGCCCACGCCCGCGAACAGCGAAGTTTCCATGAACAAGCTCACGGCAATCGGCACCCCGAGCCAGAGAAGTTCGTGCAGACGACGCGCGTGCGGCCATTCGAAGTGCGCAAAGATCGCGAGCGGGCGGTAGAGCGGTTGCCAACGCATCCAGGCGAGCAGCAGGAAAAACATCAACCACTGGGTAATCGCCGTGGCATACCCGCAGCCCGCCGCGCCGAGCGCCGGCAAACCCAGGCGCCCGTACATGAGCAGATAATCGAGCAGCGCGTTCAGCATGAGCCCGATGAGCGCCACCACCAGCATCGGACGGGTCTCCCCGATACCCTCGGTGGTAAAGCGCAGCGTCTGGTAGAGGCACACCCCGGGCATGCCCCAGGCGAGCGCGTCGAGATAGGCGGTGGCGGTCGGGATGATCGCGGGCTCGATGTGGATGGCGCGCAGGAACGGCGCCATATGGCGCAACAGGACAAATGCGCCCCAGCCGAAAAACTGCGCGAGCCAGGCCACCTGGCGCGTGTAGCCGCCGATCTCCGCCTGGCGGCGCGCGCCGTAGAGGTGCGCTGCCGTCGGCGACTGCGCCATGAGCACGCCCATCACGAACAAGAACACCGGGGTCCAGATGTTGGTGCCAACCGCGACCCCCGCGAGGATGGGCGCGCCGAGGCGCCCGGACATGAGCGTGTCGGTGAACGACATGCCGACCAGCGCCAAGTTGCTCACGATGAGCGGCCCGCCAATCACGAGGATCGCATGGGCTTCGGCACGCCGCGCCACCCAGCGCCCCCGCGGCGTTGCGCTGCCGCTCAGCTTTGGGGTAGGGGCATCACGCATGGGATGGCAACTGGCGCGCAGGCAAGGGCGCGCATCATATCAGGGCCACGCACCGCCGGTTCGCGGTGTTGACCGCGCGCGGCGCGGCGCGCGACACTGCCCACCCGCATCGAAACCGGATTACACCAATGAAACCCACCGGATTCCGTCTGCCAATAATTATTGTCTGTGCGCTGCTCACCTTGGGCCTCGGCGTAGGCGCACGCGCTGCGCCGCAACACCATTCCTACAACGGTTTCGCACTCACGCCGCCCATGGGTTTCAACAACTGGGCGCACTACGAGTGCAAGCTCAATGAAAAGCTCTTCGTCGACACCGCCAACGCGCTGGTGTCCACGGGGCTCGCGAAGCTTGGCTACGACTACGTCAACATCGACGACTGCTGGATGCAAAAGCAGCGCAACGCGGCCGGCGACTTGGTGCCTAATCCCAAGATCTTTCCGCACGGAATGAAATGGCTGGGTGATTACATTCATTCGAAGGGACTCAAGTTCGGCATCTACGAAGACGCCGGCTACATGACTTGCCAAAACGCGCCCGGCATGTACGGGCACATCGCGCAGGACGTCAAGACCTTTGCGTCCTGGGGCATGGATTACTTGAAGCTCGACTACTGCTATCCGCCGATGGACAAATATCCCGGCAAGAATTTCTCCGCGGTGGCGCACATCGTGTACGGCGAAGTGAGCGCAGCGTTGCAGAAATCCGGGCGCGACATCGTGTTCAGTTGCTCACCGCCCGCTTACGTGTTCGGCAAACCCAAACCATTCGCCGAGGTCATGCGCTGGATCGGCTCGGTGTGCAACCTGTGGCGCACCGACGATGACATCTTCGATGCCTGGAAGAGCGTGGTGGCCAATTACGAGGGCAACGTGGGCCTCGCCAAATACGCTTTCCCGGGCGGCTGGAATGACGCCGACATGCTCGAAGTCGGCAACCCCGGCATGAACCTCACCGAGCAGCAATCGCAGTTCAGCCTGTGGGCGATGATGGCCTCGCCGCTTCTGATCAGCACCGACGTTGCCAAGCTCTCGCCGGCCGCACTCAAGATACTGTCCAATCGCGAGGTGATTGCGATTGATCAAGATCCGCTCGGAAAGCCGGCTTCCGTCGTGAAGCAAATCGGGCCGGTAGATGTCCTCGTGCGTCCGCTTGCGAACGGCGACCATGCCGTCGCGTTTTTCAACAAGAGTGAGCATGCGAAAAAAGTCAGCGTGAACGTGCTCGCCCTCGGCCTGCCGGGCGGCCGCTACCAGCTCAAGAACCTTTGGAACCAGCAGGTCTCCGACACTCGCGCGTTGATGATCGGCGCCGAGATCCCGGCGCATGCGGTAGTGCTTTACCGCGTAAGTACCGTGGTAAGCGTCGGGTAACGCGCCGCGGATCAAGGCCCACCTTCCCGCGCTGTGGCATCATAGCTGACACGTCAATCAAAACGCGGTGCGCAAACCGCGCCACGTCGTTTTCCGCGTTTGCAAGGAGCTCGCCATGATCAAACTTCCGCGTCCGATCGCCATCGTGGGCGGCATGCGCATCCCTTTCTGCCGCATCAACAGCGGCTACATGCGCCTCAACAACGAGCAGATGCTCACCGCCGCGCTCAAGGCGCTGGTAGACAAATACAGCCTTAAGGGCAAAACCGTGGGTGACGTGGCGGCCGGCGCGGTGATGAAACACGCGCGCGATTGGAGCCTGACGCGTGAGGCGGTGCTCGGCAGCGGTCTCGATCCGCACACCCCGGGGCACAACCTCGACCGCGCCTGCGGAACTTCGCTCTCAACCGCCGTCGAGCTTGGCACGCGCATCGCCGTCGGCGAGCTCGATTCGGCGATTGCCGCCGGCGTGGATTCGGCGAGTGATGTGCCGATCGTGTTCGGCCACCATTACCAACAACTGCTGCTGGATCTCAACCGTGCCAAGACCTTCGGCCAGCGGCTCGCGATCATGGCGCGCTGGCGGCCAAGCGACTTGAAGCCGCATTTCCCCACGGTCACTGAAGCACGTACCGGCCTGTCCATGGGCCAGCACTGCGAACTCATGGCCAAAGAGTGGAAGCTCACCCGCAAAGAGCAGGACGAATTTGCCTATTCGAGCCACATGAAAGCCGCGGCAGCCTGGAAGGAAGGGTTCTTCAACGATCTGGTTTCGCCGTTCAACGGCGTGGATCACGACAACAACGTGCGCCCCGACACCACGCTCGAAAAACTCGCGAAACTCAGGCCGGCCTTCGACAAGACCGGCACGGGCACCCTCACCGCCGGCAATTCGACGCCCCTCAGTGATGGCGCCTCGGCGGTGCTGCTCGCGTCCGAGGATTGGGCCAAGGCCCACGGCTACGCGATCCAGGCCTATCTCACGCATTTCGCGGCGGCCGGCGTGGACTTCGCCGGCATGGCGACGCCTTATCACGAAGGCCTGTTGATGGCACCGACTTATGCCGTGGCCAACATGCTGGACGAGGCCGGACTTAAATTGCAGGATTTCGATTTCTACGAAATCCATGAAGCCTTTGCGGCGCAGACGCTCGCTACGCTCAAAGCCTGGGAATCGGCGGAATACTGCCGGGTGCGCCTCAGCCGCAAGCAGCCGCTCGGCTCGATTGATCTCAAGAAACTCAATGTCAAAGGCGGCAGCGTCGCGCTCGGTCACCCCTTCGGCGCGACCGGTGGACGCATCATTGCCGGGCTCGCGAAACTTCTCGTTCAAAAGGGCAAGGGCCGCGGGTTGATCTCGATCTGCACCGGGGGCGGGATGGGCGTAACCGCGATACTCGAGCGCTGACTCGGGCCGAACCGTCGGCGCGTGCTGTGATAGCAGAGCGCCCGTACTGAACACGGGACGCCCCGGCCAAGCGTTGAGCGCACGTGCTCAATTCTTTCCTCCTACCGCTCCTCTCTAACCAAAAGTCCTTCTGACCGGCTGGTTTTAGCGCGTCCGCAGTCCGCCCAGGCGCCTGCACCGATATCTAGCCCCGTCGCTGCAACTCAGACTTGGCAGGTTCTCATGTGTATTAGTATATCTATACACATGGACGCCTTGGAACTGACCATCCAGCCCGCATCCGCCGAACCGATTTACCGGCAGATCGTCGCACAGCTCCGCCGCCTGATCGTGGGCGGCCAGCTTGCGGCCGGCGAGCGGCTGCCTTCGGTGCGCGAGGTCGCCGGTTATCACGCCGTCAATCTCATGACCGTATCGCGCGCCTACAGCCTCGCGGAGTCCGAGGGGCTGTTGGAGCGCCTGCTCGGCAAGGGCATGGTAGTCGCCGAGCAGCCCAGATCGAACCCGACCCAGGCCGAACGTCTGACCTTGCTCGCACCGCAGCTTGAAGCTCTGGCCCGCCAGAGCCGCGAGTTGAAACTGCCAGCCGCGGCGGTTTTGCGCCGGCTCGGCAAATTGTTGGAGGAATAGCTTATGAGCGCCGTCAATCGAGTTGATTCGGATTTCCGTACTGTGCCACTCGTGGCGAGTGGAATCAGCCAACGTTACGATTCCCACGCGGTGCTCGACCGGATTGATCTCGCGATCACGAGTGGACGCGTGCTCGGCCTGATCGGCAAAAACGGAGCCGGCAAGTCCACCTTGATTCGCATCATGCTGGGGCTGCTCGAGCCGGAGGCCGGCCGCGCGTTGGTTTTCGGCGAGCCGGCGCTCAGGCTTTCGGATCGCTCCAAGGAGCGGCTCGGTTACGTGCCGCAGCAACCGGACGCGCTCGCCTGGCTCACGGCCGCGCAGATGTTTGATTACCTCGCGCGCTTTTATCCGCGTTGGGACCATCGCTACGCCGAGCGCATGCTCGCGCGCTGGCAGATTCCGCCTGACAAATTGTTGGCCAAGCTCTCGCCGGGCGAACGCCAGCGCGTTGACATCATCCGCGTACTGGCACCGCAACCCGAGTTGTTGGTCTTGGACGAACCCGCTGCGGCGCTCGATCCAATCGCGCGCCGCGAGCTCCTGCGCGAGATCGCGCACACGTTGGTCTCGCTCCTCGGCGGAGTTGCCGCTGCTTGCGCTGCTGCCGGGGCTCGGAACACCCGAGGCGCAAAAGCGCAATATTCTTAAGGCCACGCTGAAAAAGTATTCCATCACTATCGCCGTCATCTCATTGATCGCCTGGGCCATCGCGGCCGCAGTGCATGCGCGGCCCGGCACCTTCGTGTTCGTGCTGTCGGCTATGGGTGCCAGCCTGAGCTGGTTGGGGGCGGGCGCACTCTGCGCTATTGATGGGCGAACCATGGCGCGCGGCGCAAACGGCCCAATGTACTTGGGGTTTTTCGTGTTGACCTCGCTGAGCGTAGTTGTCGAGTTCCCATTACAAGATCACTTGGGTACCGGCACTGTTCGCCCGTTCCAAATTATTCTTTTCTTCGTCTGGCTTACCTGGATTGCCCTTTGTGGCCGCTGGCTTGGCACGGCTGGAAAGCGCTGCAACGTCATCCGCATCCGTTCCTGGCCAACCAGGACTGAACTACCCGCGCTCCCGCGTGAAACACGAGGCGTGAGATTCCACTCGGGAGCGATCACTCAGTCAAGTTGACGGCCCAGCCCGGCTGTGTTCCCCTCGCGGCCGTTGTCGAGCGGTGATGGAGTTCACCCCCGAGCGCCTTCAAAGGCTAATGACTCCTACTGAACCCCTTCCGAGTTCAGTGGATTTTTTAATGCCTTGCGCCAAGACCTGCCATAAACCGCAGCTCTGTATCCTTCGCCCTGCACCGACATCCTGGACGAAACGTTCGCCGTGCAGACGAACCATCTGACCACCACTGATCCTGCCTGCAAGTTGCTGGTGACTGCTGACAGCACGTTGTCAGCAACCCTGGGCTATCCTGCACAGGCCCTCTCACAACCCGGAGCCTCATATGAACCCCGTTTCCGATCTCGTGTTTTTTCACAACCCCCGCAGCCGCGCCAACATGACACGCGCACTCCTGGAGGAACTCGGCGCCGAGTATGAGCAACGTATTCTTGATTTTCGTCACAATGAGCAGCTCTCGCCCGAATACCTGGCCATCAATCCCATGGGCAAGGTGCCGGCCATTCGTCACAAGGGCGTGGTGGTGACCGAAACCATCGCCATCTTCATTTATCTCGCCGACCTGTACCGGCAGGCGGGACTCGCCCCCGCCCTGGACGATCCCGACCGCGGGCCGTATCTGCGCTGGCTGGTGTTCTACGCCGCCTGCTTCGAACTTGCGGTCAGCGATCGCGCCATGCACCGCGCACCCGCTCCGCGCATGCAATCTTCGTACGCGGACTATGACACCACAGTGAAAGCCATCGAGCAGGCACTGACGCCGGGGCCATGGTTGCTCGGCAAACGTTTCAGCGCCGCCGATGTGCTGTGGGGCAACGCCTTGGGCTTCGTCACGGGCTTCAAGCTGGTGGAGGCGACACCGGTCATCGCCGGTTATATGGAGCGCGTGCTGTCGCGTCCGGCAGAAGTGCGCGCCCGCAAAGCCAATGAAGCACTGGCGGCCGAGATGGGCTTGACCTGACGCCCACTGGCGCTGCGAACGCGGCGGTTACATCATCAGCGCATGCGGCACGGCGGCTCGCCGACACGCTCCGCGTTTCCTTGTGCACTGTGTATCGCGACGTCGCGGACCTGCAAACTTCAGGGGTGCCGATCGAAGGCGAGGCCGGCATCGGTTATCTCTTGTGCAAGGGCTCGGACATCCCGCCGCTG
>JBOIBB010000146.1:0-4060 GCA_050739335.1 Gammaproteobacteria bacterium
GGCGTACGCTTGGACGCGAAGGTCCGATGAAAACCGATTTCTTTTCCAAGGTCATCCACATCAATCTGATCGGCACCTTTAACCTTATCAAGGCGGCCGCCAATGTCATGCAGTCCAACCAGCCGAACGCCGACGGCGAGCGCGGCGTGATCGTGAACACCGCCTCGGTGGCGGCTTTCGAAGGCCAGATCGGGCAAGCGGCCTACTCCGCTTCCAAGGGCGGGATCGTCGGCATGACCTTGCCGATCGCACGCGAGTTTGCGCGCTTTGGCATTCGGGTGATGACGATCGCACCCGGGATTTTCTGGACACCGATGATGGCGGGCATGTCGGAGGAAGTGCAGAAGTCGCTCGGTGCGCAGGTGCCGTTCCCGTCGCGACTCGGCAAGCCCGAGGAGTACGCGCAACTGGTACAGCAGATTTGCGAGAGCGTGATGCTGAACGGCAGCGTCATCCGGCTGGACGGCGCGATTCGCATGCAGCCGAAATAACCGGAACGCGTTCGCGCTGGCCCATACTGTACGCGCGCGGATTTGTGAAACGACGCCCGAGTGTGTGCTGCACATTGCGCACGGGCCGCATCGATCCGCAGTAGGAAACGCGCGTGAATACGCATGTCTCGGAAGCATCTGCCACGTCGCCACACACGACGTCAGCAGGTTCTCGGCATGAGTCCAGGAGCGCAAGACGGTAGAATGGCTTGGGCGTGCAAGGCGGCGGGTTGCTCGGCGGGAAATCCATGGAAATCCAGCGCGAAGTCATGAATTACGACGTGGTGGTCGTGGGCGCGGGACCCTCGGGCCTCGCGTGCGCGATTCGCCTGACGCAGCTCAAGCCGGAAACCAAAGTGTGCGTGCTCGAGAAGGGTTCGCAGGTGGGTGCACATATTCTTTCGGGCTGCGTGATGGAACCCGGGGCCCTCGACAAGCTCTTGCCCGAGTGGCGCAAGACTCCGCCGGCGATCTGCGTACCGGCTGCCCGGGATGAATTCGTGCTGTTTACCAAGACGCGACGCATCAAGTTGCCGACACCGCCACAGATGCACAACCACGGCAATTTCATCATTTCACTCGGAAGTCTGTGTGCATGGCTGGCGCAGAAAGCCGAGGGGCTGGGCGTGGAGATCTTCCCAGGCTTCCCGGCGGCCGCGCCGCTCGTCGAACACGGCAAGGTCATCGGCGTGCGCTGCGGCGACATGGGCCTCAACAAGGATCGCACCCCGGGTCCGAATTTTGCCGCCGGCGTGGATATCCACGCGGCGGTCACGGTGCTGGCCGAGGGTTGCCGCGGCAGTGTCAGCAAAGTGTTGATCAAGGAATTCAAGCTCGACGTCAATAATTCACCGCAGACCTATGGCATTGGCTTCAAGGAACTCTGGCAGCTTCCACCGGGGCGCGTGCATCCGGGTTATGTGCAACACAGCCTCGGCTGGCCACTGGATACCGATACCTACGGCGGTGGTTTCGTGTATCACCTCGACCACGACCGGGTGTACGTCGGCTTTGTGGCGGGATTGGATTATTCGGACCCGATGTTCCGGCCGTTCGAGGCCTTCCAGCAGTTCAAGCACCACCCGAGCCTGAAATCCCTGCTCGAAGGTGGCGAGATCGTGTCGGCGGGCTGCCGTGCCATGATCGAAGGCGGCCTGCAGTCGCTTCCCAAGCTTGAGATGCCGGGCGCACTGCTCGTCGGCGATGCTGCCGGCACCATGAACGTGCCCAAGATCAAGGGTACCCACATGGCGATCCGCTCGGGCATGCTGGCGGCCGAACACATTGCCGAGCAGGGCACGAGCGCGGGTTTTGATGCGCGCTGGCGCGCGTCGCCTTCGGCCCGCGAGCTTCACAAGGTGCGCAACCTGCGCCCCGGGTTCCAGAAGGGCTTGTGGCTCGGGCTGCTGAACGCCGCTCTCGAGACTGTCACCTTCGGCAAACTGCCCTGGACCTGGAAGAACCATGCGGACTGGCGGAGCCTGCACAAACTCGGCGAGCACTTGCACTCAGCGGAGGACTACGTGACCCGCACGCTGCCGCCCAAGGACCGCCTGTCGTCGGTGTTCTTTGCCACGACCAGCCACGATGAGCATCAGCCCTCGCACCTGATTATCCACGACATGAACATTTGCGTGGACCGCTGTGCGCGAGAGTACGGAAATCCCTGCACCCGCTATTGCCCCGCGCAGGTTTACGAGATGGTTGAGGAGAACGGCAAGCGGCGTCTGCAGATCAACGACGCCAACTGCGTGCATTGCAAGACTTGCGACATCAAGGACCCCTACGAGAACATCACCTGGGTCACGCCGGAAGGTGGCTCCGGACCGAATTACCAGAACCTTTGACAATGAGAAACACTTTGGTAATTGATACCGGTGAAGAGATTATCGGAATCTATTCCGCATCGAATCATACTTACACTCCATATCGAGGGCGACGAATCTCACTGGCGTTGAAACGAATAGCCAAGACAAGCGAGGTCGTGACGTATAACGGCAAGCATTATGATTTGGCACAGCTAGGGCATTTTGCTGGGTTGCCAGAAGGGGACGAGTACCCGTTAAACGGAACGCATACAGATATGCGAGAAATAATCTGGAGCGAGCGCATTTGGGGAAAGTGCTTAAGAGACACGTATATTGAACATTTCATGCAGTTGCCAGAGTTCCCTTCTACTTATGAAGGAAGCAACGAGGCGGATTGCTATATGACGTATATGCTATGGCGACTGTGGAAGCAGGGAGAACTGAAGATTTTGGATGGGCAGAGCGTTCACGCTTGAGTTACTTTAAGTTGCACAATTTGACACGCGAGCATTAGATGAAAGTATTGGTTGGAATCAAGCGAGTCATAGACTTCGCCGTGCGCGGGCAAGTCAAAAAATGGAGCGTTGGCCCAAATTATTGGAGCCTCTGACACATGATCACAGGCATCCACCACGCGCAGATCGCAATCCCCAAAGGCAGAGAGCGGGAAGCACGTGAGTTCTATTGTGGCCTGCTGGGTTTGAAGGAAGTGCCCAAACCGCCGGCCCAGCGAGCCCGCGGCGGACTGTGGCTTCAAGTCGGCGACCGGCAAGTTCACATCGGCGTCGAAGATGGAGTGGAACGAAAACTTACAAAAGTACATATCCCCTACGAGGTCAGCGACCTTGCGCTGTGGTGCAAACGGCTAACCGATGTCGGAATTGGATTGCTCAGCGGAGAGCAAATCCCTGGCCATGAACGCTTTGAGTTCCGCGATCCTTTTGGCAACCGGGTTGAGTTGATTCAGAGACTTTAAATGACAGGAATTGCGTAAGATGAGAATATTGGTTGGAATCAAGCGAGTAGTGGATTTCGCCGTGCGCGTGCAGGTCAAAAAAGACGGCAGCGGCGTCAACACCGACGGCGTCAAGATGAGCATCAATCCCTTCGACGAGATTGCTCTTGAAGAGGCGTTGCGTATCCGCGAACACGGCACTCCGGCCGAGATTGTGGCGGTCAGTATCGGAGGCGCTGAATGCCAGCAGCAGTTGCGCACGGCGCTCGCCATGGGCGCGGATCGCGCCGTGCTGGTGCAGGCGGGTGATGTGGTCCAGCCGCTGATGGCGGCGCGCGTATTTCTGGAACTGGTTAAACGCGAACAGCCGGATCTCGTGATTCTCGGCAAGCAGGCGATTGACGACGACTGCAATCAAACCGGCCAGATGCTCGCAGGGCTGTGGGAGCGTCCGCAGGCGACGTTTGCGTCGAAACTGGAACTCAAGGACGGCAAGGCGACCGTCACGCGTGAAGTGGATGCCGGGCTGGAAACCATCGAGGTGGACCTGCCGGCAGTGGTGACTACGGACTTGCGGCTCAACACGCCGCGCTTCGTGAAGATGCCAGACATCATGAAAGCGCGCAGCAAACCGCTCACCACCCTTAAGCTCGATGAACTCGGGCTACCCGCGGCGCCTGCGCTTGAGGCGACACACTACGCTCCGCCGCCCAAGCGCGAAGGTGGCAAGAAGGTGGCGGACGTGCCGGCCCTGGTGGCGGCGCTCAAAGACAAGGGGGTGCTGTGATGAGCAAAATTCTCGTGAT
>JBOIBB010000147.1:0-7608 GCA_050739335.1 Gammaproteobacteria bacterium
GTGCTTATGCGAGCGCACCGGAACAAAAATATCAGGATGCCTGCAACGCTTCGCTTATGCAGGCCTACGGGAATAAATTTATCGGGATGCCTGCAATGTGGCGCTTATGCGGGCCTACGGGAACAAATTTATCGGGGTGCCTGCAACGCTTCGCTTATGCAGGCCTACGGGAATAAATTTATCAGAGTGCCCGCAACGCGGACTGATGCGGGCCTACGAAGAAACGTTCTTTCGATGTAGGCCTGCATAAGGCCGCAGGCCGTTGCGGGCATTCTTGTTCGCGCGTGCTCGTGGTTCAATCGAGCCCGAGTTTCTTGATGCGGTAGCGCAATTGCCTAAAGCTCATGCCGAGGAGCTTGGCGGCGGCGGTCTTGTTGTAACGGGTCTGTTCGAGTGCTTTGCGGATGGCGTCCTTCTCGATGTTGCCCAACTGTCTGCCGAGCGGCACGGTGCGATCGTCCATGTCGTCCGGCTCGGGTGTCCAGGATGCCTCTGGCTGCACCGTGGTGGCGGGCTCGGGGCTGTGACGTAGATGGATATCGCTCGCGCGAATCACATTGTCTTCGGCGAGCGTGAGCGCGCGCTCGAGAATGTTTTCAAGCTCGCGCACGTTGCCCGGGAAGGCGTAGCTCTCGAGAAACGTGAGAGCGTCGGGCGCAAGCTGCACCGCCGACCGGCCGTGGCCCAGCGAGAGACGCGCGAGGATGTTCTCAGCCAGCAGCCCGATGTCTTCCTTGCGCTCGCGCAGCGCCGGCACCTGCAGCTCGATGACGTTGATTCGGTAGTAAAGGTCTTCGCGGAACTTGCCGTTCTGCACCATCTCCGCGAGCGAGTGGTGGGTGGCCGAGAGGATGCGCACATCGAGCAGGGTTTCCTTGGCGGCGCCCACCGGACGCACGGCCTTTTCCTGGATCACGCGCAGCAGTTTCACCTGCATGTGCAGCGGCAGGTCGCCGACCTCATCGAGAAACAGCGTGCCGCCCTCGGCCGACTGGAACAGGCCCTGCTTGTCGGCCACGGCCCCGGTGAAGCTGCCGCGCTTGTGGCCGAAGAGTTCGCTTTCCATGAGCTCGGTGGGAATCGCGCCGCAGTTCACCGCCACGAAAGCATGGTCGGCACGCGGGCCGTTTTCGTGAATCAGCCGCGCCACAAGTTCCTTGCCGCTGCCGGATTCGCCGCTGATATGCACCGGCGCCTGACTGCGTGCGAGCTTGCCGGCCATGGCGCGCACGCGTTCGATGGCGGCGGAGCAGCCCAGGAGACGTGTCATGCCGCGCTCGAGGCTGCCGCTGCGTTGGCCGCGCAGTTTCAACGCGGTGTTCACCATGTTGCGCAGGTAGCCGATGTCGAGCGGCTTGGAGACAAAATCGAAGGCACCGCTCTTGAGCGCCTGCACGGCGGTTTCCATATTGCCGTGCGCGGTGATCACGGCGCACGGCACCTGCGCCATGTGCTGCTGGATGTAGGCCACGAGTTCGAGTCCGCTGCCGTCCGGCATCTGCATGTCGGTGAGACACAGATCCACCGGACGCGACTGCAGCGACGCGCGTGCGTCGGCGAGCGTCTCCGCAGTGATGGCATGCACGTCCATGCGCTCGAGCGTGAGCTGCAGGAGCTCGCAAATTGCGGGTTCGTCGTCGACGATGAGGGCGACGGGTTCGTTGCTTGCGGCCATCAGGCCAGCCATCCCTGCGGCGCGCCAAAGAGGATGCGGAAGCAACTGCCGCCCTCCGGGCGCCGTTCATAGGTGAGCCGTGCGTGGTTGCATTCGCAAAGTTCCCGGGCGATGAACAGCCCGAGCCCCGTGCCACGCGGGCTCGAAGTATAAAACGGTTCGAAGATGTGGTCCGCAATATCCCTGGGCACGCCGTTGCCACGGTCGAGGATGGCGAACGCCACGCCGCCCTGCGCGGTGAGCGGGCTCACGCGGTATTCGATCATGGGTTCGGCCGGACCCTGCGCCGGGCGCCCGTAACGCAGCGCGTTTTCCGAGAGGTTCCAGGCGATCTGGTAAAGATGCCCGGGGTCCACACGTACGCGCACGTCTTCGCCCGTGTCCAGGTGCACCGTCACCGCGCCGGCGGCAAGCCCGTGGCGCGCTCGCACCTCGGACGCGAAGTCCTTGAGCCAGACCCCGAGCTCGAGCGCCTCGGCGCGCGTGGTGTCGCGGCGCGAAAGCTGCAGGATGGTTTCGACCATGCGTTCCATGCGCTGGGCATGCTCGGCGATAATCTCGGTCAAACGGTGGTCATCGCCCTTCAAGTTCGGCGATTCGGCCAGCAACTGGTTGGCATGACTGATCGCGGCCAGCGGGTTTCTGACTTCGTGGGCGATGCTGCCGGTGAGCCGGCCGAGCGCCGCGAGCTTCATTTGACGTACGCGTTCGCTCAACTCGCTCGCATCTTCAAGAAAAATCAAAGTGCCGCCATTGCTGCCGGGCGTCAAGCGCGTGAACTGCGGGATGATCGGTTTGCCGTCCTCGGAATTGAAGGTCTTCGGCTGCTCGCCCGCGCCGGCCCGCCAGCTCTCGAGCTCCTGCTGCAAGTGCGGGGAGAGATCGCCCAAGTGCAGGTCGTGGCCGCTGTGACCGCGAAAGTTCGCGAGCGCCGCTTCGTTCGCGAGACGCACACGGCTCGTCTCGTCCACCACCACCACGCCCGTATGCATGTGGTGGATGATGTAATCGTTGAGCTGTGCGAGATTTTGCAGATCCACGCCGCGCTGCACCGCCAGCGCGTCGCTCTCGTGCAGGCGCCGCCCGAGGTAGGAACCCGAGATCGCTGCCACGAACAGCACCACGCCGGTGAGCGCCGCCTGCAGGTAGCCTGATTCCGAGGCGGGGCCGTAGAGCACCAGGTAGGTCTGGTCGGCGAGGATCAGCACCGTCGCAACCGCGGCGTAACCGATGCTGCTGCGCCAGAGGATGAGCACTGTGTTGCCGACCATGAACACAAAGAGCAGCGCGCCGAGGCCGCTCCCCGGCCCGCCGCTCGACTGCATCAGCAGTAGCACGGCCGCGATGTCCGCCATCAACTGAATCTGCGCTTGCAGGGTGTAGTCCGGCCAGCGTTTGTGAATGCTTACAGCGCAGAGCAGTGCGAACAGAAAATACGCCCCGCCGGTCGCGGCGAACAGCCGCGGATCGTTCGTGCCAAGGAGTGTCGAGCGGCCGGTGAAGGCCACCAGCAAAATGAGCGCGGCCACCAGCAGCCGATAAACGTTCAGCAGGCGCAACACCCGCCACGGCAGGGTGTTGGTGTGCACCGCCACGGGGATTTTTTCAGCGCCGACCAGCGACAACTGATTCATGAACGGCGTGTGCCTTTGCGAACTGTGGCGGTTTGTTTCAAAATAGCCAACCCCATTCCCACATCTCACGCGTTTTTATCATGAACCTGCACGAGTTTCAGGCAAAGCAGTTATTTGCAGCATACGGCATTCCAGTGCCGGCCGGCCGGCCGGCCACCACTCCCGAGGCGGCGGTCGAAGCCGCCAGAACCTTGGGCGGATCGCTCTGGGTCGTCAAGGCCCAGGTACACGCGGGCGGTCGCGGCAAGGCGGGGGGCGTCAAGCTCTGCCGCAGCCACGACGAGGTGCGTGCGGCGGCCGCGGCGCTCATCGGCCAGCGGCTCGTGACGCACCAGACCGGCCCCGGCGGCCTGCCGATCCACACCGTGCTGGTCGAAGCAGGCTCCGAGATCGAGCGTGAGTTGTATCTTTCGCTCCTTGTTGATCGCAGCCGCGAACAGCTCGTGTTCATGGCGTCCGCGGCCGGCGGCATGGAAATCGAGGAAGTCGCCGCCCAGACTCCCGAGAAGATTCTCCGCGTGCACGTGCATCCGGCGGCGGGCGTGCAGCCTTTCCAGGTACGTGAGTTGGCCTATGCGCTCGGGATTACCGACAAGGGTCAGCGCGCCACCTTCGGCAAGATCGTCACGGGACTCTATCGGTTGTTCATGGAAAAAGACGCGAGCCTGGTGGAAATCAATCCGCTCATCATCACCAAGGCACACGAGGTGCGCGCCCTGGATGCCAAGGTCAATCTCGATGACAATGCGCTCTTTCGCCATCCGGATCTCGCGGCCATGCGCGACGTTTCGCAAGAGGATCCGCGCGAAAGTGAAGCGCGCCAGCACGAGCTCAATTACGTTTCGCTCGACGGCAACATCGCCTGCATGGTGAACGGCGCGGGTCTCGCCATGGCTACCATGGATATCATCAAGCTGCAGGGCGGCAAACCCGCGAACTTCCTCGACGTGGGCGGCGGCGCCACCACCGAGCGCGTGACCGCGGCCTTCGAGTTGATCCTCTCCAACCCGGAAGTGAAAGCCATTCTGGTGAATATTTTCGGCGGCATCGTGCACTGCGACGTGATCGCCGAGGGCATTATCAATGCCGTGAAAGGCGTGGGCGTGAAAGTGCCGGTGGTGGTACGGCTCGAGGGCACCAATGTCGAGCAGGGCAAGGCGCTGCTCGGCAAGAGCGGGCTGGCGATCATCGCGGCCAATGATTTGACGGACGCTGCGCGCAAGGTCGTGACTTCCATTCGATGAATTGTAGGTGCGGTCTGCGGGAACGCGATTCACGAATAGCGCGACTCGGAGCGTCGCTCCTACAAAGATCAGCAGCGCGTACGGCAAGCAAAGATTTTGAGGATTATTAAATGAGCATTCTGGTTAATAAAAATACCCGTGTGATCTGCCAGGGTTTCACTGGAAAGCAAGGAACTTTCCACAGCCAGCAGGCTCTCGCTTACGGCACCAAGCTGGTGGGTGGCGTGACTCCGGGCCGCGGCGGCGAGAAGCACCTGGGCCTGCCGGTATTCAATACCGTGCAGGACGCGGTGCAGATGACCGGTGCCGATGCCAGCATGATTTACGTGCCGGCGCCCTTCGCGGCCGATGCGATCCTCGAAGCCGCGGATGCCGGCGTGAAATTGATCGTCTGCATCACCGAAGGCATTCCGGTGGTGGACATGGTCAAGGTCAAGGCCGCGATCCGCAACAAGAATTGTCTGCTGATCGGGCCGAATTGCCCCGGCATCATCACGCCGGGCGAGTGCAAGATCGGCATCATGCCCGGCCATATTCACAAGAAAGGCCGGGTCGGCATCGTGTCGCGTTCCGGCACACTCACGTACGAAGCCGTGTTTCAGACCACCAATGCCGGGCTCGGCCAATCCACCTGCATCGGCATCGGCGGCGATCCGGTACATGGCCTGAGCTTCATCGACGTGATTGCGCGCTTCAATGCGGACCCGAAGACCGAAGGCATCCTGATGATCGGCGAGATCGGCGGCTCCGACGAAGAGGCCGCGGCCGCGTACATCCACGCGCAGGTGCGCAAGCCCGTGGTCGCGTACATCGCCGGCGTGACTGCGCCGCCCGGCAAGCGCATGGGCCACGCGGGCGCCATCGTCTCCGGCGGCCAGGGCACCGCGCAATCCAAGTTTGCGGTGCTCGAGAAAGCGGGCGTCAAGACTGTGCACTCGCCGGCCGAGCTCGGCGTGGCGATGGCGAAACTACTCAAGGGCAAACACGGCAAGCCGGTGCACAAGGTGCCGAAAACTGCAAAACCTGCACGTGTGGCACACGAGGTTACAGCCAAGGCCAAGCCAAAAGCCGTTAAAAAGAAGCCCAGGGCGCGGCGCTGAACAAAGCCCGTGACCTAGGTTGGGGTGAGCAAAGCGAACCCCATCGCTCGGCTGTTGGGGTTCGGAGGACCTCACCCCAACCTACCGTAATTACGGAAGTCCCTGCCATCTGACGGGGATTTTTGTTATGCGAAAATACGCGCATGAAAACCTCTTTGCGTGTGGTCATGGCGCAACTCGATCTGCTGGTCGGCGATGTGGCCGGCAACCTGCAGCAGATTCTCACGGCGAGCGCGCGCGCGCGTGACGAGTTCCACGCTGAGCTCGCAGTTTTTCCTGAATTGACACTCACCGGCTATCCGCCGGAAGACCTGCTGTTTCATTCCGGGCTGCGGCGCGATGTCGAGCAGGGCGTGGAGCGCTTGTGCCGCGAGGTGCGCGGCATCGACATCATGGTCGGCTACCCGGGCTACGCCGATGGTCACATCTACAACACCGCGAGTGTGATTGGCGGCGGCACGCTGCGCGCGAGTTACCGCAAGCGCGAGTTGCCCAATTACAGCGTGTTCGACGAGAAGCGCTACTTCACGCCGGGTGACGCGACCGCCTTGGTGGAAATCGCCGGCGCGCAGCTCGGCATCAACGTGTGCGAAGACATCTGGCACGCGGCGCCGCCGCAATCCGCGGTTACCGCCGGCGCCCAGCTCCTCTTGATTCCCAACGCCTCGCCGTTTGAACTCGACAAGCAGCGCCTGCGGGAAGCGGAACTCAGCCAACAGGCACGTGCGGCCGGTGTGCCAATCGTGTATGTGAATCTCGTGGGCGGACAGGACGAACTCGTGTTCGACGGCGGCTCGCTCGCCCTGAACGCCGATGGCGAGGTAGCGGTGCGCGCGCCGAATTTCGAGACCGGTCTGTACCCAGTGGATATCGAAGTCGTGGAGGGCCGCGTGCGAATCTTGCCGGGCGCGGTGCACGTGGACGAGAGCGAAGGGGAAAGCGTCTATCGCGCGCTGTTGCTCGGCATTCGCGACTATGCCGGCAAGAACCGCTTCGGGGGTGCGATCGTGGGCCTCTCGGGCGGCATTGATTCGGCGCTCACGCTCACGCTCGCGGTGGATGCGCTCGGCAAGGAAAACGTTACGGCAGTGATGATGCCCTCGCGGCACACCTCGCAACTCAGCCTCGACGAGGCCGCGCGTCAGGCCGAAACCCTGGGTGTCGAATACCGCAACATTTCCATCGAGCCCGCGTTCAATGCGTTTCTCGAGTCACTCGCACCGTCGCTCGGTCACGCGACTGCCGGTATCGCCGCGCAGAATATTCAGGCGCGCTGCCGCGGCGTGTTGCTCATGGCCTTGTCGAACCAAACCGGCAAGCTGCTGCTCACGACCGGAAACAAAAGCGAAACCGCGGTGGGCTACGCGACGCTCTACGGCGACATGGCCGGCGGGTTCGCGCCCATCAAGGACGTGAGCAAGACGCTCGTCTATCGCCTCGCGCGCTATCGCAACGGTTTGTCGCCCGTGATTCCCGCAGCCGTCATTGCACGCGTGCCGACCGCAGAACTCGCGCCCGGACAGAAGGATTCGGACAGCCTGCCGCCCTATGACATTCTCGATCCGATCCTCGACGCCTTTGTGGAGCAGGACAAGACCGTGGCCGAGATCGTGGCGCTCGGCTTCGACGCCGCCACGGTCAAGCGCGTGGTGAAGCTCGTGCAGCAGGCCGAGTACAAGCGCCGCCAATCACCGCCCGGAGTGCGCGTGAGCCGCCGCGCGTTCGGCCGCGACCGGCGCTATCCGATTACCTCGGGGTATCACCGCTAAAACCCGGGTGCTGCGTGCCGGGTGCTGCGTGGAAAATTGCGGCACTTTTGACGCAGCACGCGAAACCTTGTCTTTCAATGCGGTCCGTGCGGCTTGTAGTTGGGCGAGGTGCCGGGGAAATTCAGCTCCAGCACCTTCTGGTCGTCGTCGGCGAGTTGCACGAGTCCGAGCTTGCGGTACGCGGTG
>JBOIBB010000148.1:0-4067 GCA_050739335.1 Gammaproteobacteria bacterium
CGAGTACGTTGTGGGTTGCGTAGATGACGGCGAGCCGACGTTCGGCAAGCAGTTTGCGCATGTGGGAATTGAAACTTCTCTGGCCGGCCGGATCCAGATTGGTGGTGGGCTCGTCGAGCAGCAGCGCAGTCGGGTTCGTCGCCAGTGCGCGCGCAATCGCCACCCGTTGTGCCTGCCCGCGGCTGAGTTGATGCGGGTAAAAGCTGCGGATCGCTCCGAGCTCGAATTCCTCGATGAGCGCGGCGATTTGATTTCTCCGTTCTCCCGGTTCCGATGGCTTGGCCGCGAAGCCGATGTTGCCTGCGACGTCGAGGTGCGGGAACAGCGCCAGGTCCTGCGGCAGATAGGCGAAGCGCCGGCGCTCCGGTACCCAGTGGGTTATGTCCGAGCCATCGAGTTGTATGCGCCCCGACGTAGCTCGAAAAAATCCGGCCACGGTTTCCAGGCACGTGGTTTTCCCGGCGCCGTTCGCACCCATCAATGCGAGAGCATCTCCGGCTTCGAGGCGTGCGTTGATGGGGCCGATGGCAAACGTGCCACGGCGCGCTTGCAGGTCTTCGATGGTGAGCGTCACGCCGGCTGTGGCCTTTTATGCGCCGCGATGCGCAGTACCAGAAACACGCACAACGACACGATCAGCACCTCGAATGACATGGCGATGGCGCGCGGCAATCCGAAATCCAGAAACAGGTTGTAGATTTTGACGGGCGAGGTCATGGGGTAATACGCAACCAGCACCACGGCCCCAAACTCGCTGATCGCGCGTGCATAGCTCAGGGTGACCGCGCTTAGCAGCCCGCGCCAGCATAGCGGCAGCACCACGCGCCACAGGGTTTCCCATGGGCCGACGCCCAGGCTGCGGGACACTCTTTCGAGGCGTGTGTCCACGCCATCGAAGGCGATGCGCGCGGCACTGACAGTGTACGGGGCGCTCACAAAGAGCATCGCCACCACGATTCCGGGCAGCGCTCCCCAGAAGCTCAGGCCAAAAGCCTGGTGCAGCGGTGCTCCCAACAACCCCCTGCGACCATATACAAACAGTATTGCGATGCCCGCGACGACATGCGGAATCGTCAGCGGCAGGTCAACAATGGTCTGGATAATGCTGCGGCCCGGAAGGCGGCCGCGCGACAAGAGCCACGCCAACGGGATGCCGAGTAGCGCCGACAGTGCCGCGGTGATGGCTCCGGCCTCGAAGCTGAGAATGATGGCGTTGCGTACCGACGCATCCAGGAGCGTGGCGTGCAGCTCGCGCGGCGAAGACAGCGCCTGGATCGACATGACCGCGAGCGGAATGAGGATGGAAGCGATGAACAGGCTTGCCAGCAGCGCAAAGGGAAGCGTGACCGAAAACTGACGGCTGGGGTTACGCAGCAGCGCGGTGTCGGGAGTCAGGTGGAGCATGTGCTGTGTACTCCGTGAGGTTGGCGGTAGGCGGTGTTGGTAACCCGGACTGCGTGCAATCCCGGTTGATTATTTGCTGAACTGTGGCCGGAGGTATGTGCCGTGCGGCGGATTATTGGAACTCAAGCGTAACGCTCGCCTCAACAGTTCTGGGTGCTCCGAAATAAGCGGTATTTGCTCCGGCGCTGGCGACGATGTTGCCGCCGGCGATGGAGGAATAGTAATACACATCGGTGGCGTTGATGACCTGCAGGCGCACGGTCAGAAAATCCCGGCCGATAGGTGTGGAATAACGCGCGCCCACACCCCATGTGGCATAGCCAGGTGCAAAACTGTTGTTGGTAAAGGTGGGCGCACGGGAGCTTTCGACGTGCAGTGTGCCTGTGAGGGCAAACCCGGGCGCGTAGAAGGGATGGTAGTCCAGAGAAATATCGCTCTTGACGCGCGGGACGCCGATCACGCGCTAGTCGTCAGTCATGGGTGCACCGGTGTCGAGCAGCCGCGCGTCAATGTAGGTCAAGCCGCCGAGAACGCTCAGTTGCGGCGTGATGCCGCCCTGGGCAAACAGCTCGACGCCGTCGTCGCGCTGGGTTCCGACGACGGCGAAAACGTTGGTCGCCGCGTTGGTGCTGGTGAGCGGCCGGGTCATGCGAAATGCGGCAAGCGTCAACAGTAGGTTATCCGAAACTGCGTACTTGGCGCCGGCTTCGTGTTGTGTGTCGTGAAACGGGGCCAGGAATTCGTTGGCGTTGGCGGTGCCCGCGGGCGCGACGTCACCTACCTCGGTGCTATGGGCGTAGGTGCTATACAGCGTGAGTGCATGGTCTGGCGTATAGATCAGGCTGACGGTCGGGTTCCACACGCCGTTGAGGTTATTCGATTTTGTTACCGCGCCATTTTTGGCGTAACTCGTGGAACTGCCCAAGGAGTCGCTGAGCACACCTTGTACCGCCCACTGCGGGTTAAAGTGCAGCGTGTCGCCCGCGATCAGCGATTGTTGACGCAGCTCGCCGGATTTGTATCGGCCGCCATTGTCGGGCGTTGGTTGCACCGGAAAAATTACCGGCTGGCTGATCTTGGCACGACCGAGTGGCACGGCGATGGAGTCGCGATAGTTGTAGCTGCCGTTGTCGAAGCCGTTGGTCGCAAAGCTCACATCGTTGTGCAGACCGAACAGGTCGAAATGGCCGCTCAGGCGTGCGAGGTTGCTGAAGATGGTGTAGCGGGACACGGCGTTGAAGTTCTTGATAACGTCGAAGTCACCAAAATTATCCGTGAACTGGTTGGTGATGCCGAGCAGGTTGCGGATGGCGACTTGGTCGAGCCCTCCGATTTCAAAGTGCCAGCCATTGCCGAAATCGTGCGTGAGCTTGGTCAAGCCAGTGTCCGTCGTGAGGTCGTTCCCGGCTCCTGGCTGCCCGAGCAAGCCTTTGCGTGTGGGATCAATCGCCTGGGGCAACAGGGTGCTGCTGCCGCTGCCGTAGACGATGCTGCCGGGAAGTCCGGTCACGTCTGATGCGTAATGCATCACGTTTGTCTGCAGCGTGGTGCGATCATCAAAATGGTAGTCGAAACCGCCGCTTGCCAAGCTGCGGTTCACGCGGCTGCCGCTGACAAAACTCTGGCCCTCGCCGTGCACCAGGTTCAGCCGGTAACCGATCCGGTCGTCGGCGCCCGCGCGCCCGCCAAGGTCGAGGTGGCCGGTAAGAACCGAATCCGAATCCAGGCTCTGCGTGTAATCCAGCAACCACTGATCGGGCGGACGCTTGAGTACGTAGTTGAACACTCCCGCCGGTGTCTCCGGCCCGTAGAGGGAGCCAGCGAGGCCGTTTAGCACCTGGATACTGCCGAGGTTTTCCGCCGGGATCGCCGTGGTACCGATGATGTTGAGGCCGTCGAGGCGGGTGTTCTGCACTACTGTGCCGGTGAAGCCGCGCGCTTGCGGCCGCGAGATCTGCAACCCTTGCTGGTCGCGAATTTCCACGGAGGGCAGGTTGCGCAGGACTTGGTTCACGGTCTGCGCCTGCTGATTGACCATCAACTGCTGCGGTATAACCGTTACCGAGTACGGCGTGTCCAGCAGTGGCAACGGGCCGAGCGGGCCGAGATCGGCGCTCTTCACCGTGTACGTGGGCTGCGTCGCGTAGCGGATCTGCTGCTGTGCGCCGACTTGCACTGGGCCCAGTTGCTGAACGTCCGGCGCGGATGTATTTGGTTTTTTTGTCTGTGGTCCCTGCGCCGGCCCTTGGGCTTGCAGTACGGGGGAGGTAGTCAGGAAGACGAGAGCAGCGCATATCGGCGGCCATGGTCGGTTCACAATGGTTTCTCTTGGTTTTGGTGTGAAAGAGAGCCGCACCCGCTTCCTGAATTCACCGGGGTGCCGCAGGGTTGCTCTAGTTGGCGTGCGCACAGCCTACAGCAAGGCAGTGGCTTTCCGTCAGAATACGATGCTGGATGTTCCTCCAGGTGATTGCTCTTTCGGACAATCAATACAGTGACGCACTGTTCCCGGTGGAACACCACTGCCGGCTTTGTGCAGTGCATTCGCATGATGCTAGGCTGCAAATGCCGGGTCGTTGTTGATGATACTTGGGCGCCTGATTGTTCGGCATCAAGGTGAATACGTTGGTCTCGATTGATGGAGGGCGATGCATGTCCGAACG